>JBFWXW010000006.1:0-146537 GCA_050187075.1 Kofleriaceae bacterium | reverse complement strand
ACGACGCCAGCGGCGCCTGCACGCCCAGCCCCAGAAACGACAGGAACGCCTCGAGCATCATCACCTGCGGAAATAGCGTCGTCGCGTACACGATCACCGGGCCGATCGCATTGGGCACCAGGTGACTGGCCAGAATCTGCGGCGACGTCGCGCCGAGCGCGCGCGCCGCTTCGACGAATTCGAGGTTGCGCACCAGCAACACTTGGCCCCGTACGATCCGCGCCATCGTGAGCCACGAGATCGCACCGATCAACACGAACAGCATCAGCAGCGACCGCGAGCTGGTCACCGCCATCACCACGATGATGAACGCGATCGTCGGCAGGCCGTAGAGCGCATCGACCACGCGCATCATGAGGTTGTCGACTCGACCGCCCGCGTACGCCGCGGTGGCGCCCCACATCACGCCGATCACCAGCGCGATCGAGGTCGTCGCCAACGCGATCATGATCGCGACGCGGCCACCGATCATCACGCGGACCATCAGATCGCGCCCGAGCGTGTCGGTCCCAAACCAGTGCGACCATGACGGTGGTCGCGCGCCGAGGTTGGTGTCGATCGTGGTCGCGTCCACCCCAAACACGCCGGCGATCCACGGTCCAACCACGCAGATCAGCGCGATCGTGATGAACACGGCCACGCTCGCAACCGCGACACGGTGCCGGCGGAACCGGTTCCACGCCTCGCGCCACGGTGAGCTCGTGGTCATCGATTCGCCATCCGAGTCCGCGGGTCGATCACGCCGTAGGCGAGGTCGACCACCAGGTTGAGCACGACGAGCAGCACCGCGTAGAACACGAACACGCCGGTCAGCACCGGATAATCGCGATCGGCGATGCTCTTGATGAAGTAGGTGCCCAGCCCCGGCACCTGAAAGATCTTCTCGACCACGAACGATCCAGAGATCATCGTCGCGGTCGCGGGGCCGAGATAGGTCACCACCGGCACGACGCCGAGCCGCAGCGCGTGCTTCCACACCACGGCGCGCTCCGACAGGCCCTTGGCGCGTGCGGTGCGGATGTAATCGTGGCTGAGCGTCTCGATCATTCCGCCGCGTGCCAGCCGCGCGACCGTTCCCAGGTACACCAGTCCGAGCGAGATCGCGGGCAGGATGTAAGAGCCTGGACCGTCGATCCGCGCCGGCGGCAACCACCCCAGCCCGAGCGAAAACGCGGCGATCAGCAACGGACCCACGACAAACGCCGGCACCGAGATCCCGAGCACCGCGCACGGCATGGCCACGTAATCGACCCAGGTGTTCTTGTGGCGCGCCGCCGCGACGCCGAGCGCGACGCCGAGGAGCACCGCGCTGATCAGACCGAGCAAACCGATCTTGGCGCTGACGGGAAAATGGTCGCCGATCAGCTGGCTGACGGGCTGATCGGTGCGCATCGAATAGCCGAGATCGCCGGTGATCAGCTTGCCGATCGCGCGCGTGTATTGCTGCCACAGCGGATCGTGCAGCCCGTAGCGTTCCTCCATCGCGCGCTGGACCTCGGCCGATCGCCGCTCGGCCGTGTCGAATGGTCCGCCCGGCGCAGCATGAAGCAAGAAGAAGCTGACCGTTGCGATGACGAACACCACGATGGCGGCCGCCACCAGGCGACCGATCAAGAACCGGGTCATCGCGCGGGCTCCCGCCACCCCGGGTCGATCCACGCGCGCCACAACGGCGGCTGGTCGATCAAGTTGATCGAGTAGTCACGGACGTACGGCTTGACCAGATGCTTCTGGGTGTAGACGTACAATGGAATCACCGGCGCATCCTCGATCATCACGCGCTCGGCCTCGCGCAGCTTGGCGTTGCGCGCCCTGCGATCCCGCAGCGTCCGTGCCTCGGCCATCAGCTTCTCGAACTCGGGGGAGCAGTACTTGGCGCGATTGTCTGGCGACGCGCACGAGAACAGCGGCAAGAACTCACTCTCGGTGTCTGCGACGCTGCCAACGTTGCCGAGCCTGGCGATGTCGTAGCGACCCTTGCGCGTGTCGTCGAGCAACGAGTTGAACTCCTGCGATGCAAGCTCGACGCGCAGGCCGATCCGCGCCCACGCGGCTTGAACGTATTCGGCGATCTGACGGTGCGCCTCCGAGCCCTCGTTGTAGCGATACTCGAGCGGCTCGCGCCAGGCGCTGCCGAGCTCGGCCTTTGCGAGCGCGAGCTCGCGCTTGGCCGCTTCCGGATCGTAGCCGAGGCCGGGCGGTGGCACGTAGCATAGCTCGCCGCTGATCATCACCAGTGCGAACCCCGGCGTGTCGCGCGTGACTCCACACGCAGCGAGGTCCGCCTCGGACAGCCTCGCGATCGGCGTCCCCGGCGTCAGCTGCGTGGTGGCCATCTCGCCGCCGTGGGTGAACCGAGGGATCTGCGTGCGATCGATCGCCAGCGCGAGCGCTCGGCGCAGGTGGCGGCTGGAGAGTCGCTTGGTATTGACCCAGGCGAAATACACGCCGAGATACGGCGAGACGTCGTAGTCCTTGTACGCACGGCCGCGCTGCTCGCCGTTGAGCGCCGGCAAATAGCTCGATGGGATCGTATTCGACGCCGTCGCATCGCAGCCGCCGCTGAAGTAGGTGTTGGTGTTTGCCGCCTGATCGTCCATCGAGTACGCGGTCAGCCGTTCGAGCTTGACCTCGGCGGGGTTCCAGAACGTCGTCGAGCGTACGAGCTCCACTCGATCCCGATCGTTCCATGCCGCGAGGTGCAGCGGCCCCGATGTGACGATGTGCTCGGCGCGCGTCCACGCGAGCGGCCAGCGCGAAACCGCGCGCGTGGGGGTCGTGCGGAGCGCGCGATTCGCCGTCATCGCAAAGAAGTACGGCGTCGGATCGGCGCATTCGAACACGATCGTGTAGGGATCCGGGATCGTGATCCCGACGGCGTCGGTCGAATACGCGACGTCCCGCCCGCGCACGCTGTAGGCCGCGCGCGGCACCGCCTCATCCAGCGCGAGCTGGTCGTACACGCCCGCACGCCCGGGCACGTTCTTGGCCGTCACCCGGCGCACCTGCAGCCTGACATCGCCGTTCGGCTCTCCGTCGAGCTCGCGCGCGGGGATCCAGCCAAACACGCCCTCCGCATCGCGATTCCAGAACACGTAGGCCCAGGGCTGTCCGTCGGGCGATGGCGGCGTCGCGCGGCCGCCGCTCATCATGATCAGCGAGATCTGAGTCCCGGGCGGCACCCGGGCGTACCCCTGGGCCTCGGGCGCGCCCAGATCGCGCAGGACCAGCATCAGCGACGACGTGCGCGCCGCGAGATCGCGCGTGGGCGGCGGCGCTTCGGCTGCAAGCTCCACGACGTCGCCGGGGCGGAACGGTCCCGCGGCGGAGCGCATGACGAACACGCGACGCGTCAGATACCTGGTCGCGTTCTTGATCGCCTGCAGGTTGTCGCCGTTTGGTGAGCCGGTGAGCGGATGCAACACCCGGAATGCGGTGTACGCGATGTCGTAGGCGTTGATCGGTGTGCCGTCGGACCATCGCGCGTCCGATCGAAGGTGAAACGTGAGCGTGCGCAGATCCTCGGCGATCTCCCAGCTGGTCGCCAAGCTGGCAACGGGGAGCCCATCGGCACCATAGGTCGTGAGCGCATCGAACAGCGCATGGACGAGTGGTGTCGCCGTGGTGCTCGACGCAAGCGCAGGATCGAGCCGACCCGGCTCACCTTGGTTGCACCAGCGCAGATGCCCCGGCTCGAGCTGATCGGTGCGACCAAAATAGTCGCCCTCGGGCAAGCCACAGCCCGCGACGACGATCAGCACACATGCGCGCAACACCCGGCACCGAGCATAGCGCTACTCGCCAATCACCACCGGTCTCGAATGAAATGGCCTTCGCGAGGCAGCACCTGGCGCGTTGCGACGCACGCGCTGGGTGGCGTACGCTGCAAGTCATGCCTGAGACCACCACGGCGATCGCCTATCTCCGATCCCCGCTGGCGATTCGGGCGCGGTGCGAGACGATCCTGCAGGCGGGCATCGCCGGCAAGCTCGAGCATTTCTCGATCGATCTCGGTGCGCTGCCCAACGTCGTCGACAAGGTCATCGCGGCGATCCAAACCGTGCATCCCGAGCTGACGAAGGTTCCGCTGCACGGGCGGATCAATCACTTCCGCGCGGGGGGGATCGACCGCGTCCCTCCATTTGAAGCAAGGCTCGCGGCGCTTCCGATGGACGAGCGACTCCGTTCGTGGGTCGACCTCATCGTCGTATCGGTGCTCCTGGATGCCGACGCTGGCGCGTCCTGGCGCTACCGCGAACCCGGAACCGATCTGGTGATCGGCCGCTCCGAGGGTCTGGCCCTCGCCAGCTTGCACGCGTTCGAAGCGGGAGTGTTCTCGTCGGATCCCGGCAACCTGTTGTCCGCCGATATCGATGGCCTTCGCGCGCTCGATCCCGGCCGCCTGGCGGATGCGTTCCAGATCGCGGACGACAATCCGCTCGCCGGCGTGGATCGCCGGATCGCGTTGATCCGCGACCTCGGAACCGCGATCGCGGCAAACTCGACGATGTTCCCCGGTGGCCGACCCGGCGGGCTCGTCGATCATCTGCGCGCGCGGGGCTCGGCGATCAATGCATCACAGATCCTCACCGCGATCCTCGAGGGGCTCGGATCGATCTGGCCGGGCCGGGTCGAGCTCGATGGCATCAACCTGGGGGACGTGTGGCGACATCCCGCAGCGGGCGGCACCGGGCCGTCCGAGGGCCTCGTCCCGTTTCACAAGTCGTCCCAGTGGATCGCATATTCGCTGTTCGAACCGCTCGAGCGCTGCGGCGTCACGGTGACCCACACCGGAGCGCTGACCGGCCTGTCCGAATATCGCAACGGTGGCTTGTTCGTCGACCTCGGCGTGGCCGTGCCCAAACACGATGACGCCAAGGCGAAGATCCACGAGCTCGGCGAACAGGTGATCGTCGAGTGGCGTGCGCTGACGATCGCGTTGCTCGATCGCGTGACGGAAGCGGTCCAGCACAAGCTCGGCAAGACGCCCGCAGAGATGCCGCTTGCGCGGGTGCTCGAAGGTACGTGGGCCGCAGGGCGCGCTGCGGCCGCTGCCGCCCGCCCAGGCGGTGGGTCACCCATCCGGGTTCATACCAACGGCAACGTGTTCTGACGACGAACGTGTGATCGTCGCGACGATCATGCGACAGCGACCGCCCTGCGACGATCGGTGGGACACGTCGCGGCTCCCTGCCGCGGAGCTAACCACTTGCGATCGTTTTATTTCGGAATGGCCCGGAGGTTGAATTAGAGGCTGCTCGCCCGGCACCGCCGCGCAAGGAGTCCATATGAACCGTCTCGACACCATCGCAACCCGCCAACGCAAGAGCTTCGTCCGCGACGCCCTGTTCGCCACGTTGGTTGCACTGGCAGCCATCGTCTCGGTTTCAAGCGTGAGCACGGCGGTCGCCGCTGCTAGCCACCTCGCCGTGAAGTAGCGCCAGCATTTTTCGCCCGGCGACCCCACGGCGGTCGCCGCTCCCCAGCGACGTTGAAGCCGGGGAAAATCAGCGCCGCCGGCGCTGTGCTGTGCGACCTGTGAGGTTAGTTTCCCGACCATGGCTGGAAACCTTCAGGTCATCACTCATCCGCTCGTGCAGCACAAGTTGTCGCTGATGCGGTCCAAGGACACCAGCACCAGCACGTTCCGCAGCCTGCTGCGCGAGATCAGCATGCTGCTGGCGTACGAGGTTTGCCGCGACTTCCCCACCACGCGAGTGGCGATCGAAACTCCGATCGCTCCCACGATGGCCCCGGTCCTCGACGGCAAGAAGATCGTACTGGTGTCGATCCTGCGGGCCGGGACGGGCATCCTCGACGGGATGCTCGAGATCCTGCCATCGGCACGCGTCGGTCACATCGGCCTGTATCGCGATCCCAAGACGCTGACGCCCGTCGAGTACTACTACAAGGTGCCGGACAACATGCAGGACCGCGACACGATCGTCATCGATCCGATGCTCGCCACCGGCAACTCGGCAGTGGCCGCCGTCCAGCGGCTCAAGGCGACGGCACCACGCTCGATCAAGTTCGTGTGTTTGCTCACGTGCCCCGAAGGCTTGCGTGTGTTTCACGGTGCCCACCCGGAGGTGCCGGTGTACACGGCAGCGGTCGACGAGCGGCTCAACGAGAAGAGCTACATCGTCCCCGGGCTCGGGGATGCGGGCGATCGGTTGTTCGGCACGAAGTAGTTTGCGGCCCCCTCGATTGTGCTGCCTCTGTTGAGGCGGATATGTTTCCGCTGTGAAGAAGAAGGTGGCACCGTCCGACGGCGAGACGTCCGGCGAGGAAGCTGTTTCCGGCGAACCAGCCACCGATCTCGCGCCGGTGGTCGGTGGCAACCTGCGCCGGCTCCGCACCAAGCGCGGACTATCGCTCGAGCGGCTCGCGCAGAGCTCGGGCGTGTCGCGCGCGATGCTGGGTCAGATCGAGCTCGGTCAAAGCGCGCCGACGATCAACGTCTTGTGGAAGATCGCCCGCGCACTTGGCGTCACGTTCTCGGCGCTGATCTCCGCGCGCTCGCAATCGGGCGCGCTCGTGTTGCGAGCTGGTGACTCGAAGATCCTGACCAGCAACGATCGCAAGTTCAGCTCGCGTGCGCTGTTCCCGTTCGACGGGCCGCGCCGCGTCGAGTTCTACGAGCTGCACCTCGCCGCGGGCAAGACGGAGGATGCTGACCCGCATCCGCCCGGCACCACCGAAAACCTCGTGGTGACCGCGGGCGCACTCGAGCTCGAGGTCGGGGGCGAGATGCACCGCCTCCAGGCGGGTGATTCGATCCTGTTCGAGGCCGACGCGTCGCACGCGTACCGCAATCCTGGCACCGTCGAGACGGTGATGTACCTGGTGATGACGTACGCCGAAGAGATCGGCTGACTCGCCGGCCCCTGAGCTCGCGGCACGCACGCACTGCCGCGGGCTCGAGCGACCAAACCGCAGTGCACGCGAACCGGTGCGAGCTCGCGCTCGCCTGGTCCTGCTAAGCTAGATCTAAGCTATTCGTTCTAGGCGGTGCTGTCTCCTGACATCACTTTGGCCTCGGCCAGAATCGCCGGACATTGCGGGCACAGCAGCGACGGTCCTGCGAGCGGAGCCGCCAGCAGCTTCATGCCCTCGCCGACGAACTGATTGCCGCGCTCGATGAAGGTCTCCATCGGGCCCTTGCCAGGCTTCTGCTCCGGCTTCTCTCGCGTGACCTTGGGTTGCACTTTCGTTGAGGTCGCCGTCGGCCCCCTCAACGTCCCGCCCTTGCCACCGAAGACGGCCGACAGGTCGGCCGTCGCTAATTGTCGTGGGCTGTTGCTCATTAAACTAGTCTCCTCGTGTCGTGTTGGTTTGGTGGGTGCAAGGGCGAGCGCTCAGGCGTCGCTCTCTCCCGACATTGCCTTGGCGTTGCCCGCGACCAGCGGCCAGATCGGAGAGACCAACGCAGGACCCACCTTCGGCTTGGCGACGAGCTTCGAAGCCTCGCCAACGAACTTGTTTCCGAGGTCGATGAACTTCTCGACCGGATTGTTGTCGTCCTTCTTCTCGGTGATCTTCGGCGACACCGTCTTGGTGGTGCTATTGGTCGCCGCGGACGTCGCGCCCTTTCCGCCGACGACGGCCGACAACGTGGCGAGGTCGAGTGCCTTAGTGCTCATGGGAGGCTCCTTGTCATGTGGGGTTGAATCTCGGTCCCGACCAGTGCAGCCACCGTGCCGCCGTGGAATCGTTGTCGACCGCGGCTCGGTCAGCCCGGATCGCCCCGCCAGCGGACACCCAAATGCGTGCACTCGAAGCCAGTTGGATTGCACGACATGTCCCGACCGGGCACCGAGACATTCCAAAGACTTGACCGCCTCTCCACCGCTGCCCCGAGTCCTCTGAGCGGCGTTTCGCTCCCTCGGGGAGGCGTCGCGACGTCGTCGACAACTGGGGCGCCGAGCGAGCTGAAACCGCCCGCCAATCACCGCCGCAAGCCCGCCGCGGACTCGTCAACCGGGCGGCGGCTCGTCATCGGTTGACCAGGTTCTACCGGCAGCAGCTTTCGTCAGCGGAGCATTCGCCGTTCTCCATACATATCGGATTCGATTGCGTACAGGACCGGAAGCATGGCACCGATGATGTGCTGTTCCAGGTGCAGACAGGATTGCCTGACCCCTGGCAAAGGCACGATTGCTCACAATCGACGGTACACGTCGCGTCATCCGTGCACTCGAGGTGGCATGACGCGGTCGCCGAGCAGGTCTGATTGCAGCTCGCAGAACCGGTGCACGTCAACATGCAGCTCTGCCCGTCGCCGCAAACTTGCGTGCACGCGCCCGACGCGCATGTGCAGATCGTGCCGGTTGAATCACAACTGCACTCGCCGCCGCGGCATGTGTCGAGATCGATGGCGCTGCCTTCACGCTGGCAGAACCCCGCGGAGCTGCACAGATAGCCGTCGCTGCAATCCTCGCCCGTAGAACATCGACGCGCCCGCTCGGGCGCGAAGCACGAGCTCGCGATGAGCATGACACCAGCGAACAGCAGCGTTCGCGGCACCACGGTCATAGTGCTCCACGATAGCTAACGACCAACCCACCGTCGGCTGGCACCACGGTCACTTGCCGCGAGGACTCCGCGGCGCGGTCTCGAACACCTAGGTAGTACAACAGCCCTCCACCCAGCAGTGCTGCACCGCCGACGGCGAACGAGACCTTCGCCCAGCGATCGGCGCGTTCGCCTTGATCGTGTAGAAGCTGCAGCCGGCTGCACCCAGGCGTTTCGACGCACTCGTCGAAGTCCTCGCTTCGCGAGCGCGCGCGCAGCGCAAGATAGGTTCCGGTCGCGAGCAGCCCCACACCCGTGACCGCGGTCGCGACACCAGCAATGCGCTTGGTCCTGCCGGTCCGCGGATCGCCCACGCGCGCCGCCGCGAGGAGGCGCTCCTGCTCGGCAGCACACGCCGCGGCGTCGTCGACGTAGAGCATGACCTTGTCGTCGTGACGAGACTCGGCGGTCAGTGCCAGAAATTGATCGAACACGGCCTTCGCCTTGGCGCACGCTCGTGCGAGTCGGTACGCCTGTGCCGCGTTGAACAAGTACGACGGATCTGGGTCCAGCCGGTACGCCGCCTCGAATCGCTCGGCGGCCTCGCCGTAGCGTAGCGCCTGGTACGCCGCGCTGCCCTTGGCAAACTCTGCTGCGGCGTCCGCGGATGGGCCGGCGTGCGCCATGCTGGACCAGGCTGCGATCCAGCCAGCCGCGAGCGTGAAGGACCGCCGCATCGAGGCTGCCAGTGTACCGCTATCGCGTGTGCGTTTGCACGAACGCCACGGCGCGAGCCCACGCCGTTGCCGCGCTCTCGGCGTTGTAGACCTCCGGACGCTTGTCGTTACAGAATGCGTGCTGGGCATCGTAGACGTGCAGCTCCATCGGGACCTTCACCGCCTCCTTGATCTTCGTGGCGCCGGCGACCGTGGCCCAATCATCGTGCTTGGCGAAGTGCGCCTGGATCGGCGCATCGATCCTCGTGACATCGACCTCGCCGGGCAGCCCGTAGAATGGAACGACCGCCGACAGCCCGCTGATCGCCACCGCCGACGCGAACGTCAGCGCGCCACCCATGCAGTAGCCGGTGACCGCAATCTTGCCGGTGCACCGCGGATGGCTCTTCAGGTAGCTCACCGCGCCGGCGATCTCCTTCACGGCGCTGGGAACGTCGAGAGCCTTCATCAAGGCGGCAGCCTCGTCGGCGTTGGCGGCAAGCTTGCCGTGAAACAGGTCCGGCACGACGACGACAAAGCCTTGCTCCGCCCAGCGTTTGGCGATGCTCTGGATCTGCTCGTTGATGCCCCACCACTCCTGGAGCACGACGACGCCCGGCGCCCGTTCTGCGGCCGGGAGCTCCAGCACGCCGGTGACCTCGCCCACCGTCGAAGAAAACCTTACTCGTTGCGACATCGAGACTCCTTTCGCCGGTGTTTTACCCGGCGTTTGCTTGTGGCGCCTGCGGATCGCATGGCTAAACTGCGCGCCATGTCCGGACCCAAGGGCGCACGAGGACGCAGGTTCGAGGGCGCGCTCGATCCGATCGCGGCGCGGATGAACGCCTCGATCGGATTCGATCACCGGCTCCTCCCGCACGATGTCGCTGGTTCGATCGCACATGCGGAGATGCTCGCCGCCCGTGGGCTGATCAGCGCAACCGATGCAACCGCGATCGTCACCGGGCTCCGCCGGGTCGAGGCCCAGCTCACCTCGGGGGAGCTGGCGTGGGACGAGGCGCTCGAGGATGTTCACATGAACGTCGAGGCCCGGCTGATCGATCAGATCGGCGATGCCGGTCGCCGGCTGCACACCGCACGGAGCCGCAACGATCAGGTGGCCACGGATCTGCGACTGTATGCACGCGCCGCGGCGGCGCGAATCGGTCATGCGATCGACGAGCTGCGCCGCGCGTTGGTGGCGCAGGCCCGCGATCATGTCGACACGCTGATGCCCGGGTACACGCATCTGCAACGCGCCCAGCCCGTGCGGCTCGCGCACCATTTGCTCGCGTACAACGCGATGCTCGAGCGAGATCGCGGGCGCATCACCGACGCGGCCGCACGCGCTGCGATCTCGCCGCTCGGGTCAGGAGCCCTCGCCGGCACCACACTGCCGATCGATCGCGAGCACGTCGCGCACGCGCTCGGGTTCTCCGCGGTCACCGCCAACTCGCTCGATGCGGTCGGCGATCGCGATTTCGCGATCGAGCTGGTGGCCGCGTGTGCGTTGATCCAGGGCCATCTGTCGCGCCTGGGCGAAGAGCTCGTGCTCTGGGCCAGCCAGGAGATCCGGTTCGCGCAGATCGGTGAAGCGTATTGCTCGGGCTCGAGCTTGATGCCGCAGAAAATGAACCCGGACCTCGCGGAGCTGATGCGCGCCAAGTCCGGACGCGTGATCGGCGCGTGGGTGACGTTGATGACCGTGATCAAGGCGCTGCCGCTCGCCTACAACAAGGATCTCCAGGAGACCCAGGAGCCGTTGTACGACGCGGTGGAAACCGTCGAGACCTCCCTCGCGGTCGCCCGCGGCATGGTCGCGAGCCTGACGTTCGACGTGGACCGGATGCGCGCCGCCGTCGATCAGGGCCATCTCGTTGCCACCGAGGTCGCCGACTATCTCGTGACCCGCGGGGTCGCATTCCGCGAGGCCCACGACATCGCCGGCCACCTCGTGCGCGTCGCCACTGCCCGCGGCGTCGAGCTCGCCGCGCTCAGCCTGGACGAGCTGCGCGCCGCCCATCCCGCGTTCGACCCCGACATCGCCCAGTGGCTCGACCCTGCCCGCGCGGTCGACCGCCGCGACCTCCCCGGCGGACCGGCCCGGCAGCGCATCCTCGCCGAGCTCGACCGGGTCACCGCCGACCTGGGCGCCGACCTGGGCGCCGACCTGTCCGGGCCGGCAGACAAGCCAACCACCATCAGGTGATCATGCCGCACTGGAGCCCAGCGATGTTCCCATTCGAGTACAAGGCCGGCGAGCTGCACTGCGAAGACGTCCCGCTGGCCAAGATCGCCGCCGAGGTGGGTACACCGGTGTACGTCTACAGCCGCGGCGAGCTCGAGCGCGCGTACCGCGCGTTCGATCGCGCGCTCGACGGCGTGCCGCACCGGGTGTGCTACGCGATCAAGGCGAGCTCCTCGCTCGGCGTGCTCGCGGTGCTGATCAGCATGGGCGCAGGTGCTGACATCGTTTCGATCGGCGAGCTGTTCCGCTGGCAGAAGGCCGGTGGCGACCCCGCCAAGGTCGTGTTCTCCGGGGTCGGCAAGACCAAGGACGAGATGAAGGCCGCACTGGCCGCCGGCATCGGTACGTTCAACGTCGAGTCCGTCGAGGAGCTCGAGGTGCTCGACGCGATCGCACGCGCGGAACAGCGCCGCGCGCGGGTGGCGCTCAGGGTCAACCCCGACGTCGACGCAGGCACCCACCCATACATCTCGACCGGACTCAAGCAGAACAAGTTCGGGATCTCGATGGGCGAAGCACGAGAGCTCGGACGAACCGCTTCGCGGTGGACCGGCATCGAGATCGTCGGAGTCGACTGCCACATCGGGTCGCAGTTGATCAAGACTTCACCGTTCACCGACGCGATTGCGCGGCTGGTTGCGCTGATCGAAGATCTGTCGCGTGATGGTCTCGCGATCGAGCACATCGACATCGGCGGTGGCCTGGGCATCGACTATGGCAAGGGCGACGTCGTTCCGACACCGGCCGACTACGGCGCCGCCGTTCGCACGGCTCTCGCGCCGCTCACCTCACTCGGAGTCACGCTCTACACCGAGCCCGGTCGTGTGATCGTCGGTCAGGCCGGAGCGCTGATCAGCCGCGTGCTGTATCGCAAGCGTAACGACGAAAAACACTTCACGATCGTCGACGCAGGCATGAACGACCTGATGCGTCCGGCGCTGTACGGCTCGTTTCACCCGATTCGACCGGTGACCAACCCGGAGCGCCCGACGATCAAGACCGACATCGTCGGCCCGGTGTGCGAAACTGGTGACTTCTTTGCGCGCGATCGCGATCTGCCCGAGCTCGCGCAGGATGAGCTGGTGTGGATCGGTGCCGCCGGTGCGTATGGCTCGACGATGGCGTCGAACTACAACACGCGTCCGCGGGCGCCCGAGGTCCTGGTACAGGGCGGTCGCTACACCGTGATCCGACCGCGCGAGACCTACGAGCAGCTGATCGCGGGCGAGCGGCTCGCGTAGCGCAGCGCAGCGCAGCGCAGCGCAGCTACAGGCGAACATCGACGCTCAAGCGAAGGAGCCGTTGAATTCCGATCTGCATGCCGTTGCCCGCGGTCACGCCCATCCGCATCTGGGTCCCGAGCCGGCGCAGATCGATGGGCGCCGAGATCATCGCCGACGCCGGCTTCGGCGCGTGTTGCGCGAGGTACGCCATCAGCGAAGAACCGTCGTAGTCGAGCCAGACGGTGAACGGCTGTCCGGAGGTGATCGGCACCGCGGGTAACGGAACGTCGCCCGCTGGATCATCGATCACGACGTTGCCGTCGAAGTCGAACCGGACGTGCGGCTCGAAGCCCCCAACGTCGGCGTTCGTGTCGATCTCGAGCGCCACGCTGGGAGCGATCGGTGTTGCCGTGCCGTACCCCAGCTGCCGGCCCGGCCCACCGATCGCGAGAACGTTGCGAGGGTCGGCCTGCAACACGATCGCAAATCCGTCGCCGGCCTTTTCCACCATCATCGAGCTGAGGGTGAGCTCGAGCGAGAACCCGGCGATCGTGGATGCGTCATACGCCTGGATCAGCCACGCCGCGCCCGCGAGCTGATCCATATCGGTCGTGAGCGTGATGCCGGAACCGGCCGGGTCGCCGCACCGGGCGGCGCCGACCGTCGCAACGGCCTGTTCAGCGCACGCGATGGTGAAATCGTAGAACACGTTCGCGCACGTGGTCGCTTCAGGAGCGCACCGCCCCGCGGTGCACGTCCAGTCGCTCGGACACGCCGCGGCCGCACCTTCGGTGCAGCGTACCTCGCAGGGTTGCTCGAGCACGGGCTGATAGCACCCGCACAGGAGGCCTCCTCCGACCAGCAAACCTCTCACCCGACCATCATATGCCGTTCTTCGCACCGCCGAGGATCTTGGAAGATGGTTCGAGCCGTCGTGTATGCTGATCGCGTGAGGCTCTGGTGGCTGTGCGCGCTCGCGTTGATCGGCTGCGGCGACGACCTCGCCGACGAGCGCCAGCAAGGCGGGACCACCACGGTCGATGACCGGACGGCCTACGCGTTCGATCACCCGGCGTCGAACCTCAGCGACGCGCAGCGCGAGATCCATGTGCTCGGCCGCGGACCGTTCCTGTTTCAGTGGCGCACCCCGCAGCTGGGTCCACTGTTCAACAACGACGCTTGCGGCGGCTGCCACGGCGGCATGGGACGAGGTCTCTCGCAGATCGGCTCCGGCCCCGGATCGCAAGCGTTGATCCGGGTGAGCATGGTCGCCGGCACGCCTGCCGAGCCTGGGGGGCCGGTGCCGGTACAGGACCTCGGACTGCAGCTTCAGGATCATGCGAGCGTGGGTCTCCCCGAGGTTCATGCCGAGCTCTCATGGGCGGAGACCTCGGTGATGTACGACGACGGCGAGGTGGCGACGCTGCGCGTGCCCACCGTCGACGTGCGGCTGCCCAGCGGCGATCCGCTGGGACCGAACATTCGACAGTCGTATCGTCAAGGCCCACCGGTGATCGGTCTCGGGCTGCTCGAGGCGATTTCCGAACCAACGCTGCTGGAGCTCGCCGATCCCGACGATGCGAATGGCGATGGCATCTCCGGCCGTCCGAACCGCGTGTGGAGCCCGACGCTCGGCGCGACGATGATCGGCCGGTTCGGTCACAAGGCGAATGTCGCGACGTTGCGCGACCAGACCGCGGGCGCGTTTCTGAACGATATCGGTCTCACCAACGCAGTGTTCCCCGAACCCGATGGCATGCGCGATGTCAACGACGAGCAGCTCGTCCAGACCACGTTCTTGATGGCGACGCTGGCGGTTCCGATCGCTGCGCCGCGCGATGACGCTGCCGAGCGCGGCCGGCTCCGGTTCGACGAATTCGGATGCGCGGGGTGTCACGTTCCGACGCTGGTCACCGGTGATCATGAGATCCCGCAGCTCGCCAATCAGACGATCCATCCGTACACCGATCTGCTGCTGCACGATGTCGGCGACGCGCTGACCGATGCGCGGGTAGACTTCGTGGCGGAGGGCGTCGAATGGCGGACTCCGCCGCTGTGGGGAATCGGCTTGACGCACGTCGTGTCGCCGGACGCCACGTTCCTCCACGATGGCCGCGCCCGAACGCTGGCCGAGGCGATCCTGTGGCATGGCGGTGAAGCCATGGCTGCGCGCGAAGCGTTCCGCATGGCGAGCAAGGCCGATCGCGAGGCGCTGATCGCATTTCTACAGACGCTCTGAGCAGTGCTGCCAGGTGCGGATTGTGCCCACCTCGACGCCGGTCGATGCAAACATTGTCACGTCGGCCGTCGCGTAACCGCGTTGGACACCAAGATCAGCGTCGAGAAACAGCTTGCGACGATCGATAACCACCGTCGATCATCGTGACGTGAGATGGGTCGTCGTCGTGGGGGCGATGGCTGCGTGCTATCAGCCCCATCCGCCATCAGGATCACCGTGCTCGGTGACCCTGGAATGCCCCGCGTCGCTGGTGTGCGATCGGGAAGTCTGCGTTGCTGATCCGACGATGCCAGTCGGTGATGCTTCCGCCGATCAGCCGAGCGATCAATCCCTCCCCGACGCGCCGTGCGAGACCTGGTACCTCGACTCCGACGGAGACGGCCACGGCGATCCAGCAACCACGATGACCGCGTGCACCCAGCCGGCGAGCTACGTGCTCACCAGCGATGATTGCGACGATGACGAGCGCTATCGCCATCCGGGAGGCGACGAGGTCTGCGATGGCATCGACAACGATTGCGATAACACCACCACGGCCAGCTGTCCCAATGAATGCGTTGCGGTGCGGCGCCCCGCTCCGAAAGATGCGCGGGTTTACTTGTTCTGCGCCACCGAGCTGACCTGGAGCGATGCTTACGCCGCCTGCGCCCAGCAGGGATTCCTGCTCGCGCAGGTGGACGATGCCTCCGAGGATGCATTCCTCACCAACGAGGCCGATGATCAATTCGCGGGCGACGACTTCTGGATCGGCGGTACGGATGAAGGCAGCGAAGCAACATGGCGGTGGGGCGGTGGTGACGTGTTTTGGTCGAACGGCAGCCCGCAACCAGGCCAGTACGCGAACTGGGCGTCCGGTGAGCCGGACGACCATGACCTAGCGAACTGCTTGAACATCGATCCGTCGGACGGCTGGCACGATGACCTCTGCGTGAGAACGCTCGCGTTTGTGTGCCGTCGCTAGAGGTCCTCGAGCTCGTGGCCAAGCCTCAAAGACTCCAGGCACGGCCGAGGTGGTGCGCGATGGCAAGCCCGCGCCGCCCGCGCTCCCCCGGGATGCGCAGGCCGCCCTACGCGCCGTGTTCGATGGGCGCTAGGGGATCCGCTCGACCTGCACGCGGGCATCGTTGAACGCGGCCTGACCGGCGAGATCGGCGACGGCGGGCGGGATCAAGGCATTCGCCGTGAAGCCGTTGTCCGTGTGCTTTCGCCACAACCCCTTGGGCATCGAGCACACGCCGTCGCGGACCTCGCTCGAGATCTTCGCCAGACATCGAACCTCACCGTGCTGATTCCACATCCGCACGCGATCGCCGTCCCGAATCCCTCGCGCCGCGGCATCACTCGGTGATAGCTCGACCGCGCCGGGCGCCTTGCGCAGCTGCCCGAACGTCGAGCTGATCTGGGTCGCAAGCGCGGGCGAGATCAACGCGAGCGGAAATTCGGTCGTCCTGGGATCCGGCTGGTAGTGATACAGGCCGAATGGGGTCTCCCGATCGAGATCGCTCGAGACCAGGTGGATCCGCTTATCGGGGGTGCCAGGAAACGTGTCGACGAACAACACTGGCCGCGCGCCATCCGGCGGCGACGCGACGCGCTGGTCGTCGAGCTGCTTGCGCAACGCCGGTCCCTCGGGAAAGCTCGCAAACAGGCGTTCGACGATCGCTTCGTCGGTCATCGCATCGCCCGGACGCGTCAGGCCGAGCCGATCGAGCAGTGCGCCGAACAGCTGGTTGTTGCTGCGCGCCTCGCCGGGTGGAGTCGCGACGGCCGGGCTATCGAACATCCGCATCGTGCCGTAGCCGCGGCGAACGTCGCGATGCTCGAGGAAGGCCGTCGCCGGCAGCACGACATCCGCGAGCGCGGCCGTATCGGTCATCACCTGGTCGTGCACCACGACGAACAGATCATCGCGCGACAGCTGTTCGACCACCGCGCGCTGATCGGGCGCGGTGGCGACCGGATTGCAGTTGTAGACGAACACGCACTCGATCGGCGGATCACGCAGCTCGCGTAGCGCGGTCGACAGCGTGCTCATGTTTACCTTGCGTACCGCGGGTGCGGGTTCTTGAACCGTGGCCTCGGCGCTGGTGCCCCACCGGACCTCGCTATTGGACATCGTGAACCCACCGCCACGCACGCCGAACTTACCCGCCACGGCGGGAACCGCCAGCACGGCGGCGACCCCACTGCCACCGTTGCGGTTGCGCTCCACGCCCCACCCCGCGCGGATCACCGCCGGCGAGCTTGCCGCGTACAGCTCGACGAATGCGTCGAGATCAGCCGCGGCGATCTGCGCTTCGCGAGCAGCTGCGTCGATCGACCACCGCGCGGCACGACGCTCCAGCTCATCCACCTGCGATGCGTGACGGTCGAGGAACGAGCGATCGGCGTGACCGCGGCTGAACAGCGCGTGGATCACCGCCAGCGCGACGGGGACATCGGTGCCGGGCTGGATCGCGAGATGAAGATCGGCACGGCGGGCCAGCGGGGTGCGGCGCGGATCGACGACGACCAGCTTCGCCCCTGCCTCTCGCGCACGCTCGATCACCGGGACCAGATGAATGCTCGTGGCGGACGGATTGACGCCCCACAGCACGATCAGCCTCGCGTGCTCGTAGTCCTCGAGCGCCACGCCCGGCATCTCGCCATACAGCCCGTGCGTGGCCGCGGACGTCGCGGCAGCACAGAACGTTCGCTCGCACTTCGAAGCGCCGAGCCTGCGAAACAGCCGCCACGCCAGCGAGCCTTCGGTCAGCCAGCCGTTCGAGCCGCCGTAGTGATAGGGCAAGATCGCCTCGCCGCCCGACCGCGAGCGGATCGCCGAAACGCGATCGACGACGATCGCCAGCGCCTCATCCCAGCTGACGGGACGCCACCGACCTTCACCCTTGGTGCCGGCGCGAACCAGCGGTCTGGTGAGCCGCTGATCGCAATACAGATGATCGGCGATCTTACGAACCTTGCCGCACACGAACCCGTCGGTGATCGGCCCGCGGCGATCACCGTTGACCTGGATCACGCGCCCGCCGTCGACGGCAACCGTGAGACCGCACAGATCCGGGCAGTCAAGAGGACACGCGCTAAGCCGCTGCTCCATCGCCGGACTATACGGATTCGCGCGCAGCTCGACAGATCAGATTCGCCCGCCAGCGACCGATCACCACGAGCCCGTGATGCCGTACGTGAGCACCGAGCCACCGCCCGGCTTGCTCGCCGTGCCCAGACTCGCCTTCACCGACGTCTTCGGCGCGTCGATGTTGCGCGTCAAGATCCCGGCGCCGATCAAGCCAACTGCGACCCCGGCGAGCGCGAAGTTCGAATACAGCTCCGAGCGATCCGGTGGCACCGTCGAGGGCCCGAGTCCTTGGTTGCGACGCTCCGCCTCGATTCCGGCGGCAGCCAGTCCACCAAACAATCCGACGGCCCCACCGACGTCGAGCAGCAGGGCACGCGACCGGCTCATCGGGAAATACCTCGTCAGCAGCGCACCGCTCACGGTGCCCATCCCCAGACCCGTCAAGATCAGGGGTCCGCTCGTCTTGACCGATGCGTCGAACGACGTCGAAAACAGCAGCCCAGCCGTGGTTCCCCAGATCACGCCGGTGTTGATCAACGCGGCATCACCGGGGCTGATGGCGGTCTGCTCCCCGATGTAGTAACCGACCGCACCGCCGACCAGCATCGAGCCCGCACCCACCTTCAGACCGAGGTTCGGATCGTCCCGGAATGATGCGACCGCTGCTCCTCCGGCGACGGCGCCCGCGATCGCTGACGTGATCGCGAGGCTACTGGTGCCCAGCTTGAGGTCATCGGGTGCCTGCATCGAGCCCAGCACACCGGCCAGCGCGCCGCCGAAGAACCCTGGCACGAGGACGTCGTCATCGTAGTGGCCGTAGAGCGCACTGGTGACCACAATGCCGCCCACGACCGAGCTGAACGCGATGAACTGGCCGCGCCCGGTCCGGCGCTTGGGCTCGAGCTCGACGAGCTCGCGGTTGATCTGGTTGGGCAACACCTCGACGCGGCGCTTGAGCGGCTCGTACCCGTTTGCTTCGAAGCTGAGATCGTATGTCCCCGCGGGGACCCACTCGCTGTAGCCGCCGATCTGGACCAGCCGATCACCAACGAACACCCGTGCATCCGACGGCTTCACCCGGACCGTCAAGCCGCCCTTGAGCGGCACCAGCGGCACGTACAGCGTGTACGGCATGCCGATCCGCGCCTCGAGCTTCCGGGTCGCGAGCTCGTAACCGGGCCGCTCGACCGTGATCGTGTAGTTTCCGCCGGGGACTTCGATCGGCTCGCCGGACTTCGCGCGCGCGGCGATGCCCGCTTCGTTTGCGATCGTGATGTTCGCGCCGCCCGGCGAGGTCTCGACGAACACCCGCGCCTTCAAGCCGAGCAGCACCGAGATCCGGCGGGTTACGTTGACCTTGTCAGCGGCGTGCTTGACATCTGACGGCATCGATCTGACGTAGCGCTCGAGGTAACCGACGGCCTTTTCGTAATCGAGGCTGCGCTCGTACGCCGTGCCGATGTCCTTGAGCATCGTGTAGTACGGGATCAGGCAATAGCCCGCGACGAACTCGCGCACCGCGCCGTCGTAGTCACCCTGGAGATACAGCGTCTCGCCACGCTCGTAGTGTTCGGAGCCGCGCTTGCGCAGCTCGTCTTGCGTCAGCGCCGGATCGATCTGGGGACAATCATCGATCTCGAGCTTGACCACTCGCTTGCCGATGTAGCCGGTGTCAGAACCATCGGCCGGATCAGCAGGCTGTGCGGAGCTTGGGATCGCGAGCACGCACACCCACACGGACGCCAGCAACGTGCGCAGCGCTCGACGGTGGCCGGCCCTCACTTCCTGGGAACGTTACCGCCGCCGGAGAACGGATTGCCATTTAACTCGCCACCTGTCTTGTCCGCGGGCGTCGGGTCCTGTTTGCCGGTTCCCTTCACCGGCCGGTGCTGGATCGGCGATCCCTTCGGCGGTCGCTTGAGCTTGAACGTGACCTTCTTGTTTGCGGGCAGCTCGAGCGGATTGAACGTGAAGATCGCATCGTTGTAGCTCGCGAGCTGGCCAACTCCCGAGACTTCCTTGTTGGTCTTCACCACCTTCGCCGTGAACGGCGTGACGCCGCGCTCGGTCCCGTCGAGGAACACGATCGCACCGGGTGGCTGTGACTCGAACCTCACTTCGATAACCTCGGCCTTGGGAACCGCAGGCGGTGCCTCGACCTGCACGGTGGCATCTTTCGGCAACGTCGGCGTCGCGACCAGGTTGCTCCCGCTTCCTGGGGTCACCGGTGGCCCCGGCGGCGACGCAAGCTTGGTCACCGTGAACACCACCGCCGCGACGACGATCGCAACACCAGCGAACCACACGACGACCTTCGTGCCGCTCCGGCGCTGTCCGGCCTTGCGGCGCGGACCCGTGATCCGCGCGCGTTCGGTCGACCGCGTCGGATCGTCCAGCAGCGCCGTGATGTCGCGCAGCAGCGCGCCTGCCGATGGATAGCGATCCGCGCGATCCTTCGCCATCGCCTTCAGGACGATCGCCTCGAACTCCTCCGATAGATCGGGCCGCAGCTGGCGAAGCGGCTTGGGATCTTCGTTGAGCACCTGCGAGATCACGCTCAAATAGTTGTTGCCCGCGTACGGCACACAGCCGGTCGCGGTCTCGTACATGATCACGCCGAGCGCATAGACATCGACCCGATGATCGAGCTCGTCGTCACCGCGCGCTTGCTCCGGCGACATGTAGAGCGGCGTGCCGAGCACCATGCCGGTCTGGGTCAACCGGGTTGGCTCTTCGTCCTCACCGGTCGCGCGCAGCGACTTCGAGATCCCGAAATCGACGACCTTGACGAAGTCATCGTTCTTGCGGCGCTGCAGAAATAGGTTCTCGGGCTTGATGTCGCGGTGAACGATCCCCTTGTCGTGGGCAGCGGCAAGCGCTGACGCCGCCTGGGAGACGATCCGCAAGATTCGCTGCTCCGGCAGCTTGGTCTCGCGCGACAGGCACTCGGCCAGCGATTCGCCATCGAGAAACTCCATCACGACGAACGTTCGGCCGTCCTCCGTCTCGCCGAAATCGGTGATGTCGATGATGTGCTCGTTGCCCACCGACGAAGCGAGCTGCGCCTCTTGCTTGAGGCGCTTCACGATCGCCTCGCGCTGCGCGTACTTTTCGAGCAACACCTTCACGGCGACGCGCTTTCCGATCAGCGTGTGCGTCGCTTCGTAGACGGCTCCCATGCCGCCCTGGCCGACCTTGCGGGTGACCAGATAGCGTCCTGACAGCGTGGCCCCGACGAGCTCGGCGGTGGACACCGCGCCGGCGGCTGGTCGCTCACCACTGTCACCCACGGTGCCCGGCCCCGAGCGCGTGTCGAGTGCGACCGCGGTATCGTTCGAACCGAGCACAGCTGCGTCGCTGGTGTTGTCACCGGACCGAACGACCAGCCGTTGTGGAGTCTCGGCCGGAGGACGACCCGGCTGGCTACCACTTGGTGGCTTGCCGCCTGCACCCGTCGACATTGGAAGGCAACTCGATGGTAGGAGGCTGTCAGCGTCGAGTCAAACGGCCGGACCACTGTTGAGGTGCTCAACCACCCCACACCGCTGCTGTTTTACCATCGTTGCAATCATTCGCATGATGGAATATATAGAGTGGGTGTCGACGGCAGCTCGGGCGGAACTGTTCCGTCTCCTCGGAGACGAGGACCGCCTGCGGCTGCTCGCGCTGTGCGCAGAGGATGAGCTCACCGTCGGCGAGCTGGCGGTACTGCTCGGGGAGAGCCAGCCCCAGGTGACCAAAAAATCGCAGCCGCTGCGCGAGCTGGGCCTGCTGTCCGCTCGGCGCGATGGCACCCGGACGCTGTTGAAGGCTCAGTTCGATCACGACGCCGTGCTGGATGCGGCGCTCGAAGAAGGCCGCAGCCTGTGCAGCAAGGATGGCAGCCTCGCCCGGGTACCTGGCATCGTCGCGCAGCGCGAGGAGCTGTCGCGCCAGCTGTTCGATGCCACGGTCACCAGCGAGCTGAACAGCACGCCCGGGTTCGAGAGTGAGCTCCTCGGCTGGTTGCCGTTGTTCGCGCCGCTACTTCCCGGGCGCGAGCTGGCGATCGATGTCGGTACCGGTGAAGGCACGCTGCTGCCGTTGTTGTCTCCGCTCTACGAGCGCGTGATCGCCGTCGACCGCAGTCCGGCAAGGCTCGCGCGCTGCGGCGCGCGGATCGCGCAGTGGGGACTACCGAACGTGCGGCTGCGCGAAGGTGACGTCGAAGATGCGCGGCTGGCCGAGGAGATCACCGGTCGCGGTGGCGCCGACCTCGTGGTGATGGCCCGCGTGCTTCACCACGCCGCGCGCCCACACGATGCGATCGCGGCGGCCACCCGGCTGATCCGTCCCGGTGGCCATCTGGCCGTGCTCGACTATCTACCGCACGACGACGAAGCGCTTCGCGAGCAGGGCCATGTCTGGCTCGGGTTCGAGCCCGCCAAGCTGCGGACCTGGCTCGAGACCAACCGGCTCGAGCCGATCGCGATCAAGCCGCTCACCGGACCGCGCGATGCCCACCCGCCACGTCAGCTCGCCGTCGGCAGGCTTCCCGCGAGGGCAACTGCGTGACCTGGAGACTCACCTCGAGATCGATGGCCGCGCTCTCGACATCAACGATTTCTGAACTGATCAACTAACCGATTGGAGACACGTCATGGATACCCGCACCGAATTCCCCGCTTTCAAGATCAAGGACAAGAACCTGGCCGAGCTCGGCCGCAAGAAGATCCGCATGGCCGAGAAGGAGATGCCCGGCCTGATGGCGCTGCGTGCGGAGTACGGCAGCAAGGCTCCCCTCAAGGGTGCTCGCATCGCGGGTTGCTTGCACATGACGATCGAGACCGCCGTGCTGATCGAGACGCTGGTCGCGCTCGGCGCCGAGGTCACGTGGACGTCGTGCAACATCTACTCGACCCAGGACGAAGCGGCCGCGGCGATCGCGCAGGCCGGCGTGCCGGTGTTCGCGTGGAAGGGCGAGAACCTCGAGGAGTACTGGGAGAACATCGAGATGCAGCTCACCGCCTTCAAGGGCGGCAAGGGTCCGAACTTGATCCTCGATGACGGCGGTGATCTCACGCTGCTCGTGCACAAGGGGGTCGAGTCGGAGAAGAAGGGCAGCGCGCCCAACCCGTCGACGGCGACCAACGAGGAGATGCGCGTGATCTACTCGGTGCTCACCAAGAGCATCGCGGCCGACAAGACCCGGTTCACCAAGATCGCGTCGGAGATCAAGGGCGTCTCCGAGGAGACCACCACGGGCGTGCATCGGCTCTACGATATGGCCAAGGGTGGGACGCTGCTGTTCCCCTGCATCAACGTCAACGACTCGGTCACCAAGTCGAAGTTCGACAATCTCTACGGCTGCCGCGAGTCGCTGTTCGACGGCATCAAGCGCGCGACCGACGTGATGGTCGCCGGCAAGGTCGTGGTGGTTGCCGGTTACGGCGACGTCGGCAAGGGTTGCGCCCACGCCGCGCGTGGCCTCGGTGCGCGCGTGATGATCACCGAGATCGATCCGATCTGCGCGCTTCAGGCGGCGATGGAGGGCTTCGAGGTCGTGACGATGGAGGACGCGGCCCCGATGGCCGACATCTTCGTCACCGCGACCGGCTGCATGGACGTGATCCGGAGCGAGCACTTCACGGCGATGAAGGACGAGGCGATCCTTTGCAACATCGGCCACTTCGACAGCGAGATCCAGGTCGCGTGGCTCGAGAACAACAAGGAGATCAAGGAAGAGAACATCAAGCCGCAGGTCGATCAGTTCATCTTCCCCAACGGCAAGCGGATCACGCTGCTCGCCCGCGGTCGCCTGGTCAACCTCGGCTGCGCGACCGGCCATCCGTCGTTCGTGATGTCGAACTCGTTCAGCAACCAGACCATCGCGCAGATGGCGCTGTGGGCGAACGCGACCAAGGGCAAGGACGACATGACCGGCATGTCGTTCAAGTCCGGTGAGGTCTACGTGCTGCCCAAGAAGCTCGACGAGAAGGTCGCCCGGCTGCACCTCGCGAAGGTCGGCGTCAAGCTGACCACGCTGTCGAAGGTCCAGGCCGAGTACCTCGGTGTCGCGATCGACGGTCCGTACAAGCCGGATCACTACCGCTACTAGATCGTCTGATCAGCTCTGCGCGGCGCGTGTCGAGGTCGGCATGCGCCGCGTGGCGTTTCGGCGTCGGTGTTCCCGCCGACCTTGGGCTTCGCAATAGACCGCTCGCCCTCGCCGTACTCGGCTGATCGGGAGACCATGGATTGGTATCGGTATGTGATCGCGGTGCGCGATCGCGAGACCTGGCGGCAAGCGCGGCGCAACGCAACCTGGCAGGCACGCTTCATCGCGCTGCTCAATGAGCGCGGCTTCGCCGGAATCGACGAGCCCCCGAAGGGGAGCTACGCGCGATCGACGACGATCCGATCGACGCAGAACCGGGCACCTGATGCTGTTCTGTCGCAATGCGTCGCGTGTCGTCGAAGGTACGGAGCAACACGATCCGCCCGATCTGCGGGCGCCCACTCCGGCAGGCGGGTGTATCCTGGCAACGTGTTGCGCTCGATCGTAGTGGCTGTGTTGCCGCTCGTGAGCGGGTGGGGTTGTGGCCGCATCGCCTTCGACCCTACCGGCACGTCGGATCTGAACGATTCGTCGACATCCGGCGATTCCCGCTCGTCGACTTCTGACGTGACCGGCGCGAACGACACATGCGCCAGTGCCGCCGAGATCGATCTGTCGACCGGCGTCGCGAGGTTCACGTTCACGACCCAGGGAGCCACCTCCAACTTCCCCGAAAACCCCTGTTGCAATACCCCCGGCTTTGCGGACGTGGTGATCCGCTTGCGAAATCCCACGACCTCGGCCATCGAGCTGTCGTGCCCGTCGCTGGACGGCACCTTCTTCTCATACATGATGCACGATGGTGGCGCGTGCCCGATGCCCGACGACGTGACCTCGCCCTCCTGCGCAGGCACCTCGTGCACCCTGTCGTCGCAGAGCAACGACGGGATCGCCGACGGTCACATGATCGTCTTCTGTCGCGATAGCTCGCTCGGACCCGTGACGGTGGAGATCCGAAATCTGTAGCGGAACCTACGTGCTACTCGCGCTCGACCACGACGCGCCAGTTCCGCACGCGACCGACATCGCTGCGCCACGAATCGCTGATCTCCAGCCGGTAGGCGCCCGCGACGAGCTTGCCGTTGAAATCGTTGAGGCGGTAGACGGCCGTCCAATCGCGGCTCTCGCTGGCGACGTGCTGCAGCAACGTGCTCAGCGAGCCATCCTTGCGCAGCGTGACCGAGAGGTCGCGGGTGTAGCTGTGCTCGATATCCAGGTAGACGGTCACGGACTTGATCGTGCCGAAGTTGAACACTTCGAATTCGTGGATCAACCCGTAGAGGTCGCTGTCCGCGATCTCCGGAGACGGTGGTTCCATGTCACCGGAGTCGAACGCGATGTCCGAGGTGGGCAACTCGACCTCGCTCGAGTACGACATCGTGACCGACGTATTGGACATGCCGTTGTGCGACGGTCGTAGCTGCAGGAACACCGGACCAGGCTCGAGCACGGGGATCGCGATGTCGCCGATCAGGTCGCCGGGCTCGTCGGTGCCGAAATCTCCTTCGAGGTCCTCGATGAACTGGGTGGGCTTCGCACCGCGGCGGACCTGGAAACGTCCGCTATCGCCCGCGCCAGGGGCCACGCGAGCGCGGACCCACTTGGCTCCCTCGGGGACGTCGAGTCGGTACACGAGCGGCCCGGCATCATTGATACCACTCTGTTCGACGCCGTTCGCAACCGCGACGCCCTGGTCGTAATCGTCCTCGTAGCTCGCCACGACCCGGAGGTTCTCGAGGTTCCCGAGAAACTCGATATCCGGGGTGATGAACCACCTGCCCTCGGCATCTCTGGGCACCGTGATCGTCGCTTGTGAGTTGCTCGCGTCGCTGATCACCGCGCCCGACTTGTACAGCGCGTTTTGCAAGTGGATCGTGGCCGGGGCGCCCTGCCAGGTGGCCTCGACGCGAAGGTTCTTCTTCCCGGGGGGCACGTCGATCTGGAACGATGGCTTCGTGTCGCTCCAACTCGCCGAGACGCCTTCGACGGGAACGCCGTTCTCCAGCACCCACGCCCTCGGCGCATCGGTCGCGTTGAAGCTGGCGGTCAGCTCGACGTCGTCGTACGGAGTGTAGCCAAACGCGAGGATGTGCCACGTGCCTGGCGTCGCCGGCACGAACAGCTGTTCACCGTTCTTGTCGCTGCCACTACCGTAGTCGTAGATCTTGGTGGTCGGAGCCGCCTCGAAACGCGCATACAGATCGACGCCGCCATCTTCGCGATCCCGATCGGTTGCCCGGGTCGTGACCGTGAAGAAGCTCTGGCCGTCGGGAACATCGATCGTGAAGTACCGGGCCTCGTCCCGGATTCCGGAGATCACGACTGGAACACCGTTCTCGAGCTGGACGGTTTCGCCGGTCCCATCGGCCTTGCCGTCCTCATCGCCGCCCGGAACGTCGGCCGGGCTCTCTGCGCACGCGGCCATCGTGAGCGCTGCCAAGGTGCTGTACAGGATCGGGTTTCGTAGGAGCGACATCGGTTGTTCCTGGTGGGAGGGTTGCGCAGCCTGTGAACGAGGCTGCGGCCGCTACTGCCAGAGCGGTGCCACCCGATCCGGTTGCGTTCAGTTTGTGACGTCCTCGACAACTGCCTGATTGGTCGAGGGACGATCGGCCAAGATCGGGTGGCTACTCGCCTCGTCATGGCGATCCCCAGACCATGCGCATGATGTCGAACGTGGTCAGATCGCGAAGTCCAGGAACGAGTAGCGCGTAGCTAGTCGCCGCCGCCGCGGCGGTTGCGCTTGATCTCGGAGCGGTGACGCTTGTCGGCGACGCGCCGGCGCTTGGCGCCCCGCGTGACCTTGGTCGGCTTGCGAAACTTCGGGCGATCGAGGGCGGCGCGAACGATCTCGGTCAGCTTGGCGATCGCGTCCTCACGGTTGGCGATCTGATCGCGGGTGAGCGTCGAGGTGACGATCAATGTGCCGTCGTTGGTCAGCCTGCTGCGAAGCTGCTGGAGCAACCAGGCGCGATCATCCTCGCTGAGCACCGATGACGTCCGCGGATTCCAGCGCAGGTCGACCTTGCTCGAGACCTTGTTGACGTTCTGACCACCAGCGCCGCCCGACCTCGCGAACGCGATCGATAGCTCGCTCGCAGGGATGGTCAGCCATGACGTGACAGCGATATCGAGCACGACACGCTCGCGAGCCCCGGATCAGCCGATCAGCCTGCGATCGATTTCTTGCTGCGGCGCTTCGGCGGAGCCTTGACCGCCTCCTCGTACACCCGCATCTCGGTCTCGGCGGTGGTCTGAACCGCCTCGAGATACAGCGACGTGAGACCGATGTGGTCGCCGCGCAGCGCCTCGTAATAGCGCTGGCGATCGATCGAGTGGACGATCGCGATCGGATACCCAGCTTCTTGGAGCAGCTGGTTGGACGCGATGCGAATCGTGCGACCGCTCTCCTTCGCCCACGGGAAGATCGCCATGAACTTCGAGTGCAGGGTCGCGACCTTCTCGATCACGTGGATGTGCTTGGTGCCGGGCTCGTCGATCCACTCACCGAGCTTGCGCATGCTCGGGAGGATTTTCTCGGGCGGGGTGATGTCGTGATAGTAGAGCCGGTGGAGCGGGTTCTCCTTGCGATAAGGCAAACCCTTCGGCTTCTCCTCGGGGGCGAGGATCGAGTAGATGTCGCGAATCGTGTCGAGCTTGAACGGCTTCTTGGCGTTGCCGGCCTGCTCCGCCGCGAAGTTGCACGCATCATCGAACCGGCGAATCTCCTCGTACGAAGGGATCAATGACGGATCGCTGATGATGCTGGGATCGACCGCAGCTTTGATCTCGCTGTACGACAGCACCTCGCCTTCGAGCGCAGCATCGTGGTGGATCAACGAGATCCGGAGACGGTTGTTGAACTCGGTGCGCGCGACAGGGTTGGCGGTAGACACGCGAGCGCGCCACGCGGTCACGATTCGTTCGACCTCGTTGAAGCGCGCGTCGATGTCTTCCGTTTCTTTGTACCTAAGCACCTGTTAATCCTGTCGGATCAGCCGCGAAGAACCGGGGGAGTCTACGAGACGCCATCCGGATCGTCAACACGCGTGGGCGTTCTCCTTACATCTTCCTGCCCCATGAGTTGGGCCTGGCGCACGAACAGAACGCAAGATTTCTGCTCTGTTGCGTGATGTCGTGGTAGCACGGGCCCCAGCCGTGGCCGGGTTTGATCATGCAACGGTCCTGGCAACCGAGACCGTCGACCAGCTAGACATCAGAAATGATTGCGTTTATGTGGACGGTACGCTCGGCGGAGCTGGTCACGCAGCGCGGATTCTCGAGCGAGCTCCACGAGCGTCACTGATCGGGGTGGACCGAGATCCCGCGGCGCTGGAAGCTGCTCGCGAGCGCCTGGCGCCGTTCGGTGGGCGGGTCCGGCTCGTTCACGGCCAATATGCGGATCTTCCAAACATTTTGGCAACTCTTGGCCAGTTTGGGGTCGACGGGATCGTGCTCGACCTCGGGGTGTCATCGCCGCAGCTCGATCACGCCGACCGTGGGTTCTCGTTCATGAAGGAGGGTCCGCTCGACATGAGGATGGACCCGACGAGGGGACCGACCGCGCTCGACCTGGTGCGCGAGCTGTCGGCGGAGGAGCTCGGCGAGCTGATCCGCGACCTGGGTGAGGAACGCTACGGCCACAAGATCGCTCGATTGATCAAGGACGCCGTTCGCGCCGACCGGCTCCGCACCACCACCGAGCTCGCCGCATTGATCGGCCAGGCGATCCCATTTGCCGAGCAACGCAAGTCGAAGATCCATCCGGCGACGCGAACGTTCCAGGGGCTCCGGATCGCGGTGAACCGCGAGCTCGACGAGCTCGATCGGTTCCTCGATGGGTTCCCCGATCTGCTCAACCCCGGCGGCCGCTGCGCGATCATCAGCTTTCACTCGCTCGAAGATCGGCGCGTCAAGCATCGGTTCCGGGATCTGGCGTGGACCAGCTCGCTGCCGCCCAAGCTCGCAGTGCAAGAAGGCGAGCGCGTCGACGCGGTGTGCGAGCTGATCACCCGCAAGGCGATCATTGCCTCCGACGACGAGAGCGCACGCAACCCGCGCTCACGGTCTGCTCGACTGCGCGCCTGCATGCGAACCTCGGCGCCGAACGTGCCTGCGACGAGGATGGCGCGAGGGTTTGGAGCAGAGCAAGACTAGGGGGTGGCCGCGATGTCTCGACCTGATCCTCGACGTCTGCGGGCGGAGAACGAGCTACTCTGCGATCCAGACTAGGACGTAGCCGAGGGAGGCGAGCAGCGCACCGCCGATGAGCAGTGGTGCGGCCGTGATCAGCGGCTGCGCTCGACGGTCGTCCGGATCGCGGGTGACCTCGCTGACGAGCGCCACGCCAGCACCCTCGACGACCACGCCGCGTCCGACGTTGCGAACGATCCGCGCCTGACTCGCCGAACACGCGAGCGCGAACAGGCAGGGAACCATCAGCCGCGCCGCAGAGCTCGCTGCCACCCCGCCAGACTACACACGATCGCGCCCTCGAGCACTGCGCCCGCGACGCATCGCGATGAGGACCACCGGTTCACCGCGTGGCGCGAGATCCTGCACGTGCGGAAGCTCTTGTACCGGACACCCGCGAGCTCAGACGACCACGTGCACACGTCTTGACGCTAACGCGGCCGTTCCGACTCCGCGGGTGGTGCAACCCGTTGCTCGAGGCAGCGCACGATCTCCGGATCACGCATGAGCACGAAGTCGTGAACCTCCGGGTCGTACCGCCGCACCCGGCGCTCGAGCCGGCGGACCCGCGGGCACTTGCCTTCCCGCGCGGCGCCTGCGGCGCGCTCGGTGAGGATCTTCGCCCAGCGGCGGTGCTTCTGGGCCTCGGTCTCCGGCGCGGAACCGGCAGGCGGATAGTTGAGCTCGATGATCGCGTAGCCAATGATGCCGAGCGCCGAGATCGCTGAGAATCCGTACAGCAGCTCGTCCGGAACGTCGCGATGCCGCGTCGCGATCGCAACGCCGACCAGGCCCACCACGCCGCCGATCGCCATCACCTGGCTCGTTCGGCGGGCGATCGGCACGTGGGCTGGCCGACATGCCGCGACCACGAGCACCGCCACCAGCGCGAGCCGGACCATGAACGCAGTATGAAGCCAAGGCGCCGAGAACGTGCGTGACGAGGCCGCTCCGGATCTCTCACGCCGGGAAAAAAATTGCCTCTGCCCAGGCGCGCGCGTCTAGTGAGAGACGCAAATGATCTCGCCTGCGTCGGTCTATCGCATGTTCCGCCGGAACGACGGTTCTGCGCCGTCCGTACGTGTGCTCGTGATCGCGCTGGTCGTGGTGGCAGTCCTGATTACATCGATCGGACTGATCCGGGTCAGCCGGCAACACGAGGTTCTGCAGCTCGGATTTCAGCTGTCGCGGCGCTCCGAGAACGTACGCAAGCTCCGTGAGACCCGCCGCCAGCTCGAGCTCGAGCTCGCCACGTTGACCGCCCCGGATCGGATCCGCACGCTCGCCACCCAGCTCGGGATGACGCCGGTGGCTCCGGATCGCATCCGGGTGATCGGCCCGCGCAAGGTTGCGGCGCGATGAAGCGGGCCAAGCCCAAACCGATGACGCCCGGCGTTCCGCATGGCGCCAGGCTTCGCGCCTACTTGATGGGCGTGGTGGTCACCGCGGGGCTGACCGGGGTGGCGTGGCGCGCGTGGGGACTCCAGGTCAGCGACACCGACCACTACCGCGAGCTCGCAGCGCGCCAGCACGCGCTGTCGGTCGACATTCCTGCGCCACGAGGCGAGGTGATCGACTCGCACGGCCGCCCGCTCGCCGTCAGCGCCGACGCGGACTCGGTGTGGGCGAACCCCAAGGAGATCCGCGACGTCACCGAAACCGCCGACAAGCTCGCGAAGTTGATCGGCGGCAATGCGGCGGAGCTGGAGGACAAGCTCGCGGGCGACCGGCGGTTCGTGTGGATCGATCGCCACGTGACCAAGGAGATCGCGCAAGCCGTGCGCGCGGCCAAGATCCCCGGCATCGAGGTCGCGCGCGAGCCGCGCCGCTGGTATCCGGCGAAGACGATCGCCGGGCCGGTGATCGGCCGCGCGGACATCGACGGGCGCGGGCTCGATGGCATCGAGCTGTCGATGGACGACCGGCTGCGCGGCCGGCGCGGCGCTGGTAATGCGCTCCGCGATGCGCATGGCCGCAAGATGTTCGCGGACGGCCTCGCGCAACCCGAGCCCGGTGCCACGGTCCAGCTATCGATCGATCGCAGCATCCAGGCGATCGCCGATGCCGCGATCGCCGATTCGGTCACCGCCAACAAGGCGGTCAGCGGATCGGTCGTCGTGCTCGACGTGGCGACCAGCCGCGTGCTCGCCATGGCGAGCTTTCCATCCTCGGACCCGAACTCGACCGAGAACCATCAGGGCTCGCGCAACCGCCCCGTCACCGACGTGTTCGAGGCCGGCTCGGTGATGAAGATGTTCACCGTCGCCAATGCGCTCGAGGCCGGCGTCGTCAAGCCGGACACGCTGTTCGACGTGCAGTGGGGCATGCTGAAGATCGGCTACAAGACGATCCGCGACACGCACCCCGAGAAGTACCTGACGGTGAGCGGCATCATCAAGCACTCGTCGAACGTCGGCGCAGTGAAGATCGCGATGAAGCTCGGCCGCGAGCGGCAGTACGCTGGCCTCAAGAGCTTCGGGTTCGGCACGCGATCGGGGATCGAGCTACCGGGCGAGCAGTCCGGCACGGTTCGCGATGGTTCGCGCTGGCGCGACATCGAGTTTGCGACGATCGCATTTGGCTACGGCATCACGGTGAGCCCGCTGCAGATCGCGGCGGGGCTAGCAGCGATCGGCAACAACGGCATCTACACCCAGCCGCGAATCGTCGAGCGGGTGACCGATCGCGATGGGGCGCTGCTCTATCAGCCCACGCCGGCGTCCCGCCAGGTGTTGAGCCCCGCCAACGCGCAGGCGATGCGCGACATGCTGGCGAGCGTGTTCGAGGGCGGCAAGGACGGCGGCACTGCGGGCAGCATCGTGGTCCCCGGATTTCAGTGCGGCGGCAAGACCGGCACGGCCCACAAGTACGATCCGGCGACCAAGCAGTACGCCGAGAAGCGCTACCTGTCGTCGTTTGCCGGACTCGCTCCGATCGACCATCCGAAGCTGGCGATCGTCGTGCTCGTCGACGAGCCGAGCGGTGGTGACTACTATGGCGGCAAGGTCGCGGGCCCCGTGTTCGCCACCGTTGCCAGCGAATCGTTGCGCTACCTCGGGGTGCCCGGCAATACGCTGGTGTGTCCGCCACGGGTGCCGGGCGCGCTTCCGTCGACGGCCCCGAAGACGTGCACGGTCCCGAGCCCCAAGCCGCCCAAGCCCAGCAAGCCGGCCGCGCACGCGACCGTCGCGATCGCGTCCGAGCCGGAGCTCGCCGGAGCTGGTTCCGAGCCCGAGCCAGATGGCGTGCCCGATTTTCGCGGCATGGGCGTGGCGCGCGCGCTCGATGCCGCTCGCCAGGCCGGCGTGTCGGTGGAGGTCACCGGATCCGGTCGCGTGGTCGAGCAGGACCCAGCTCCCGGAATTGCAACGTCGGGCGCCGTGAAGTTGCGATTCTCCGACGGGAATTCGCTCCAGGTCCGAGCTGCTTCAGCGCCCCGCTGACGCTTGCCTCGCTGCACGAAATCGGGGACGCTGCGCGTTCGATCGATATGACTCTTCGCGACCTGATCGATGGCTTGACCGGCGCGCGTGTGGTGGGTGACGCGAGCGTCGAGGTGCGCGCGGTTCGAAGCGATTCGCGCGAGATCACTCCGGGTGATGTGTTCGTCGCGGTGCGCGGTCTGCGCTCGGATGGCCACGCGTTCATCGCGACCGCGATCGAGCGGGGCGCCGCGGCAATCGTGGTCGAGACCCAGCCCGACCCAGCGATCGGCGCGACCGTGCCGGTCGTGATCGTACCGTCGGGGGCCGTCGCGCTCGGCGTGATGGTCGGCCGCTCGCTCGGCAACCCCGCAAGCGCGATGACGCTGATCGGGATCACCGGCACCAACGGCAAGACAACCACCACGTATCTGGTCGAGAGCATCCTGATCGCCGCCGGCGCCAAACCGGGGGTGATCGGCACCGTGTCCTATCGCTGGGCCGGCCAGACGTTCGAGGCACCGTACACCACCCCGACGCCCGCGGTGCTGCACGAGACGTTCGCCAGGATGCGCGATGCAGGATGCACGCACGTCGTGATGGAGGTTTCGTCGGCAGCACTTTCGATGGACCGACTCGCCGGCGTGACCTTCGCGGTCTCTGCATTCTCGAACCTCACGCAGGATCACCTCGACATTCACGGCACGATGACCGGGTATCGCGATGCCAAGCGCAAGCTGTTCACGTCGCACACCTCTGGTACCTCGGTGATCAACATCGATGATCCCGAAGGCCCGGGCATGGTCGCCGTCGCGCCCGGCCGCGTCGTGCAGGTCAGCGGCCAGCATCGGGTCGCCGAGGTCTCGGTGCTGTCGAACGAGTCGACGGTTCGTGGCATCACCGCCCGGATCGCGACGCCGCGCGGCGAGCTGACCGTCGAATCCAAACCGCTGATCGGACACTACAACGTCGCCAACATCGCGCTCGCGGTGGCGATCGGCGAAGCCCTGGATCTTCCGCACGCAGCGATCGCGCGCGGCGTGGCGTCACTCGCCGGTGTCCCGGGCCGTGTCGAGCGTGTGGCCAATCAGGCCGACCTCGACATCTTCGTGGATTACGCGCACACCCCCGACGCGTTACGCAACGTGTTGTCGGCCTTGCGTCCGCTGACCAAGCGACGGCTGATCTGCGTGTTCGGCTGCGGCGGAGATCGCGATCCGAACAAGCGTCCGAAGATGGGCGCCGCGGTCTCCGATCTCGCAGATCTCGCCGTGGTCACCAGCGACAATCCACGCACCGAGGACGCGCGCGCGATCATCGATGACATCTTGCCGGGTGTGCCGCGGCCGTTCCTGGTTCATCCCGATCGACGAACGGCGATCCGGGCAGCCGTCTCCGAGGCGACACCGGGCGACGTCGTGGTGATCGCGGGCAAGGGCCACGAGGATTACCAGATCATCGGCTCGATGAAGCATCACTTCGATGATCGCGAGCAGGCGGCGGCCGCGATCCTCGATCGCTGGCGGCGCTCGGTGGCCGCCCTCGGCGACGATCTCAAGGCCGCCGGCGCCGGTGCGATGGTCGAGAGCGACGATCCCAACGCGTACGTGACGCGCGTGGTGATCGACAGCCGGATCGCAGCGCCCGGCGATCTGTTCGTCGCGATCCGCGGCGACAACCACGATGGTCATGCGTTCATGCAGGCAGCCGTCGACGCCGGCGCGCGTGCCTTGCTCGTCGATCGCGAAGGCCGCGGGCGCCTCAGCCAACCACACATCACCGCCGCGTCGCAGGTGACGCCGCAGGTCAGCACGATCGTCGTCCGAGACACCCGGCTCGCGCTCGGCGCGATCGCGCACGCGCACCGTCTGCGATGGTCGGGCAAGCTGATCGCCGTCACCGGATCGGCCGGCAAGACGACCACGAAGGATCTGATCAAGTTCGCGCTGTCGATCGGAGGAACGATCCACGCGTCCGAGGGTTCGTTCAACAACGAGACCGGTGTGCCGCTGACGCTGCTCGGGCTTCGCGAATTTCATCAGTTCGCGGTGATCGAGATGGGCATGCGCGGGGCGCATCAGATCGAATACCTGACCAACATGGCCGAGCCCGACGTCGCCGTCGTGGTCAACGCCGGCACAGCTCACATCGAGTTGCTCGGCTCGACCGACGCGATCGCGAAGGCCAAGGCCGAGATCTGGATGGGCCTGCGGGAGCACGGAACCATCGTGCGGCCTGCCGACGACGACCGCCTCGAGCGCTGGGCGCGTTCGCATCGTCCGCGGGCCCGCCACGTCACGTTCGGTGAGATCGAGAGCGATGTCAGGTTGCTCGAGTACACGCCGCTCGATGCGGGCGGCCGGCTGACCCTCGATGTGTTCGGACAGCGCCACGACCTCGAGCTCGCGCTGGTCGGGCGCCACGCGGCGATCGATGCGTGTGCAGCGATTGCCGCGGCCCACGCCGCAGGTGCTTCGATCGAACAAGCACTCGCCGGCGTCCATCGCGCGCGGCCCCCCGCGATGCGCGGCGAGCTGGTCGACGTCGCCGGTCGCAAGGTGATCGTCGACTGTTACAACGCGAATCCAGCGTCGATGATTGCCGCGCTGCGCTCGGTCCACGAGCGAGCGAGGGGACGCCAGGCGTTCGCGATCGTCGGAGACATGCTCGAGCTCGGCAGCCATGCGCCCGCGGCTCACCGCGAGATCGGAACGCTCGCGCGCGAGCTCGCGGTGAAGGTGATCGCGCTGGGCGAGCACGCAGGCACGGTGGTCGAAGCGGCGGGGCCTGCATCGGTGGTCGTCGACGATCCTGCGACCGCCGCCACCCACGTGCTCGAGCGGACCACGCCCGGCGACTGGATCTTGCTCAAGGGATCGCGAGGCATGCGAATGGAGCGGGTGCTCGAAGCCATGCAGACGGTGTCGAGCTCGAAGGAAGCAACTCGGGATAGCTGCTAGTGCTGTTCCACCTGCTATACGGTGTTCTGGGCGACGAGATCGGTTGGCTCCGCGTCTTTCGCTATCCCTCGACGCGGATCCTCGCCGCGGCGATCACGGCGCTGCTGCTGTCGTTCGTGATCGGGCCGTGGTTCATCGAGCGGCTCAAGGCTCGCCAGATCGGCGAGACCATCCGCACCGACGGTCCGGAGACCCACAAGAAGAAGGCGGGCACGCCCACGATGGGCGGCTCGCTGATCCTGTTCTGTCTCGCGGTGTCGACGCTGCTGTGGTGCGATCTGCGCAACGAGTTCGTATGGCTGTCGCTGACCGTGACGATCGCGTTCGGCGCGATCGGATTTGCCGACGACTACACCAAGGTCGCGAAGAAGAACAAGAAGGGGATCTCCGGCAAGCTGCGGCTGTTCCTCGAGTTCGCGATCTCCGGCGGCGCGATGGCGTATCTGTTCTATTCGCACATGATGCCGGACGAGGTTCGGCTCCAGCTCCAGCTGCCGTTCACCAACTTCTACACCCAGGCGCTCGAGCTGCCGGCGTGGGCGTACGTGACGTTCGGCGCGTTCGTGGTGGTGGGAACCGCCAACGCGGTCAATCTCACCGATGGGCTCGACGGTCTCGCGATCGGTCCAACGATCATGAACGCGGGCACGTTCCTGATCTTCGCGTACATCGCCGGCGTCGAGACCACGTTGATCCAGAACGGCAGGCCGGTGAACATCGCCGAGTATCTGCACGTCGCGCACATCGCCGGCGCCGAGGAGCTCGCGATCTTCGCCGCGGCGCTGTTCGGAGCGGGCATCGGCTTCCTCTGGTACAACACCTATCCTGCCCAGGTGTTCATGGGTGACGTCGGCGCGCTCGGGCTCGGGGGCGCGATCGGCATGCTCGCCGTGCTGACCAAGAACGAGGTCGTGCTGCTGATCGTCGGCGGGCTGTTCGTGATCGAGGCGCTCTCGGTGATCATCCAGGTCGGCTCGTTCAAGACCCGAGGCAAACGGGTGTTCAAGATGGCTCCGATCCATCATCACTACGAGCTCAAGGGCTGGGCGGAGCCGACGATCATCGTGCGGTTCTGGCTGGTCTCGGCGCTGCTCGCGCTGGTCGCGCTCGGCACGTTGAAGATGCGATGATCGAGCTCGACGGAAAGCGCGTGGTCGTGGTCGGTCTCGCACAGACCGGCGTGGCGGTCGCGAAGTTCTGTGCAAAGCGCGGCGCACGCGTGGTGATCACCGACGGCAAGTCGGCGGACAAGCTCGCGGAGCCGATCCGCCAGCTCGAAGGCATGCCCGTGCGGTTCGAGCTCGGCGGGCACGACCTGACGACCTACCTCGCGGCCGAGCTGATCGTGATGTCGCCCGGCGTGCCGTCGCTTCCCGAGACGCGCGCCGCCGCGGCGGCCGGGATCGAGGTGATCGCGGAGATCGAGCTCGCGTATCGCTGCTTCGATCCGCGCGCGACGCTGATCGCGATCACCGGCACCAACGGTAAGTCGACGACGACGGCGCTCACCGGCAAGCTGTGCGAGTCCTCTGGCCGTCCGACGTTCTGCGGAGGCAACCTCGGCAACATGCCGTTGATCGATGCGGTCGAGCATCGGGCGAATGCGCCGGGCGGACTGATCGTCGCCGAGGTCGCGGCGTTCATGCTCGAGAACTGCTCGACGTTTCGCGCCAGTGCCGGCGTGCTCACCAACATCACCGAAGATCACCTGGATCGGTTCGGTTCGATGGAACGCTATGCCGAGATCAAGGGGAGGATCTGGGACTGGCAGCGCGGCGAGGACATGGCGATCGCCAACGCGGCGGATCCGTGGGTGATGGCCGAGACGCGTGGAATCCGTTCACGGCTGTACACGTTCGATTCGCGGCCCGGAGCGACCGCCGAGCGCGGCGCGGTGATGTCACCCGATCGCGGGCACATCGTGCTGCGGTTGCCCGACGAGGAGCGCTACCCGATCGACGATCTGGTGATCGTCGGCAACCACAACATGGAGAACGCGATGTGTGCGTACCTCGCGGCGCGCGGGGTCGGCTTGCCGATGGACGTCGTGCGCGCTGGCGCTCGCGCGTATCGGCCGCTGCCTCATCGCATGGAGCTGGTCGGCGACAAGGGTAACATCTACTACTACGACGACAGCAAGGGCACCAACGTCGCGTCGGTCGCGGCGTCGGTGCGCGGGTTCCCGCGTCCGCTCGTGTTGATCGCAGGCGGCGTGGACAAGGGAGGCTCGTACCAGCCGATGCTCGAGGCGCTCGACGGTGTATGTAAGGGCATCGTGCTGATCGGCAAGGCCGCGCCGCTGATCCGCGACGCTGCCGCGAGCCATCGGGCGAGCTATCCCGTGCTCGACGCGAGCGACATGCACGATGCCGTGCGCCGCGCGACCGAGCTATGCACCAGCGGCGACGCGGTGGTGCTATCGCCTGCGTGCGCCAGCTACGACATGTTCGAGAACTTCGGCCACCGGGGTCGCGTGTTCCGCGACGCGGTATCCGCGGTCGGCGCCAGGCGTCTCGATCGGTAGGTAGCGCCGTCACCCGGTTATCGAGCGCAGCGTGGCTTCGCTACGCGCGATCGAACGCGATCACTGAACCTGGCCGCAGGCGGGACCGAACGTCGCGGTCCCCTCGACAGCGTAGCTGCCGCTGCCGCCCTGCGAGCTCGACACTTCATACGAGGTCGTCGCGTAGACGCTGCCACCGGTCGGGCAGCCGTTGGGGTCGAGCACGACGTCGCGGTAGTCGACCGACACGTCCCAGTCGATGGTCGCACTACCGGCCCCCCCTTCGCCTTCGAACGAGCTCTCACCGCTCGAGTTGATCTGGCCGTCGATGCTGGTGGCGGTGACCGTCAGCGAGCCATCGATGTTCCACTTCAGCGTGCTGCCAAAGCTGGTGATGTCGTACGACAGATCGAACGAGTACGTACCACCGCTGTTGCTGATCGTTCCGTTGATCAACCAGCCCGCCGTCGCGTCGCCGTAGTTGTCGAACGTGCAGCTCGTCGCGGTGCACTCCGCCGTGCCGCTGACGGCGGACAGAATGCCGCCGGTCTTCGTGCTGAAGTCGGGGATCAATCCCTGCAACCGACCGGGCGCGGCCGGGGCGACGATGCCCTGGCTGGCTGCGGTCATCGACATCACGGCATCGGCAGCATCGCTGCCGTTCATCGCCGACATCGAGGCCGAGACCAGACCGACCTGGTCGATCGCCGCACGCGCCTGCGTGGAATTGACCATCCCTTTGTCATAACTCTTACCGCCGCCGCAGGCGGCCGCAGTGAACATGATCGAGGCGAGTAGCATCCGCTTCATCTAGGTGCTCCGTGAAGAAAGTGAGGCGCCCACTGTACTCACGAACGCGCGGCGATCGCCACGTAGGTTCTGTGTGAACCGTGGATACGTCCCGGGTAAGCGCGTGACGATCGTTGTTCAGTGAGACGAGGTACGCGAAGCGAGCCGGCGATCGATGTCCTTGGTGTCGCCGGGTTCCGACGCCGCCTCCCCCACGGAGATGTCGCGCGCTGTGCGTGCGAGGTGGACGGCGCGCACGCGATCGCGCTCGGTATCCCACCATCGCTCCGCAACCCGCATCATCGTGTACACCCGCGTTCCAGGGCCCCGGGCGTCGGCCCCGGACGTCGTCGAGACGTCGACCTCGTTCAGTATCCGAACAGCTTGGTCGTCGGTACGAAGGTCACCGGCGCGAGCTTCTTGAGCTTGGCCTCGTCGAGCTTGGCCTTGTTGCCCGTGATCGCGACGATCACCGGCGATGACAGCGTCGACTTGACCCACGACTCGAGCGCGGCCCGATCCAGCTTGAGCGCACGCTCGACGCGGGCCGCCCGCGGATCGGCCTTCTCGCCCTGGTCCTGCCATGCGTAGACCACGTTGGCGATCGCCCGCGGATCGATCCGCTCGACGCGGTGGTTCTGCGCGATCGTCTCCTTCGCCTGCGCCAGGCGATGATCATCGACCGTGTGCCCGATCGTCGACAGGATCGCCTCGATCGCGTCCTGGGTCTTGTCGCCCTGAGTTCCGACGTACGCATATGCGCTGGCGTCGTCGATCTTCTTGGCTCCGGCCGTGTAGCCGCCGAACACCGTGTAGGCCAGACCGCGCGCTTCGCGAACCTCCTGATACAGCACCGGCGACATGTACTCGGCGAACAGCATGCCGGACGCGCGATCGTTGTCATTCGCCGGCTTCTTGGGCCATACGAGCCAGACGTGGGTCTGCGCGGTGTCCTGGTTGGTCGCGAGCACCGTGTTGGGCTTGCGGAACCGGGTCGCCTTGCGCGGCTTCGCCGCCTGCTTGCCATCGCCCAGCACGACCGCTGCCGCCGCGGCATCCTTCGCGCGCGGGCCGAAATACGAGGTCCGATGCTTGAGCTTGAGGAACCCCGCGAGCGACTTCTTGATCTGCGCCGCGGTGACCGCCTTGAGCTGTGCGTTGCTCGGCACGACGAGGAACTCGTTGTCGGTACCGAACCGCGCGAACTGGCTCATCGCACCGGCGATCGACTGCGGGTTTGCCATGATGTTGGCGCGCTCGGTCAGCGAGGTCGCGACGCGCGCTCGGATCGTCGCGTCGTCGAACACCGGATTCGCGAGCTGCTCGCGAACCAGCGCCATCCCGGCTTCGAGGTTGCGATCGATTCCGGACAGGTAGATCGACGACGAATCCTTGGTGCAGCTGGTCTGCACCACGACCCCGAGGTCGTGAAGCTCGCGGGAGAACTGCTCGGCGGTTCGCTTGCCGGCACCTGACACCTTCAGCATGTCGAGCGCAAAGCACACGAAGCGATCGTGGGTGCGCCCGAAGTCGTACTCGTGCTCGATCGCGAACAACCCATTGCGGGTGTTCGGCACGGTGACCAGATCGCCGGTTGCGATCGTCGAGCGCGTGTAGTCCTGGCCTTCGCGCAGTGCGACCGGCTCGATCGGCGTCACCGGCATCGCGAGGATCGACCTCGCGAACTCGCTCTGGCGGCTCGGGTCCACCTTGACCGGGGTGATCGCTGGCTTGGTGATCTTCGGTGGCGTCTCGATCCCTTTCACCTTCTGGATCACCACGTTCTTGTCCGTCAGGTATTGCTTGGCGACGCGCATCACGTCCGCTCGGGTGACCTTGCGCATGCGATCGATCGTGGTCACGGCCTCCGCCCACGATTCACCGTTCATGAACGCCTCGATCATCTTGCCCATCCGGCCTTCGTTCGACTCGAGCTGCTGTTGCTCGCGGATCTCGGCATGAAGCACCGCCGTCGCGATGTCCTTGTCGGTGAAATCACCTTGCTTGAGCTTGGCGACCAGCCCCATCAGCAGCTTCTCGGCCTCGGCATGGCTCTGGCCCGCGAGCAGATCGGCGTGTAGCTCGTAGTAGCCGGCATCGCGAAGAAAGCTCGGGTTACAGCCGGCGTCGGCGACCTTCTGCGGAATCAGGAGATCGCGCGACAGAATTCCGGAGGTGCCGTCGAGCAACACCAGATCCATCACCTCGAGCGGAATCCGGTCCGGGTGGGTCTGGGGGACCAGCCGCCACGCGAGCAGCACGCCCGGGTCCGAGGGGACCTTGACGGTGAGATCGATGCGCGACGAGAGCGGCGACAGATCGCCCGGATCGGCGGCCTCTCCGGGAGCCCGCTTGAAGCTGGCGAGCTCTCGCTCGAGTACCGGCAACACCGACGTGTCGACGTCGCCGGCGAGGAAGATCGCCATGTTCTGCGGCGTGTAGTAGCGATGGAAGAACGCCTCCATGTCGCCGTAGGCCGGCTTCTTGAGGTGCTCGACCTCGCCGATGCCCGAGCTGTAGCCATATCCGTGGTTCGGAAATAGCGCCAGCATGAGCGCCTCGTTCACCCGGCGCGCGGGATTGTCCAGGCCGCGATTCTTCTCCTCGTAGACCGCTTCGAGCTCCGGCCAGAACAACCGGAACACCGGGTCGGAGTAGCGCGCGGCTTCGACACGCGCCCACTGCGCGATCCGGTTCTTCGGAATCTCGACGGTGTAGACCGTGGCGTCATCGGCGGTGAAGGCGTTGAGCCCGGTGATGCCCATGCGCGCGTACAGCTGATCGAGCTCGTTGGGGACGGCGTATTGCGCCGACTTCTGCGTCTCGGCGTCGATCTCCTTGAGGATCTGATCGGCATTCGCACCGGGCTTGCGGAGATCCGCATACAGGGCGGAGATCCGATCCAGGTGCGGCTTCTCCTTCGCGTAGTCGAGCGTGCCAAGCTTCGACGTGCCCTTGAACACCATGTGCTCGAGGTAGTGAGCGAGCCCGGTCGAATTCTTTGGATCGCTCGCGCTACCTGCACGCACCGCGATGTACGCGACGATCGAAGGCTTCTGCGGATCGGGGCTGATGAATACGGTCATCCCGTTCGACAGCCGGTGGATCGTCGTGTGCGACGGATCCTGTGCGAGTGGCTTGTCGAGCAGCGCGGGGGCCTCGATCGCCCGCGGCCGCTCGCCCGGTGGTGGTGCGGCCGGTTGCTGGTCGGCCATCGAATCGCCGCTGCCGGGCGGTGCTGGAACCGTCGACGACGGCTTGCTGCTCCCGCAGGCGACCGCGAGCACCAGAACGGCCAGTTGTGACCCGATCGAAACGTACCCTCGACGCTGTGTCATTCGCGGAGTTTTGCGCGCAATCCGCTCGACGATCAATCAACAACGAGTGTCATCGGCATCGTCCGGCGCGCGACAGCGACGAACGGCAGCGCTGGCAACCCCGCGATCTCGCGATCGAGCGCTGCGTCGATGGTGCGGCGTTCGCGTTGTCGCGGTTGGACGACCCGCCGCGTCACGGCGAATCATCCGCGCGCGAGAGCTCGGTCGCCAACAGCTCGAGCAACCAAGCCGTCTGGGCGATCGTGGATCGATCGGCGCGCCCCAGCGCTCGCCGCACCGCCGCCTCCACGGTTCCCTTGCGTTCGCGGTCGACCCGCCGGCCACGCGCGGTCAGCTGAAATCTCGAACGCCGGCGATCGGCCGCGTCGAGGCGGCGTTCGATCAGGTCTTGGTCCTCGAGCCGGCGCAGGATCCCGGTCAGCGTCGATGGGTGGATCCCCAGTGTGCCCGCGAGCTCGCGCGCCGTCAGTAGCGATCGTTGGCCGACGATCCGGATCACGAGTCGCTGTGGTCCGGTGACGCCGATCGTTCGCGCCATCCGCTTGGAGCGAACCTCGAGGCCATGCGCAAGACTCCACAGCCGTTGCATGAACAGCAGCGTCTCGCCGGACACCACCGTGCTCGAGCGTGGCTCGATGCTGGGCGATCGCGAGAGATCGCGAGAGCGGCCGGTGGGGCGGGGCGCGGTGGCGGCGGACCTGTCACGGCGGCGGGGTCGATGGCCCACTGTCACCTCCTTCGGGGGTCGCGGTCGCGGTGCGCAGGCGAAGATACTCGCGTGCGATGCTCGCCTCGTCGATCAAGGCCACGACACGGTAATCGGCATCGACCACCGGCAGCTGGCGAGCTCCGACCGCGGTCATCAGCTCGAACGCGCGCACCGCGGGGTCCTGACCGGCGAGCGCTTGCGGCGGTCGCATGATATCGACCGCACGCACCAACCAATCGAGGTGCGGTTCGGATGCGAGTGCGGCCAGGTCATCGAGCACGATGATGCCCGCGAGCCGGCGATCGGGCGCGAGCACGGGAAACACCTCCTGCCGTCCCGCGGCACCGACGCGATCGAGCACGTGGCGGATCGAATCGCCGGGCTCGAAGCTGAGGTGGGCCCCCCGGACCGGGGTGATCGCCGAGATCGTGAGACCCTCGAGCGGATCGAGGGTCGTCGGCGGTTTGGGATGAAGATCGATGCCGTCTTGCTTGAGCAGTGCGTCGTAGATCGGCGTCGGGTTCAGGTGCCGCGCCAGGCCGTACGCCATCATGTTGGCGATCATCAGCGGTAACGTGAGCCCATAACCAGCGGTCATTTCGATGATGATGAGCACCGACGTGATCGGCGCCCGGATCGTCGCCGCAAACACGGCGCCCATCCCGACTAGCGCGAACGATCCCACCTCGGCGTGCGGGTGACCGAAGATCGCGATGTCGAGCGCGCCGAATCCAGCGCCGAGCATCGCGCCGATGAACAAGGTCGGCGCGAAAATGCCGCCGGCGCCACCGGTTGAATACGCGAGCACGGTCGCGATCAACTTGAACGCACCGAGTAGCAGCACGGCGTCGAGCGCCAGGTTCCCCGACAAGCCCTGGAGCAGGGTGGAGTACCCGCCGCCGGTGATCCCTCTCGCGCCCACCGCGATCACGACGGCGACCGCGATGACCCCGGTCGCCGCCCCGCCGATCGCCGGCCGTAGCCAGATCGGGATCCGGGTGGTCGCATTGAACCGCCGGCGCACCCGCAGCAGTGACTCGGCAAATGCAACCGACACGAGCGCTGCTGCGATGCCAAGCGCTGCATAGACGATCAGTGACGAGGCGTGATCGAGCCCGTAGCCTTGCGGGATCTGAAACACCGGGCTCTCGCCAAGCACAGCTCGTTCGACCACCGCAGCCAGCGCTGCCGCGACGATGACTCCTGACAGCAGCGTGTCATCGAGCTTTCCGACGATCTCTTCGATCGTGAACGTCACCGCGGCGATCGGTGCGTTGAACGCGGCCGCGATCCCTGCGGCCGAGCCGACCGGAATCAGCAGCTTCAGGTGCTGCGGAGGAACACCGGCGACGCTCCCGATCGCCCTCGCAACGCCAGAACAGATCTGGACGGTGGGACCTTCTCGGCCCAGCGAGGACCCACTGCCGATCTGAACGATCCCGATCACGAACTTGCCGACCGCGTCGCGCAGCTTGAGCGCGAGCGCATTGGCCGTGTATGCGACCTTCACCTGAGGGATGCCGCTGCCACGTGCTCCAGGGATGTAGTACAGCATGAGCCCGGCGGCGAGCGCACCCAGCGTGGGCACGACGATCACCCACGCGATCCAGCCGTAGCCGGATGCTTCGAAGGCACGATCGATGGTGACCCGCTCGAAGGCGCGGATGCCGATGTGAAACGCGACGGCCACCAGACCGCAGACGCCGCCGATCAGCACGGTCAGCCCGAACAGTCGCTGGCGGTCGATGCCACCGAACCGCCCGGCGTTGGTCGACCACCACGAGGCCAGTCCGCTGAACGGGAGCGGTGAGCGTGGACCGAGCGAGCGAGCGCGCGCAGGGCGATCGCTCGAGGTCACCCGCGTTCCATCGCCGTGACCGTCCACGCTCATCGACGTGGCATCCGTTCGAGCGCAACCGCGGTGTACTGCACCACGAGGCGTCGCCCGATCGCGCAGGGCATCGGATTGTCCTACCACAAATTAGTTTGAGCACAAACGAATCGCGGCGTCGTTCCGGACCACCGGGTCCCGCTGGCCGGGTCACGAGCCCACCGTCAGCTCGATCCCGACGAATGGAATCACCGGAAGACCGACGATGTCGCGATCGCGGCCGAGCCTGGCGTCAAACGTGCGGCCCTCGATGTTGTCGCGATTGGTGACGTTCTGAACATCGACGAACGCGGTCACATCGCCCCAGCCGCGCTGCCACGTGCGGTCGACGCGCAGATCGAGCACGCCGTACGTCGGAACCCGTCCCGCCCATGGATCGATCTGTGTTCCCGAGCCCGGGAATCCGGGCGTCCCGAACACGCGCCGCGGCGTGTACGGGATCCCCGACGCCAGCTGCACGCGCGCGCCGACCCGCCAGTTCCCGAGCACGATCGACGCGGCGAGGTTCAGGTTGTGGCGCTGGTCGAGCTCGAATGGCCGCCAGCCGATGCCGAGCTGCGGATCGTCGGTGCGCTCCGCCTTCGACAGGGTATACGACGCGAGCATCACCCACCGATCGGTCTGGTGGCGGAGCGAAAGCTCGACGCCATAGCTGCGGGCGCGGCCAAGGTTCTCGCGAAAGCTGTCGCTACGAAACTCCTTCTCGAGCAGCAGTTCCATCACGGCGCCGAGTCCTCCGAGGTTGGCCGGCGGCGGTGTTGTCCCGAGCGATTCGGCGAGCTCGACGCCGATCCCGTTGCCCTGATGAAAGAATCCGGTGACCGACGCCATCGTCGATGGTGACCATCGCGTGTCGACGGCGAGCGAGAACTGGTCGATGTGCGAGCTGTTCAGCCGTGGATTGCCGCCGGCAGGGTCGACGTCGCCGGGCGTGGGCGGCTGATGGTACCTGCCGATCGATTCGCGTAACGCGATCACATCGTCGAGCTTTTGCACGATGTTGATCCGTGGATCGACCACGACCTCATCCGACAAGCCATAGCGCTCGATTCGCACCCCCGGTTTCACAGCGAGTCGCTCTCCGGCGATCTTCCATCGCGCCTCGGACCATACGGCGAGGTTGGTCCAGCTCAGCGCGGAGCCCGGCCCATCGCTGATCCGCGTCTGACCGCGAAGCTGATCGATGCAGTACGTCGTGGTCCCAGCACGCGATGTCGGTAAGCACGCTGCGTACCAGGGCGCTCGTCGTCGATGACCATGGCGCGAGCTGGCCCCATCGTGCCGCGCTGGCAATTGCGTGCATCGCGCGCGTGTCGAGCTGGCAAGCGATCGCCCGGGGTAGACGCCGGCCGCGCGCGACCCAGGACGACATGATCATCAAGGATCCCCACCACCTGCAGAAAACTGGCGCGCCCCGATCCGCCCCACGAGGATGGTCCCCATGGCAGTGCTCCGCCGGCTCATCGAATGGCGCAAGCGTCGCGCGGAGTCAGAGTCCGAGGCCAAGCTCCCCGCGGTCGCGCAGCTGGTCGCGTTGCAGCAGCCCGGGGCGATGTTGCCGGAGCGCCCCTACGACCTCGTGTTGCTGTCGGCGGTGCTGGGCCTGTTGACGCTGGGGACGATCGGCATCTATTCGTCGACCGCCGGCGCCGGGCTCACCACGGTTCAAGGCCCGACCTATTTTCTCGAGCGCCAGCTCGCGTTCGTGGCGGTCGGCGGTCTTGCGATGTGGGCCGGCGCCCGACTCGACTATCGGCGGCTTCGCCAGTGGACGTATCCGCTGCTCGTGCTGTCGCTGCTGCTGCTCGGCGCCGCCCTGCTCGCCCCCGCCCGCAACGGTGCGACGCGGTGGATCCCGCTCGGTCCGCTGACGTTCCAGCCGATCGAGATCGCCAAGCTCGCGCTGGTCACCTACCTGGCATACTCGCTCGGCCGCAAGGCCGACCGCGTCAAGACGTTCACCGTCGGGTTCGTCCCGCACCTCGTCGTGTGCGGCGCGATGGTGGTGCTCCTGCTCAAGCAACCAGACCTCGGCTCGTCGGTCGTGCTCGGAGCGACGACGCTCGCGATGCTGTTCATGGCTGGCGCGCGGGTCTCGTACATCATGCTCGCGCTGCTCGCGGCCGCGCCGGTGGCGTATCACCTCGTCGTCGGCACGCCGTGGCGGATGCAGCGGTTCCTCGCGTATTTCAACCCGGATGCGTACGCCGACGGCGTCGCGTACCAGCTGCACCAGGCCAAGATCGCGATAGGCTCGGGCGGTCTGTTCGGCAACGGCCTGGGCGACGGCTTGCAGACGCTCGGCTACGTACCCGAGGCTCGCACCGACTTCATCATGGCGCCGATCGGGGAGGAGCTGGGCTTTGTCGGTGTCGCGCTGATCCTCGTGCTGTTTGGCTTGATCGTGTGGCGCGGGATCCGCGCGACGCTCGGCGCGCGCGACGTGTTCGGCGGCTACCTGGCGTTCGGCATCACCTTGCTGTTCGGCGTGCAGGCGCTGTTCAACGTCGGCGTCGTGCTCGGCATCGTGCCGAACAAAGGCATCACGCTGCCCCTGGTGAGTTATGGCGGAAGCTCGCTCGTGACCACGCTGTTCCTCGTCGGATTGCTGCTCAATGTCGGACGCCGGCCGGAGCGCCGACCCGCCGCCGCACGCTCACGCGAACAGAACGGGAACAAGCGGGCCCGCGTCCGCGTTGTCACCGACCGTCGTGGCTCAGGATTCTCGCCACACAATCCCGCAGCTGCCGGATGACGCGAGTCCCATGCGCGTTCTGATCGCAGGGGGCGGCACCGGCGGCCATCTGTTCCCCGGGGTCGCGATCGCCGACGAGCTCCGGGCTCGCATGCCCGATGCGGCGATCCGGTTCGTCGGGACCCAGCGAGGGATCGAGGCGCGCGTGCTACCGGAGCTGGGATGGGAGCTGGAGCTGATCGAGGTCTCGGGGCTCAAGACGGTCGGCACGCTCGGGATGATCCGCGGGGTGTTCCGGTTGCCGCGCGCGCTGTGGCAGGCGCGGTCGGTGGTCAAGCGATTTGCACCCGACGTGGTGATCGGCGTGGGTGGATATGCATCCGGGCCCGTCGTGCTGATGGCGCGGCTGCGCGGCGTTCCGACGGCGATCTGCGAGCAGAACTCGATCCCTGGTCTGACCAACAAGATCCTGGGCAAGATCGCCCGGGCGGTGTTCGTCTCGTTCGATCACACGAGGCAATTCTTCGCGCCGTCGAAGGTCACGCTCAGTGGAAATCCGATCCGCCGCGAGCTGGTGACTCGATTGCTCGCGGCCTCGACGGCGCCGGCCGATCACAAGGTCCACGTGCTGGTCTGCGGTGGCTCGCAGGGCGCCGTGGCTGTCAATCAGCTCGCCGCGGATGCGCTGTCCGCGCTCTCGCGCGAGGCCGAGCTCGCGATCGTGCATCAGACCGGAGCGCGCGACCTCGAAGCCACCGCGAACCGATATCGCGACGCCGGTGTGACCGCGGAGTGCCGCGCGTTCATCAACGACATGGCGACCGCCTATCTGCAAGCCGACGTCATCATCGGCCGCGCGGGAGCCACCACGGTGGCCGAGCTCGCGATCGCAGGCAAGCCCGCCGTCCTGATCCCGTATCCGTTTGCTGCGGACAACCATCAGGAGCTCAACGCCAAGGAGATGGCGGAGCGCGGCGCGGCCCTGATGCTGCGCCAGGCGGAGTTGACCGCCGACAAGCTCGCGAGCGCGCTGCGCCCGCTGGTGATGGAACCCGAGACCCGAGCACGCATGGGCGCTGCGATGAAAGCGCTGGCCCGACCCGATGCAGCAGGCGTGGTGGCCGCGTGGTGTGAGGCCGCGCGAGAACGGCCCGCGAATGGACACATCGATCGATGATCGCGGCCGAGGCGCCCCCGCGGGCGAGGCGCGACGAGGGAGCGTCCCCGTCGGTACGGCACCGAGGAGCAACGAAGCGAGGGCGAGCGAGTCATCCGTTCGCGGTCCCTGACCGTCGAAAACAGGCGCACGATTCAACGCGCGTCTTACGATCCGACCCGCACGTGCCGCTCTCAACGACGCAGGCCAAGCTGCGATCCCGTCTCGGATGATCTGAATGACAGCGATCATCGTTACGAGTGTGATCGTGGTCGTGCTTGCCGGCATGCTCGCATGGGTGATCCATCAGCGCCGCCGGCACCGCGCTAGAACCGCGGTCGCGAACGATCAACCCAGCGAGCTGGACGCGCTGATCAAGGATGGCAAGCTTCGTGAGGCCGCCGCGCTGGCAATGTTGCACGGGCACGGCGAGCTCGCGCTGCAGCTGTACCTGCGTGCGAGCCAACCCGAACAGGCGGCCGGTATCGCGCTCCAGCTCGGCGACGTGATGCAGGCCGCGCATCTGTACGAACGCGCCGGCAACGTCGAGCGCGCCGCCCAGCTCTATGAACAGGCGGGGATGTCGGATCGGGCGGCAGGGCTGCGGCGCGAACAAGTCGGCGTGCTGCCGACCGATCGAATCGAGACGATGTCGCGCGGCCGCGAGCTCGAGGTCGCGTATCGAAACGCCGCGGCCTCCGCAGACCGCAGCGATGCGCAGCTCGCACGCCGCCAATCGCTGGCCCGCGCCGCGGCCGACGCGCTGATCGCCGACGGCGAGGTGCGCCGCGCCGCGGACATCTTTCGGGATGCCATGTTCGATGACGAAGCGATCCATCTGTACGTCAACGTGCTCGGTGAGCCTGCGGTGGCAGCTCCGATCCTGGCGGGCAAAGGTGCGCACGAGCGCGCCGCCGAGCTCTACGAGCTCGCGGGACAGACCGAGCGCGCCGCGTTCGCGTGGGTCGACGTCGCCCGCGCCGCTCCGCGGCCGGAGATCTTTCTCGATCGCATCGAGCGCCTGTCTCCCGACATTCTGGCGACGTTTCTCGATCACGAGACGCGAACGCGTTCCGTGGATGCGAGCAACGCCGAGCTGTTCTATCGGCTGGCCTCGCTCGTCGCCAAAGCAGGCGACAGCGGGCGTGCGCTCGAGTTGCTGCGTCAGCTCAAGGCATCGATCGGCGCGTACAAGGAGGTCGATCGGCAGATCCAGGAGCTCGACGCCGGCAAGCACATGATCGAGCCGACCATGCCGCTGGCGACCTACAAGGCCGAGCCCGCTCCACCGGCCCCGGCCGTGATCACGGCCGCGCAACTCCAGGCCCTCACGGATCAGGTGGCCACGATCACCGTCGAGCAGGTGAAGGGGCGTGCCGATGCTCAGGGTGCCAGCGCGCCGGGACCGAACGGATCCGAGCTCGGCACCCCCGCGTCGCTCGCCGCGGGCCTGGAACTGGCGCCGGTTTCGATCGACCTGCTGCTCGATCCCTCCGTCGAGGCCGCGCGTGGAGGTCCGACGGTTGAAGCGCTGCAGGGGTTCATCGCGGGTCGGCCCTGCGACCTGCAAAACATCGAGGTGTTTTACCGGGTCGGTCTCGCCTTGCTCGCGCGCGGACAGTTCGACGGTGCGATGAAGGCGTTCGACACCGTCGAGAATGCATCGCCTGGATACCGCGACGCGTGGCGGCGCGCGGACGCGATCCGAGCGTGGACCGATGCGCTCGGAGCCCGAGCAAGCCGGGTCGTTGGCCGCTACCAGCTACGTGGCGTGCTCGGGCAGAGCGCGGTCGCGGTCGTCTATCGCGCGTACGACGCGCTGCTCGGGCGCGATGTGGCGCTGAAGGTGGTCACCACCGAGCTCCCCGACGTGATGCAGCGCGATGCCCGGGCGGCCGCGACGCTCAGCCATCCGAACATCGCGACGATTCACGACGTCGGATCGATCGACGGCCGCGCGTACGTGTGCACCGAGTTCGTCGACGGGCGATCGCTGCAAAACCTGATGACCCAGCCGCCGGGATTGACGATCGTCGAGATCCTGCGGGCCGCGAGACAAGTGCTCGATGGGCTCGGCTACGCCCACGAGCGTCAGATCCTGCATCGTGGCATCACGCCGGCGAACATCCTCCGAGCGACCACCGGCGTGACCAAGCTGGTCGACTTCGGCACGGCCTGCACCGACAAAGCGTCGCCGTTTCTCGCCCCCGAGCAACGCGGCGACGGTCCCGTCGATCAGCGCGCCGATCTGTTCGCGATCGCCGCGACGCTGTATCGATCGCTGTCCGGACGCGTCCCCGAGGGTGCGCCGGTGCCGCTCTCGGCACACGTCCCCGCGATTCCGGCGGTACTCGAGGCCGTGATCATGAGCGCGCTGTCACCCGATCGCGCCAAGCGCCCGCGGGCCGCCGCCGAGCTCGCAGCGCCGGTGACCCAGGTGCTCGACGCGGTGGCGCGTTCGGCGGGCAAGCTCGTCACCCCGGCGCCGGGTCCCGAACGCCTCGAGATCCGATTCAAGTAGTGCGCGCGGGGCGCGTTGGCCGGGCACTGGCGATTGCGCAGCGCTCCCGACCGGTTAGGGCCCACCAATGGCGGCATCGAATCGCCCGGGGGACTGGTCGGCAAACGACCCTCGAGCCGGCATCGAATCGCCCGGGTGACTGGTAGGCAAACGACCCTCGAGCCGGCATAGTGTGGCCCTCCTTGGCGTTGATCCCGTGATCTCAGATGTTCCGTAAACACGACACCAAGATTCACTTCGTCGGGATCGGCGGCATGGGGATGTGCGGCATCGCCGAGGTGCTCGCGAACATGGGCTACCGAGTCTCGGGGTCCGACATGAACGACACCGAGATCACGCGCCACCTCGGTCAGATCGGCTGCAACGTCATGCACGGCCATCGCGCCGATAACCTCGGCGAAGCCGACGTCGTCGTCGTGTCGAGCGCGATCAAGGGCTACAACCCCGAGATCGAGGCCGCCCGCGCGCGCCAGATCCCGGTGATCCCGCGGGCCGAGATGCTCGGCGAGCTCATGCGGATGAAGTTCGGCATCGCGGTCGCCGGCGCCCACGGCAAGACCACGTCGACGACGATGATCCACACCGTCTTGATGGCGGCGGGATTCGACCCGACCGCGGTGATCGGCGGCCGCGTGAATTCGCTCGGGCTCGCCAATGCCCGCTGGGGCAAGAGCGACTACCTGGTCGCCGAAGCCGACGAGAGCGATGGCTCGTTCCTGACGCTGTCGCCCACCGCAGCGATCGTCACCAACATCGACGCCGAGCACCTCGATCACTACGGCACGTTCGACAATGTCAAGAAGGCGTTCACCGACTTCTGCAATCGCGTCCCGTTCTACGGGATCAGCGCGCTGTGCCTCGACAACCCCGGTGTCCAGGCGATCCTGCCACAGCTGACCAAGCGATTCGTCACGTTCGGCATCTCGTCGCAGGCGACCTATCGCGCGCGCAACTTGCGCCACGATGGCATGACGACGCGGTTCGTCGCATGGCGTCACGCGCATGAGCTCGGCGAGGTGATGTTGCCGATGCCAGGCCAGCACAACGTGCTCAACGCGCTTGGCGTGCTCGCGATCGCCGACTTTCTGGCGATCCCGTTCGAGACCTTCGCGAAGGCGATCGGTCAGTTCGAGGGCGTCGCGCGGCGGTTCACCGTACGCGGCGAGGTCGGGGGCATCACCGTGGTCGACGACTTCGGCCATCACCCCGCCGAGGTCCGCGCCACCCTCCACGGTGCACGCAGCGCCTTCACTGGCCGCCGGGTCGTCGCCGCGTTCCAGCCGCATCGCTATTCGCGCACGCGAGATCAACTGTCGGAGTTCGTGCGCGCATTTCACGATGCCGACAAGGTCGTGATCTGCGACATCTTCGCCGCAGGCGAAAAGCCGATCGATGGAGTGTCGAGTGAGGTGCTGGTCCAGCTCGCGCGCGAGGCTGGCCATCCCGACATCACCTACGTGCCGCGGCGCGAAGACATCGCGAGCTGGCTCGACACTCACGCCAAGCCCACCGACCTGGTGATCACGCTGGGCGCCGGCAACATCCAGCTGTCGTGCAACGAGCTGATCGAGCTCCTGGAGCGCCGGCTCGGTCCAGCGACCAAGAAGAACCTGGTCCGCGTCGCGGAATCGAGCGCGACGGTCGCACGCTGACAGCCGCCATGGACATCGAGGTCGATGTTCCACTCGCGGCGCGCACCACGCTGGGCGTGGGCGGACCCGCGGCGAGGCTGACCACCGTCACGACGCTCGACGAGCTGCGCGACGCGCTCGCCGACGCGGCTCGTGCCGACGAGCGCGTGCTCGTGCTGGGAGGTGGTAGCAACCTGGTGGTGTCCGATGCAGGATGGCCGGGGTTGGTGATCCACATCGGGCTTGGCGGCGTGAGCTATGCAACCGACGGCGATCACGTCCGCGTCACCGCCGGCGCCGGCGTATCCTGGGATGCATTCGTCGCCGAGATCGTCGATGCGGGGCTGGTGGGCATCGAGTGCCTGGCCGGAATCCCCGGCCTGGTGGGGGCCACGCCGATCCAGAACGTCGGCGCTTATGGTCAAGAGGTCGCCGACACGCTCGTGACCGTCCGCGTGCTCGACCGAACCACGGGCGAGGTCGTCACGATCGACCGCGATGCATGCGGGTTCGCGTATCGAACCAGCGTGTTCAAGGGCAGCGAGCGCTGGATCGTCCTCGACGTTCAGTTCCGACTCGGGCGTGACACCGCAGGTGCACCGATCCGTTACGGCGAGCTCGCACGCTCGCTCGAGATCTCCGAGGGAGACCGCGCACCGCTTGCCGACGTCAGGCGCACCGTCATCGAGCTTCGCCGCGGCAAGGGTATGGTGCTGGATCCTGGCGATCCCGAATCGCGGAGCGCGGGCTCGTTCTTCATGAATCCGATCGTCGACGCCGCGACGCTCGCCCTGATCCGATCGCGGCTGGCTGCCGGCGTGGTCATGCCAGCGTTCCCTCAGCCCGACGGCTCGACGAAGCTCAGCGCCGGCTGGTTGATCGAACAGTCCGGATTCGCGAAGGGCTTCACGATCGGTCGAGTTGGGATCTCGCGCAAACACGCGCTCGCCCTGGTCAACCGCGGCGGCGCCACCGCGCGCGAGCTGCTCGAGCTTGCTCGCATGATCGTCGCCGGTGTCCATGCGCGCTGGGGCGTGTGGCTGGTGCCCGAGCCGGTCGTCGTGTGACCGCGTCCGGACATGAGGTAGAACGTGTGCATGGTGCGTTCGCTGCTCGGTCGTCGAATCCGTCGGTGTCTTGCCGCAACCATGGTGACCTCCGCCATCGGCGCGGTCGGCTGCACCAAGCCGCCACCACCGGGCGCCGAGCTGGTGGCGAAGAACCAGAAGCTGGCGGATCAGATGTGCGCTTGCCAAGACCAGCGCTGCGTGGCGTCCCTGCGCTCGGCGTGGGAAGCGCTCAACAAGAACAGCGGCGGCTCGTTCACCGACACCCAGGTCCAGGCGCTGGCCGACGCGACCAAGCGGTTCGACACCTGCGCTGCGGCGGTCGCGAAGTAGATCGCTGCAATAGCCTGCATGGCTCGCGCGTTTTCCGGACCATGCGGATGCCACGAACGAGCGACGGGATGAGGTAGAACAGGCCATGGCGCATCGATTTTCCGGACGCCGGGTGGCCGTCGTGATGGGCGGACTGTCGGCGGAGCGCGAGGTGTCGCTCGACACCGGAGCGGGCGTGGTTGCAGCGCTACGCGAGCGTGGCTGGGATGCGGTGGCGATCGACTGGAGCGACGCGACGAACCTGGCACGGCAGCTCGAGGACGCCGGTGTCGCGGTGGTGTGGAACGCGCTCCACGGTACGTGGGGCGAGGATGGTGCCGTTCAGGGGCTGTGTGCGTGCCTGCGGATCCCATGCACCGGCTCGGGGATCCTCGCGAGCGCGCTCGCGATGGACAAGGTGATGTCCAAGCGCATCTTCGAGAGCAACGGTATTCCGACGCCCGCGTGGAACCTGCTCTCGCATGACGGCGCCGGGGACCCCAGCGATGCGCAGGCCGCGCTGTCCGGACGATCGCTGCCATGCGTGATCAAGCCCGCGAACGAGGGCAGCTCGGTGGGGGTCTCGATCGTCGAGCAACCCTCGGAGATTGCTGCGGCGATTGCCGGCGCTCGGCGCTTTCACGGCCCCGTGATCGTCGAGGACTACATCGCCGGCACCGAGGTGTTCGTCGGGATCTTGAACGACCGCGTGCTCGGCTGCGTCGAGGTGCGCCCCGCGACGAAGTTCTACGACTACGATGCCAAGTACAAGCGCACCGACACGACGTATCTGATCCCGCCGAAGCTCCCGGCGGAGATCATCCAGCGCGCCGAGCATCACGCGCTCGCGGCATATCGGGCGCTCGGTTGCAGCGGACACGCGCGACCGGACCTGCGGATCTCGAGCTCCGGCGAGGTGTTCGTGCTCGAGGTCAACACGCTGCCCGGGATGACCAAGACCAGCCTGCTGCCGAAGATCGCGCGCAGCATCGGGATGGACTACGCGACGCTGTGCGAGCAGATCCTCGAGAGCGCGACGACGATCTGATCCGGCTACTTCTTGCAGGCCATGTCGTAGATCTTGAGCCAGGTCTTGCCGTTGTCCATCGACACTTCGCCGGACGCCTTGAAGTTGCGAGCGTCGACGATCTCCCAGTAATCGCGGAACATGCTCGCGCCCATCGGGCCGATGCTCTCGAGGTTCCACATCATCTTGTTGTCCTTGAGGCCGTCCGACCAACCGGTCGACTGGGCGCCCTCGTTCGAGATCATCACGCGGCGCCACTTCTTCGAGCTCGCGTCGTACGTGCTGAACGCCTCGAGCTTGAGCTTCATCTTGCCGAGCTTTCCGTCGAACGAGTCGTGGATCCAGAACCCGTCGAGGTCGGCCCTGCTCTTCATCGTCGCGGTCATCGCAGCCGGTTGCCCCCCCATGTCCATCGTGTTGCCGGTGCAACGCCAGGTTCCGGCCATCGCCTTGGCGGCAGCGACGAGCTCGGGTGGCGGCTTCGGCATGTCAGGCGCCGGCTTGGCGGGGGCCGCTGGCCTGGCGGGTGGCTTTGCCTGCGGCGCACCCTGCGCCCGTACGACGCCGTCACTGCCAGTCAACGTGAGCGCGGTGATCGTGAGCGTCGAGAACATCTTCATGGTCAGATCTCCTTCAGCTGGGCGGACTATACTCGAGCCGCTCATCACGCCCGAACCCACCGCCCGTTGCGCAACTGTCCGCTGCGAACCGAGTCCTGCTTGTTGCACACCGTGAGCTTCGCCCAGCGAATCACCCTGATCGCCGTGATCGCGGCGTGCGGGAGCCCGCCGCCGCTCGGGGCACCAGGCCCGGCTCCAGCCCGGGGCTCGATCGCAGCCAGGCCTGTGCACGACCGCACGAGCGATCCAGATCTCGAGCACCCACCGCGCGCTCCGCTGCTGTCGATCGACTGGACAAAGGTACCGCTCCACACGGATGCAGACGCCCTGGCCGTATGGCGCACGATCGCGCCCACCGGCAAGGACTTCGAGGACAAGCTCGACGAGATCCCGGTCGCGTATGGCGTACCGCTTGCGATCGCGTTGCTCCACGAGGGGAAGTTCTTGTGCACGCCACCCCGCGCCAGCTCGGACTGCGTCGAGGAGCTACTGGATGTCGCCGATCCTGCGGTCACCGCTGACCTCGACGATCCATGTCTGCGCCGGATCCTCGCCTTGTGGTCGATCGCTCAGCTCGAGCCCGCGGACGTGCCTCGTGTGATCGATTCGCTGCGCGCGATCGCCGCGTTGCCTGCTCCGGAATCTCAGCTGGTCGCTGCAGCGATCGACGCCGTGCCCGAGACCGAGCCCGCGCTGCGCCTCGAGCTGTTGTCGATCGCCTGGCGCTCAGGTCATCACGATCTCGCGAGCTCCAAGCTCGGCGACCTCGACGAGCCGTACTTGATCGAGGCGGTGCAGAAGCATCACATCGAGGGCGCGATCGAGGTGCTCTCCGCAGATGCTCACCGCGCCGCATTTCTCGCTGCGATTCGCGATGAAGCGCTCGGTGAGCGTGCGCGCAGCCACGCGATCAGCGAGATGCTCGAAGCCTCCGCGGATGCCAAGCTGACCAACGATCTGCGGAGCGCGCTGGTCGCGGCCACCAGGTCGAGCGATTGCCGAGTCGCCGCCCAGGCGGCGCGGGCGCTCGCGCTCAAGGGCGACCCGCGTTACCTGCCGCGGCGGCCCAGGACCCGCTCGACGACGGTGATGATGCGCGCGCTGTGCGTGCTCGCGAGCTACGAGCAGCTCCAGGGCAGCGATGAAGACTCGCTGCTTCCCGGCTTCGTGCCCGCCAAAGGTCTCGAGCAGGTGAAGACGTCGTTCGATCCGCTCGGCGATGTCGATCAAGACGGAGATGGCGATCCGCACACCGATCGCGAGACCACACTCATCGAGCGAGAGGCGGTCGTCATGCCCGAGATCGAGGAGGTCGTGCGTGCGTTCGCGCGATGCAACGGCGCGGTATGCACGACGCGGGACCGGGAGATCCGGTTCTCGTTCAAGACCGCCAACGGGCAGCTGTGGCTGTCGCGAATCGAGCTGGCAGATCGGCCGCCTTGCCCGCAGTGACCACCGCGGTTGAGCGCCACGATGGGCCTCGGACTCGAGCGATTTTGAAACCTTGGACTTGGTCGATGGATCTTGATGGCGACTGTGGCACCATGGAGCACACGGATGCGCGCTCCTTCCTGGCTGCTGATTCTCGGCATCGCCGTGCTGATCGCGATCAGTGGTCGTGAAGCCGGCGCGCAGGCATTCAAGCCGCGCTCGACCGGCAAGCCTGGCGCGGCGGCGACGAGCTCGAAGAAGCCAAAGCGAACCGCCGCGCCTCGTCGCGCGGTGACCACCAAGCCCAAGCCCAAGAAGGCGCGCGGCGTCAAGCGCGACCGCAACCGCGACCGCGACAACGATCGCGCCGTGAACAAGCGTCGCAAGGCCGTCGATGACTACATGGAGATCATCGACGAAGACGACGACGAGTAGCGTCGGCGCGTCAATCCGCACGTCTGTTCAGGAGATCGGCCCGCTGATCGGCGCTCGGATCGCCAGGAGATCCGGAGTGGATCCAAAAAATTGCCCTGGTGATCCGCGCATGTGTATTTGCCAATCATGGATCGATCTCGTCGGCCGGGGGTGCCGCGTGCGGCAAACCCGTCTCGAGCTCCGTCGGAGCCGCCCGTCCCGGCGGCATCGCGGCTGACGATCCGTGCGCGCAAGAACCGCAAACGCCCCAGCCCGATGATGGCGCGAATGCCGCGCCCCCGCGCCATCGCCGATGCCTGTGGTCGGGCGGTGCGTCGCGCTCTTCCTGGGCTCGCCGGGGGCGCTGCGATCGCTGCGCTCGGCGGCGGGCTGTGGCTGAGCTACTGGTTCGTCACCACCTCGGACCGGTTCGCGATCACCGAGATCCGCGTCACCGGTACCGACCGGCTCACCGCCGAGGACGTTCGTCGCGCGATCCCGGTGAAGATCGGTGACAACGTGTTCGCGACCGATCTGGACGATGCGACCCGAACGCTGCGTACCGTACCCTGGATCGCGTCGGCCGAAGCCCACCGCGAGCTGCCCGACACCTTGGTGGTCGAGATCCAGGAGCACGTGGCCGCCGCGATGGTCGAGCTCGGCGGACTGTACCTCGTCGATCGTAGCGGTCACGCGTTCAAGCGTGCGCAGATCGAAGACGGTGATGGCGAAGGGTTGCCGGTGATCACCGGCATCAACCGCGCGACCTACGAGCGCGACGCGCCCGGGACAGCGAAGCTGATCGCGCAGACCCTCGACGCACTCGATAGCTGGCGCACCGACACATCGCGTCCGGTCGTCGGAGAGGTCCACGTCGATCAACACCGCGCGCTCACCCTGCGGACGTACGACCGTGCGACCGCGATCCAGCTCGGAACGCTCGGAACCGAGCTCGCCCGCCGCATGCGGACCTTCGACGCTGCGTGGGCCGAGCTCTCGGACAGCGAGCGCGAGCGCGCCCATGCGATCCACGTCGGTGCCACGGCGCCGCCATCGACATCAACGTCTGCTTCTGCGACCCCGAGGCGAGCTGCTCGCTTCGACCAGGTCACGGTTGCGTTCGAGCCAACCCCAGTACTGGCAAGCCCCTCCGGGGAGCCGCCAAAGGAGAGGACGGGGTCGACCCGCCTCTAACCACACCATGGCAAAGCCCAAGACCAGCGAGATCATCGTCGGACTCGACATCGGTACCACCAAGATCGCCTGCATCGTAGGCGAGGTGACCGAAGACGGCGTCGACATCATCGGCATCGGCACCGCGCCCTCCAAAGGCATGCGCCGCGGCAACGTCGTGAACATCGACGCCACCGTGTCGTCGATTCGCCAGGCAGTCGACGAGGCCGAGAACATGGCCGGATGCGAGATCTCGACGGTGTACGCCGCGATCTCGGGGCCCAACGTTCGCGGGCTCAACTCGCATGGCATCGTGGCCGTGAAGGACAAGGAGGTCCGCGACAGCGACATCGCGCGCGTCCTCGAGCAAGCCAAGGCGGTCGCGATCCCCATGGACCGCGAGATGCTGCACGTGCTTCCGCAGCAGTACATCGTCGACGATCAGGACGGGATCCGCGATCCGCTCGGGATGGCCGGCGTGCGGCTCGAGGCCAAGGTTCACATCGTCACCACGCTCGCGGCGTCGGTGCAGAACGTGATCCGGTGCGCGAATCGCTGCAACCTGCAGGTCGCCGACATCGTGCTCGAGTCGCTCGCGTCGTCGCAGGCGGTGCTCGAGGACGACGAGAAGGAGCTGGGCGTCGCGCTGGTCGATATCGGCGGCGGCACCTGCGACATCATGATCTACTCCGACGGAGCGATCGTGCACACCTCGGTGATCGAGCTCGGCGGCGAGCGCGTGACCAACGACATCGCAACGCTGTTGCGCACGCCGCTCGAGTCCGCCGAGCGGCTCAAGCGCAAGTACGGCTGTGCGTGGTCCGAGCTCGTCGAGAACGGCGAGACCATGGAGGTGCCGTCGACCGGCGGTCGCGGACCACGCCGGGTCCCGCGCGCCGAGCTGGTCCAGGTGATCGAGCCGCGGATCGAAGAGATCTTCGAGTACGTGAAGAAGGATCTCGTGCGCTCCGGCCACTTCGACGGCCTCGCAGGAGGTGTCGTGCTCACCGGCGGCGCGACGGTCATGGAGGGCATCACCGAGGTCGCCGAGCAGGTGCTCTCGCTGCCGACCCGCCGCGGCGCCCCGACCAAGATCGGTGGCCTCGTCGACGTCGTGCGCTCGCCGAGCTACTCGACCGGCGTCGGTCTGGTCACGTTCGGCGCCGAACGGATCAAGAACGTGCAGCTCCCCGTGCGCGAAGCGGATCGCCCTGGGATGTTCAAGCGCGCCTGGAGCCGGCTCGCGGAGATGTTCTGACCGGTGAGTCGTCCGCGCCTCGCGCAGCTAGCGAGTGCCATCGCGGGTAGATAGTTCGCGACGATGCGTTCGACCACGGTACGCGCATGAGAATGCTCTGCTGCCTTCCGTTGCTCGCCGGATGTCTTGCAGGCGAAACCACCAGCCCGGGAGTCCTCGGGTCGCCCGCCGATCTCATGACACCCGCCGGGATCTACGACGGATATCGCGTCGTCCATCCCTGCCCGGCTAGTAGCTCGGTACAAGTGGGCGTCGTTGGCTTGGGTGCGGTCGTTCCACCGACGCTCCCGATGGTCTCGGAGGTCGGCAGGGAGCTCTGGATGAGCCTCCGAGATATTCCTTCGATCTCGGGCGGCGGCGGCTACGGAATTGGCTGCGACGGCGGCACGTCGACGTCCGTGCTCATGACCGACTGGCGGGACGTCGATCAGGTGATCGCCCGCGTGGGTGAATACCTCGAGGCGCGGGATCTCGGACTTCAGGTCGGCGTCTTGCTCACCGTCGCCGTCCCCGACTCGCGTTGATCACCGAGGTCATCTGCGATTCTCGGTGCGAGAGACCTGAACTGCGCGGGGTAGCTCGGCACTGCCTGGGCGACGATCGGTGATCGCGGCGAGCGCGAGTGTGGTGATGGCGCTCAGTGCCCAGGTCGCGAAGATGAAGCCCTCGTCGCGGTGCACCCATCGCGCCGAATGCGCGATCGCGGCGATGACCAAGGCGGAGATGACGCCGCCGAACAGCAGCGAGAAGTACGCGAGCCGCGCGTGCATGGTCTGGCTCGTGCCGCACGACGTGCAAACGATCGGTCCACTACGCCAGCGCGACGCATGATGGTGACCGCAGCTCTTGCAGCTCGGCGGCGCACCGAGCAGGAACCATGGCAACAGCACAGCCGTCGCCGCGATCCACGCACCGACCCCCGCGATCAGGATCTCCGACGATCTCAGCGTCGAAGCGCTGTAGCCATCGCCGTCGCATCCGATCGCGACGCTCGGCACCAGCATCACCACTGCGTTCCAAACTCGCGTGAGCTTCATGCTCGAGAAACGCGCACGGGTGAACCGGTATTCACCGACCTGTAGAGGCGTGAATCGCCGGGTGTCCACCCGCCCATAGCGGGCGAGCACGCGTCCTCCGCCAACGCACGCACGCACGCACGCGCGCACGCGCGCACGCACGCGCGCGCGGGCGCACGCAGGCTTCGCTCGCGTCGACGGTGATCGATCCCACTGCAACCTACATGTCCCCGCAGAAAAATGCCGAGGAGATCTTCGATCGCAAGAAATCGTCCCGCGCTCGGCTCAAAAAGTTGCCCCTGTTGATCCCGACCTTTCATATGGGGCTCACCAGGGGGAAACCAGACCATGGCTCTCATCGAATTCGACGACGTCAGTCACGCAAAGATCCTTGTCATCGGTGTCGGCGGCGGCGGCGGCAATGCGGTCAACACCATGATCAGCGGCAACCTCGACGGCGTCGAGTTCGTCGTGGCCAACACGGATCTCCAGGCGCTCGAAGCCAACATGGCGCCGCACAAGATCCAGCTCGGCAGCGCGCTCACCAAGGGCCTCGGCGCCGGCGCCAATCCAGACGTCGGCCGCAAGTCGGCCGAGGAGAGCATGCAGCACATCGCTGACTTGATCTCCGGCGCCGACATGGTGTTCGTGACCGCCGGCATGGGCGGCGGCACCGGCACCGGCGCAGCGCCCGTGATCGCACAGATCGCGCGCGACTGCGGCGCACTCACGGTCGGAGTGGTGACCAAGCCGTTCGGGTTCGAAGGCCGCAAGCGGTCTCGCCAGGCCACCGAGGGGATCGACCGGCTCGCCGCTGCGGTCGACACGCTGCTGGTGATCCCGAACAACCGCCTGCTCGCGCTCGTCGGTCAGCAGACCTCGATGGTCGAAGCGTTCCGCAAGGCCGACTCGGTGCTGCTCAACGCCGTCCAGGGCATCAGCGACCTGATGACGGTTCCCGGCCTGGTCAACGTCGACTTCGCCGACGTTCGCACGATCATGAGCCGTACCGGACGCGCCCTCATGGGCACCGGCGTTGGCACCGGCAAGCGCCGCGCGACCGAAGCGGCCGAGATGGCGATCAGCTCGCCGCTCCTCGAGGACGTCAGCATCGAGGGCGCCACGGGCATCCTGATCAACATCACCGGCGGGCCGGATCTGACGCTCCACGAAGTCAACGAGGCATCGTCACTGATCGAAGCGGCGGCTCACGAAGACGCAAACATCATCTTCGGCTCCGTGATCGACCCGAACCTGAGCGAAGAGGTGCGGCTCACCGTGATCGCCACTGGTTTCGACCGCGAGGCGAAGGCGAAGATGGTCGCGCCCGAGGTGGTTCGCCCCGTGGTTCCAGCTCCGTCGCTGGCCCCCAAGCAGCGGCTCAGCTCACCGCAGGTGTCGCTCCCCTACGATGTCTCGACGCAGATCACCAAGGAGTACCCCGCTCCGACGCCGCCCCGGCGCGCACCGGCCGCGATCGTCGACGAGCCCGAGATCAACGTCGAGTGGGAGCAGCCGCAGCCTCGCGAGATGACCGAGGTGGAGCGAGCCCTCGCCGAGCTCGTCGACCCGGTGCCGCAAGGAGATCCGTCGACGCGCGTCGCGAGCGGATCGGGCCCGGCGCCGATCGAAGGCGCCCCGCTCGTTCACCCCGAGCGCAAGCGCGCGCAGTCGCGGCCGCACATGAAGACCGTCCTGTCCGGTGAGATCGACACCGAGAGCGAGCTCGACGTCCCGACCTTCATTCGTCGTCACAGCGCAACGCATTCGTAGCCTAGCTTTTTGAGGTTCAGCGCCACCCGGCGCAGCTCGCGTCACCCGACGCGGACGACACCTCAAGTGGCGAAAGAGGGGCCTGGTTGGGCCCCTTGCCATTTTCGGGACCTCATCGCGCTCCCGATTCCTCGTCCGGTTCGCCGCGGTGAATCGTGAGTAGCGAACCGGGAACCGCGAAGCTGAACCGGCCCTGTGTTACGACGAGGCCATGCGAAACTTTGTCGCTCTCGCGTTCCTGGTCGCCGCCGCCTGCGGTGGCTCGCAGGCCCCCGCAACACAGGCAGGTCCAGGCTCGGACACCGCCGCCGAATCCTGCTGCTGCAAGTTCACCCCGATGGCCAGCGAGGATGGCAAGCCGGTCTACGAGCACGGCAATCGGATCGAGTGCTCGTCGCGCCAGGGCACGTGCGTCGACGACGTTCAGTGCGAGGCAAGCGCGACTGGATCCGCGGAATCCACCGATACGGGAGTCCCGCCGCCGCCCTCGTTTTAGGGTCAGAGCGTGTGACCCTCACCAGGTTGCCGAGAGGCTCGATTGGAACAGCAGCGAGCGGTCGACGGCGAGCTGGTCTTCGGGGTCCATCTCGACGCTGCGGCAGGTGTACCGGTAGCCGCGGCATACGGACGGGGCCGCCTGAGGCGGACGTGCGAACCCAGCGCGCCAACCCACGAACCAGCCGATCCGGATCGGGTATCCGACGGGCTTCTGGAGCCGGTGATCGATCAACACGCCCATCCCGAGCTGTCCCTCGGCCCGCTTGGTGTCGACCGGAACCACACGGTCGGGCTCGGCATACGCCGGTCGATACCAGGTGTCCCACGCGACGGCCGCGCCGCCTTCGACATAGAGCGCCAGCATCGAGTTGTTGCCAACCCAGCGGGACCCCAGTCGGAGGAAATCGAAGCGACCGATCACACCGAGGCGCTCGCCGTGGCCAAGCTTGACGGTTGACGGACCAGGCTCCTGAAACTGGAGATGGGAGTATTCGGCTTCGATCGCGAATCGATCGAAGCGCTGCCCGACCGCGGTCGTGAGCCCGAGGCCGAGGACTTCGTACTGTTCACCGCGCAGGTATCCCACGGTCGTGCCGATCCTTGCCGTCGTCCCACGTGGATGGTGGGGTGCCTCGGAGTCGCCGTGCGTGACGTCGTGCTGGGCGTCATCGGCCCATGCGACACCTGCTCCTGTGAATCCAAGGCACACGACCAGGCCAAGACAGGCTGTGAGACGGCGGAAGTCGCTCGCCATGTGTCACCTCGACGCGGTTACGGCGCGGTGGCGATGCAGATCACGTACCGTCGTGCGGCCCGACACGGCCGCGCAGTGGCAAACGCAGATCACGTAGCATGGTGGCGCCTGGAGGCGGGTCCGCGTGGCAACGCAGATCACGTAGCGTGACGGCGCCTGCCAGATCACTGGGTGCGCAGGGAGTCGTCGAGCGCACGAGCCATCGCGGCGACCGGACCGGGAGTGCCGGTCCAGATCGCGAACGCCCGCGCGCCCTGATGGATCAGCATCGCCTTGCCATCGATGATCGAATGTCCGCGGTGCCTCGCGCGTTCCAGCAGCAACGGCGTCCGGTGATACACCAGCGTTGCCACCCACGCCGTGGGTGGGGCCCGGTCGAGCGGCAGCGCCTCGACCCATGCACGTTCGCCAGCGCCTCCGAGGCCGACCGACGTGCAATCGACCACCAGGGAGGCACGGGCAATGCCCTCCGCCAGCGCGGTGGACTCCCACGGCCGTGCGGCGACCCATGGAATCCGCGACGGATCACGCGCGAACACCTCCACCGACGCCGCGCCACGTACAGCATGAACGACCGCTCGCGCCGCACCGCCGGCACCGAGCACGATCACCGACGACCCGGCGATCTCGAATCCGGCGGCGCGAAGACTGTCGGAGAAACCCTGCGCGTCGGTGTTGTGGCCGATGACCTCTCCGCCCGAGAACTGCAGACAGTTGACCGCTCCGATCGCCTCGGCGTCCGGTGTGCATCTGGTACAGGCGAGCTTGGCCGCGAGCTTGTGCGGCACGGTGACGCTCGCGCCGATCGCCCCGATCGCGCGCAGCCCTTCCACGGCCGCCGCAAATCTCTCGGGAGGAACGCCGACCGGGATCATCACGCCATCGATCCCGACCGCCGCGAACGCCGCGCTCATGATCTGCGGGCTGCGCGAGTGCTCGACCGGCCAGCCCAGGATGGCCGCGACACACGTGCGAGCCGACGTCATTCGTCGAGATCCTCGCCGCTCGAGATCACCAGCGGCGCGCCATCACGGCGGGCTCGATCGAGCGCGCGCGTCGCGTCGTGGACCAGCCGCGCGAACGAAGGCGTCTCGCCTCGCCTCGCGCCGGCGACCGCACCGATCAGTCGACACGGTACCTCGCGGCCGTCGGCGATGACCGGTGCACCCTCACTCACCGTCGTGATGATGGTGCGCGAGAGCTCCGCGGCTTCGCCGAGATCCGTGAATGGAAACAGCATCAAGAATCGGTCGCGATCGAGCTCGGTTGCCAGATCGAGATCTCGCATCGCGTCCACCAGCGACAATCCAGCGCGGGCACGGATCAGCTTCATCAGCTTTGGGGACGCTGCAGGCGGCGGAACATCGATCGCGAACACGCCTACCGAGAGCGGGTGATTGTGCCTCCGCGCGCTCTTGAGCTCGAGCTCGAGCACGCGCTGAAACACGTCGAACTGCAACAACCCCCGGGGCTCCTCGCGGGTCAGATCTTCGGCGCTGACCTGAAACGCTCCGATGGCACGCCGCGCACCGCGGGGCCGCGCGCGATCGTCGATCAAGCGCGCAGCCGCGAGCAGCGCGACCGCGAGCCTCTCGGGATCGTGCGGCCGCAGCGTCACGAGGTCGGCTCCCTCGGTGTGGGCACTTGCGACCGCATCGTTGGCGAGCCCGCTGTAGGCCGCGATGATCACCGGCCTGCGCGGGGTGACCAGATGCGCAGCATCGACGACGAGCTCGCCGCCGGGCATGCCCACGACGACTGCGTCGATGCCCCCAGCCGCGAGCGCATGAGCGACCGTGGCGACGCCATCACGGCCGGTCGTGGCCACGACCACGGCGTGGTTCGCCATGACGATCGAGCGCTCGGCCGCCGGGAGATGCGGGACGGACTCGAAGATCGCGACGTGCAACATCGGGAGCGCAGGCGCCGGCTCGTCATCGACGTCGGCAGCTGCGGCGATCGGATCCTCGGGATCGACCTCCTCGATCGGATCGAACCGCGGTTGGTCCGCGTGGGTCGGCGCGTCTTCGGCGCCAAACCCTGCGCCCTCATCGGGGGCGTCCAGCGCAGTCGTACGGCGATTGCGCTGCTGTGGTGTCTTGCCTCCCCTCATGGCTGCGGCTTCGCTGGTTCGATCGCCGTGACGGTGACGTGCAGGGCCCCCCGCGCGAGCTTCACCTGAAGCGCATCACCCGTCGCCACCATCGCTGAATCACGCACGATCCACTCTCCACGTTGCACCATTGCATAGCCGCGATCCAGCACCGCCAGCGGCGACATGGCCGCGAGCTCGGCGCCGACCTTGCCGAGCGCCGCACGGCGCTGGTCCACGATGCGGAGCATCGCTGCATCTCGGCGCGCGCCCAGTGCATCGTGCTCGCGCCGCAGCCGCGCGATCAGCGCGCCCGGATGCGCGGCGGCCAATCGGCGTTCGAGCTCCGACAGCGCGGATCGATGCGCCAGGATGCGGGCGCGTGGATGCAGGCCGGTGAGCCGGTGGTGTAGCCGGTGAAGCTCGCCGCGCGTTGCGTGCAACGTCCGCTCGCCGCGGGTGTGAAGCCCAACCGTGGCACGATCGAGATCCTGACGGGCGCGATCCAGCTGGTGATGAATCTCGCGATCGAGCCGGCGGCGCTCCTTCGCAAGCACGTCCGAGATCGCAGCCCCATCGGCGACCGCGAGCTCGGCGGCGGCGGTCGGGGTCGAGGCTCGCGCATCCGCCGCGAGATCGGCGAGCGACAGGTCGACCTCGTGACCCACGGCGCTGATCACGGGCACCGGACAGCGCGAGATCGTCCGGACCACCCGCTCGTGATTGAACGCGGTGAGGTCGGTGACCGCGCCACCCCCTCGGCCAACGATCACGACATCGACCCCGGCGCGGACCACCATCGCCATACCCTGAACGATCTGATGCGGCGCCGTGGGCCCCTGTACGGCGCAATCGGCGATCAGGATCGGTGTTGATAACCGGCGCTGAACGGTACGGATGATGTCGTGGATCGCGGCACCGCTCCGCGACGTCACCACGCCGATCCGGCGCGGAAACCGCGGCAGCGGACGCTTGCGCTCGGCGGAGAACAGGCCCTCCGCGGCGAGCTTCGCCTTGAGCTGCTGTAGCGCGAGCGCTTCGGCTCCTGCCCCCGCAGGCTCGGCAAAGTCTGCATAGAGCTGCATCTTGCCGTCGCGGTCGTAGACGCCACAGCGACCGCGCACGCGCAGCCGCTGACCGGGCTCGATCTTGAACCGCATGCGTCCCGCGTCCCGACCCCACATCACGGCTGCGAGCACGCAATCGCGATCGCGCAACGAAAAGTAGAGGTGGCCCGAGGATGGCTGCGAAACTTGTGCGACCTCGCCCTCGAGCCAGATCAGCCCGAGCGCATCGAGCGTTCGCCCGGCCAACCGCACGACGTCGGCCACGCCGAGCGGTTGCTCGCGCGAGCTGGTGGGGCGATCGCGGGTGGTCACGGGGTGGGCTCCGAGCGGATCCTGCCGACCGTCCCACGCGAGCGACGAGCGATAAACCACTGCGGCGGCTCTATTTGCAGTGATGTGGCGGAAATGACTGCAACCAGGGCGGGTGGCGTGTTGTCGATCTGCACGTTAGGATGCCGATCGCGTCAGTCATGGCCGAGTCCACACCGATCGAGCCCGGTGCCCCCGTTCCCCGGGACGCGATCGACCCGGAGCTGGTGAAGCTCCCGCGAGCGCGCGGGAAGCTCGGCGTGATCACCTGCGCCGGCGTGGTGTTTCTGTGCGTGTACGCGCTGCTCCGCCTGGGCTCCGACCGGACGTTCAGCGGCGGCGGCGAGCCGCGAAAGGTCGACGTCGCGGCGATCCTCGGCGGCAAGGTCGAGCCCGAATCGTACGTTTCGCTCGACGCCGAGCCGCTGATGTCGGACGCGATTCGCGCCACCGCTGCGAAGACCAGCCTCGGTCAGCGCCTGGCTCCCGTACGTGGGACCGCCCATCGCCTGTGGCTCGTGCTCCCCGGCGACGGCTGGAGCCCGCCGACGCTCGCGGGCTACACGGGCCGGCTCCGCAAGCTCGACGCGCTGCCGTTCGTCGATGCGGTGGCCGCCTACGCACGCTCGCACCCGCGCCCGGTGTTTGCCTCCACCGCGGCGGTCCGCGCGGCATTGTCGACGGGAACGCTCACGACCGTCGCCGGCGAGTCGATCTCGGTGGCTGATTCCGCCGAGGTCGCGTTCGACGTCGTCGAACCCGATCGTTCGACGATCACGGCGAGGTTCACCGAGCAGACCGAGGATCACGGCCCGTTGCTCGACCCGGCGGCCTGGACAGCCCACCTCGCCAAGGCGGGAATCACGCCGGTCTCCACCGAGCCCGGCAAGGACAGCGTCAAATTCGCCGTCTCGCTGACTCCCGCCGAGGTGACGGCCAAGCTTCAGCAGGCCAGCTTGTGGGCGGCCAGCGTCGAGCCCATGACGCGTCACGTACGAACCACGTGGGGCGCGCTCCGCGGATCGCCGGGCGAGATCGCCGCGGATGCTCATATCGACCTCCTCGGTGTGTACGTCACGCGCACCATCCCCGACGACGCCTATGCCTTGATCACCGGTGAGCGCCCCGAGGACTACTGGTACGTCTCCTGGATCATGGTCGGCCTCGGCATCATCGGCGTGTTGTTCGCGTGGGCACTGGTCCGCGCCGTTCGCCGCGTAGCCACCGCAGGATGAGCCCGCCAGGCTCGCGCACTCACGCGGGAGGAAACCGGGGACGATCGCCGAGCGAGACGATGCCGCTCAGTGCTAAAACCTGTTGGTGACGCCGCTCAGGCTGTACGACTCGTTACGCCGCCAAAAGGTCGCCTTCGAACCGCTCGAGCCGGGCAAGGTCGGGATGTACGTGTGTGGGCCGACCCCGTACGCACCAGCCCACATCGGTCACGCGTTCTCTGCGATCTCGTTCGACACGATCCGCCGTAGCCTCACGTTTCTCGGCTACGAGGTGAAATACGTCCGCAACATCACCGACGTCGAGGACAAGATCATCAAGCGGGCCAACGAGCTCGGTGAAGATCCGATGGCGCTCGCGGCGCGGTTCGCGGCTGACTATAACCGCGACATGGCGCGGTTCGGCGTGCTCCCGCCCGATGTCGAGCCGAAAGTCTCGACGCACATTCCCGAGATCATCTCGTTGATCGAGACGCTGGTCGGCAACGGCACCGCGTATCCGGTCGATGGCGATGTCTATTTCGCGTGCGACAAGTTCCCGCCGTACGGCCAGCTCAGCGGCCAGAGCCTCGAAGATCTCAAGGCCGGCGCGCGCGTCGAGGTCGACGAACGCAAGCATTCGCCGGCGGACTTCGCGCTGTGGAAAGCCGCGAAGCCCGGGGAGCCGTTCTGGCCATCTCCGTGGGGCAATGGCCGCCCAGGCTGGCACATCGAGTGCTCGGCGATGACGATGGCGCATCTTGGAACCACGTTCGATCTGCACGGCGGCGGCAAGGACCTGATCTTCCCGCACCACGAGAACGAGATCGCACAGTCGCAAGGTGCCACCGGAGCCGGGACGTTCGCCCGCTACTGGATGCACAACGGGTTTCTCAACTTCGCCGGCGAAAAGATGTCCAAGTCGCTCGGCAACGTCGTCGATTGCGCGCAGATCGCAGATGCCGTCGGCGGCGAGGCGCTGCGCTTCTTCTGCGTCGAGCACCACTATCGCTCACCCGTGGATTTCGAATTCGAGTCGATCAAGGACGCTCGCGGCGTCGTGATCGGGGCTCGGTTCTACAGCCTCGAGGCAGCCGATCGCCGGCTCGAGGATTTCTACGTGACGCTCCACAAGATCGATCAGCTGGTCGCTCAGGCCGCAGATCCCGGACCGGGTGCGGTCCTGCCCGAGGCCGAACGCTTGATCCCCGCCGCGCGCGAAGCGCTCGCCGATGACTTCAACGCACCCGTGGTGATGGCCGCGATGCACGATGCCAAGACGCTCGCCAATCGCTTGCTCGCCGAGTCAAAGGGCATCGACAAGGTCGTTCGGCGGCGAACGCTCGCCAAGATCGCTGCCGATCTGCGCGACACCGGCGGAGCGCTCGGGATCCTCGCAACGCCGCCCGCGGATTATCTGCGCGATCGCCGGGCGCGGCTGGTGCGCCGGAACGCCATCGCGGTCGATCGCGTCGAAGCGCTGCTCGCCGAGCGGACCTCCGCTCGCGCGGCCAAAGATTTCGCGCGTGCGGACGCGATCCGCACCGAGCTCTCGGCGATCGGCGTCGAGCTACTGGACACTCCTGGCGGCACCGACTGGCGCGTGCACGACGACGCGAGCTGACATGACCAAACAGCCGCCCTCCACCGCGCTCGCGCGCCCGATGATCGCAACCGATCTCGATCGCGCCGGCAAAGGCCAGCTGGTCTACGTCGGACGAGACGGCGAGGTCAAAGATCCGGCCGGCGTGCGCAGCCGACAGGTCGCCGCGTACGTCGCCTTTGGCGGCGTCACCGCGGCTGGGGTCGCGCTGGCGGCGATTTCGTTCCCGGTGTTGATTCCGTTCTATCTCGCGCTCGGCGGTCGGTTCCTCGGCACCGTGCGGGCGGTGAAGCGCGTCAACGAGGCGAGCGTGGCGCTGTCCAATGGCGATGCTGCCACCGGTCGCGATCTCGCGACACCGGTCACCCGCGCGTGGTGGGCACCGGCCCGAGTCCGCGCCCTCGCCGAGCTTCGCGTGGCGATCGCCGATGCACTCGAAGGACGCACCGAGCAAGCGCTCGAACGCGTCCGCCACGCTCGCACCAAGCTGTCGCCGCGGATGATCCAGCACCAGTTCTCGTACTACACCGAGATCAATCTGCTGACCGCGATCGGCCAGCTCAAGGAGGCGCGGCTGTTGCTCGAAGGCCGGGGCGGCGTGCCGGCTGGCGAGGTGCTCAAGCTGTCGTACTGGATCGCGCAGATGCATCTCGGCGTGGCGGAGGACAAGCTCGAGCTCGAGGACACCGAGCTTCACGAGCGGATGCGCAAGGGCCTGTCGATGACGGCCGGTAAGGATCTGTTGCTGCTGTGCGCGTGGGCGTACGCACGGCGCGGCGAGCACGATGAGGCGCGGTTCGCGTGGCGCCAGGCGATGGAGCGCGAGGGCAGCCACCGGCTCGATGTGGCGATGCCGAAGCTGTCCGAGTGGATGACCGCGTATCACGACGAGCATCCCGAGCTCGACACGCCCGACGTCGACGACGAAGCATAGAACGGTGGCGCAGCGCTTCTTGTTCACCGCTTCCTGCGCTTGTCTCCGATCCGCAGCGTGACCTTTTCAGCATCGAAATACTCCGCGAGCGGGATCGTGAACTTGCGGCTCGCACCCGTGAGCTCCTTCCACTGCTGAGCATCGATCGTCTCGTGGGTTGCCAGAAACGCGAGCAACTTGTCGCGGACGTTGGTGACGACCTCGGCGTGCATGATCAGGTCCGGTTTGATCTTCACCGCGGCCTTCGCAGCGATCAGTCGGTCGAGCACCGCGCGGATCTGCGGCTCCGCGAGCCCCAGCACTGCCGGCAGCTCTTTGGGTCTCGGTGGCTCGAGCCCGCTCGAGCCGAGCTTCGTCAACACCGCCTGCTCGATCGCCGACAGCGCGGGACGCGCCGGTGCAGCCGATCGGTGCACGCGATCCCCGTCGCGCACGATCTTCCCGCGCGCCTCGAGGCCGCCCACGATCACATCGAACGTGCGCACCGGCAACGGCCCCGGTAACCGTGTGCGCAACTCCTCGCGAGCGATCCCAGCAGCACCGACCAGCGATCCGATCCTGTCCTCGAGCTCGGCGATCACCGTGGCGTGGTGATAGTGAGCGTGGTCGCCGGCACCGGCGACCAGCAGCTCACCGCTCGCGACCAGCATGCCGAGCGCTCCGGCGAGCTCGCGCGAAGGCGCGCCGAGCCGCTGGACGAGGTCACCGATCGATAGGCCTGCGAATGCCGCGGCTTTGACGTCCAGCGCGATCCGCTCGTCGCGGCGTGCGGACGCCAGGCTCGCGACGGTCTCCGCATGCTGCGATCCCGCGCGCTGCTTCGGTGCGAGCACCCGGATCACCCGACCACCTCCGATCGTCGAGCCGTGCGACGACGTCGCGACGAAGCCACGGAGGATGAATCGATCGCCGGGCACTGCTCCGAGCGGGGTCGTTGCCTCGATCCGGAGCTGCGCGAGGGCCTGTCCGCCGGGCGGGAGCTCGCGGGTGCCGACGAGCACGAGCGTGGCGAGCACCTGGGCAGTCCCATGGTGAACCAACACCTTCGCGCGTTCCTCGATCGGTCCCGGTGCGCTGGGCAGATACCGCAGCTCGACGTCGATCATGTGCGAGGCCGCGACCTGACCGGGATGCACGAGCAGATCGCCACGGGCGAGCTCCTCGACCGCGATGCCGCCCAGGTTGAGCGCGGCGCGATGGCCCGCGATCACCCGAGGCACCGCCGTGCCGTGGGACTCGATCCCGCGGACGCGTACCGCACGATTGCCGGGAATGATCGACAGCTCGTCCCCCACCGAAACCGTGCCGCCGAGCACCGTGCCCGTGACCACCGTGCCAAAGCCTTTGACCGTGAACACCCGGTCGATCGGCAGCCGGAACACACCGGTCGGCTCGCGCGGCGGCACCTGATCGACCAGCGCGGCCAGCTCGGCGCGCAGCCGATCGAGTCCCTCCGACGTCCTCGTCGAGACTGGAACGATGGGCGCCGACGCGAGGAACCCACCCCCGAGCGCCGCGCGGACCTCCGCGGTGACCATGGTCAGCCACTCGCCATCCACGAGATCGCACTTGGTCAACGCTACCAACCCGCGGCGCACGCCGAGCAGATGGCAGATGTCGAGGTGCTCGCGCGTCTGCGGCATCATGCCTTCGTCGGCGGCGATCACCAGGCAGACCAGATCGAGCCCGGTCGCCCCGGCGACCATCGACTTCACGAACCGCTCGTGACCCGGCACGTCGACGACGGCGATCGTTCGATCGCCGAGCGCAAGCCGTGCAAAGCCCAGCTCGGTGGTGATCCCACGCGCCTTCTCGACGGGGAGTCGATCGGTATCGATGCCGGTCAGCGCGCGAACCAGCGACGTCTTGCCGTGATCGATGTGGCCGGCGGTGCCGAGGACGATCGGATGAGCCGTCACGACCTCAGCGTCGGAGCTCGGTTGCAAGGGCACGGCGAACCGCGTCGAGCTTTGCCCCCGGCGCGGGCTTGCGCTCGACGTATTGTTCCCACGCCACGCGGGCGCAGTTCTCGTCGCGCGTGTCCATGCACACCTGGCCGAGAGCGTGAAGGGCCTCGGTCAGCCACGGGATCGTCTTCCCGGTCCTGGTCTCTTCGTCGTTGGCGAGCTCGCGAGCTCGCCAGAGCGCTGCCTTCGCGGCCGGGCCTCGCTCCAGATCGAGGTACAGCTTTCCCAGGTTCCAGCTGGTCTCCGCGTGTGGCTTGAGCTTGTTGGACTGCGCAAACCAGTCGACCGCGACCTTCTTCTTGTCGAGCGCGCGATAGGCAACCCCGAGGTTGTAGGCAACCTCGGCATCATTCGGTGCGCGCTTGAACGCCTCGAGTAGTGGCGCCACGGCCTTCTCGTACTCGCGACGCACGACGTAGATCCGCCCCTGTCCCGCGTACGGGTTCACCATCGTCGGGTCCATCTGGGTGACCTGGACGTAGCTGGTCACGGCGTCATCGGACAGGGCGAGGTCGTTGTTCCGCTGCTTCGCATAGGCCTCGGTTGCGCGACCGTAGGCGTCGACATACCTGGCCGTTCGATCCGCCTCGATCGCCTGGCTGAAGCTCTTGCGAGCCTCGTCGGGCCTGCCCGCTTGGAGCTGGCCTTCGCCCACGAGGTAGTGCCCGGTGGCATTTTTGTGATCGACCTCGAGGATCTTCGCGCCCTGCTCTGCCCCCTTCGCGATCTCGCCGGTGCGGACATAGAACTCACCTGCGTGACCCCGGGACTCGAGGCTCGGTTCCTTGGCCAGCACCTGGTCATACAGCGCCTTCGCGTCGCCATCGCGCTTGATCTTCTCGTACGTGCGCGCGAGCTCCAGCGCGATCTCCGATCGATCGGGCGCGAGCTTCATCGCCTTCTGCAAGCGCTCGACGCCTTCGTCGGTATTCCCGAGCTTCACCAGCACCCTGCCGAGCAGAAAATTCGCGTCGGGATCGTTGTCGCGGGCTGCGGCGGCGTCGCGTAGCAGCGGCAGTGCTTGCTCGGCATCGCCGGCTTGCTCGTACGCCGCCGCCAGGGCGACCGCGAGCTGATGATCGGTCTTCGCACGATCCTTGAGCTCGCCGAGCAGCTGTTGCACCTTGGCCTTCAGCTCGGCCGCACGCGCCGGCGTCTTCTTGGCGATGTCGGACAGCTTGGCGACCGCGGCCATCGTCGGGCCCAGCTCGTGCTCCCCGACGATCTTGGCGCCCTCGAGATAGGCCGCGACCGCTTCGTCGTCCTTACCCTGCGCATCGAGCAAGTGGCCGCGAACGACCTGCAGCCGGGCCATGCTCGCGGGCGGAAGCGGCGGCTGGCGCTCGGCCAGCGCCTGGATCCGGGCCGCGGCATCGTCGAAGTTCTTCTGCTGGATCGCGAGCTCGCTGGCCACGAGCTGAGCGTTGGCGTCGTTCTTCGCGGCGGTGAGCACCGTCGACAACAGCTTGGTGGCGGCGTCGAGCTTGCCGGCGCGCAGCTCGACCTCCGCCATGCCCGTGGTCGCCGCCAGATCGTTGGGCATCACTTCGAGCGCCTTGCGATAGCGCTCGCGGGCGACATCGAGGCGTCCCGATAGCCGCGCCACCTCGCCGGCCAAGGACCACGCCTGGGCCACGACGCGTGGATCGGCGGTCGCGATGTCCTTGCGGCCCAGGATCGCGAGCAGATCAGATTCTTGCTGCTGCGATTGCGACCGCGGCAACGTCGATGCGAGCCCCACCATCGCCGGAATGTTCTCGGGGTCGGCCGCGAGCACGGCGGCGAAATCCGCGCTCGCACCGTCGATGTCGGCGAGCGCGAGCTTCGCGCGCGCGCGTTCGAGCAGCGCGAGCGTCTTCACCGCGGGGGACTTGGCGCCTGCCTGATCGAACGCCTTGATCGCCGATGCGAGGTCGCCGTTCGCCCCGTGCGCCCATCCAAGGTACAGCTCCACGGTTCCATCTGCGGGCGACTGCTTGATCAGCTCGCCGAGCTTGGCCACCGCCTGCGCGGGCTGGCCTGCCGCGATCGCAGACAGCGCCTGTGCACGCACGAGCGCTGGACCACCGGCACCGACCTTCAGCGCGTCGGTGATCAGCGTTCGACCCTTGGCAAACCGGGCCTCGGCGCCCTGGCCATTGGACAGCCCACTCGCGAACGAGGCCTCGGCGGCGATCCCGAGCGCGGCCGAGTTGCTCTCATCGAGCCCGACGACATCCAGCGCCGAGCTCGCGGCCTTCGACCATGTCGCAGGATCGCTCATCTGCTTGCGCGCCGCGTCGAGCTTCTGCGCGATCTCGTCCGCTCGCTCCTGCGCCGCAACGTGACGCTGATAGAACACGAACCCGCCTGCCCCGAGCGCAAGCACACCCGCGGTGGCGATGCCCACCAGCTTGAGCCGGCGCTTCCGCGCGTTCTTTGCTGCTTCGGCCTCGGCCTTGGCCTTCGCGCGCTCCTCGGCCTTTGCCTTGATGTCGGGCTTCTCGGCTGGGCGTGCTGCGATCTCGGCGGCGCCAGGTTCGCCTTCGACCTCGAGCGCCGGCGTCTCGCCGGGCTTGAGGTTCGAGAGCGCTCGCATCGGCTTGGCGGTTGCGGCGCTCGCCGATTTCTGTTTGGGCGGATCGAACCGCACCGGCGACCCGCTCGGCTTCGAGAGATCGAGATCGTCGAACGACTCACCGGCCTTTGCGGTCGACGAGGGCGCCGCAAGTCCCATCGACGGCGGCAGCTGGGGCTCGGGGGCGGGCGGCCCGGGATCGATCACCGACGCTGTGCTCGATTCGAGCTCCAGCGAAGGCAGCTCGCTCGCGAGATCCAGGGTGGTGCTCGGTTCGGGTGCCGGCGGGGAGGACTTCGCACGCGACTGCGGAAGCTCCTCGAAAAATCCCTGCGGCGCGGGTGCACGGGCCGGCTGCGATCCGCCGGATCTGGCGCTCGCCGGGTTCGAGGGTTGCGGCAGATCATCGAAGAACCCCTTCGGAGCTACCTCGTCGCCGGGCGCGGGCTTGCCGAGCTTCGCCGCCGGCTGCGGCAGATCATCGAAGAAACCCTTGGGCGCGACGTCGTCACCGAGCTTGGCGCGCGATGCCGGCTGCGGCAGATCGTCGAAGAATCCCTTCGGCGCCACCTCCTCCGTGGATGCAGGCGCGGGCCCCGATCTGGCGGCCGGCTTCCCCTTGGCCGAGGCCGCCGGCTTGCCACTGGGCTGCGGCAGATCGTCGAAGAAGCCCTTGGGCGCGACGTCCTCGCTCGCGCGCTCGGCAGGCCTGGACTTTGAGGCCGCCGGCGCTGGCAGATCATCGAAGAACCCCTTGGGGGCGACGCCATCCTCGACGCGGCCCGCGGGCTGCTTGGACTTCTGAGGCGTCAGGGTGAGGTCATCGAACAAGCTCGCTGCAGGATCAGGTGGTCCTTTGGGGGCAGGCAGATCGATGATTCCGCTCGGCCCTCGCGGCGCCGGAAGATCCGCCAGCTCGACGGGCTTGGGCGCAGGCAAGTCCATGATCGCTGCGCCGCCAGGTACCGGCACTGGAGGATCCGCAAGCGATGGAGCCCGCACGGCGCCAGAAGCCGACTTGGGCGCAGGAAGATCGACCCCGCCGGACGAGAGGTCGAGGGGACCGGGCCGCTGCTTGCCCGCGCCACGCGGCTCGGCGTCGAGCGCCGAGGCGAGCCCCGACTTGGGCGCAGGCCTGGATGGTTCGGAACCGAGCGCACTCGGCCGCTTCGGTGCCGGAAGATCGGCAAAGTCGAGCGCAGGCGCAGGCGCGACCGGCGCAGGCAGCGGGACCGCAGGGATCGCCATCGGCGCTGGCGGTTTGGGTGCGATCGGCGAGCCCTGCGCAGGCGTCACGCGCGAGGGAACCGGAGGCGGCTTGGGCACCGCGGGCGGCTTGGGTGGCGCCACCTTGGGCAACATGCCCGCGGGTGGCTTGATCGGGAGCGGCCCCATCGAGGTCGGTCTGCCGGGGAGCGCAACCTTCGACATACAGCTCGAACAGTTGACGAACTTCGTTCCCGCCGGAACGTCGGATTCAGCGACGCGGTTCAACGTCCCGCACGCCGAGCAGGTCGCCTCGATCATCCCGTTGGCCATCATAGCGCGCCGGCCCTGGGAATGCTGCGATCGCCCAGCTTTCGATCATGGTCGTTTCGCGATAAGACGAGCCGTGCTCGACCCCGCTCGCATGGATGATGTGGCGCGCCGCGGCGATGACGTCACCGCCGCCGTGGCGGGCTGGCGCTCGGTAGACGACCGTCGACGCAAGCTCCAGGGCGAGCTCGACACGATGCGCGGCGCCCGTAATGCCGCCAACGAGCGGATGGCCAAGCTCGACAAGAAGTCGCCCGAGTTCGCGACCGCTCGCGACGAGCTCAAGGCATTGGCCTCGAAGATCAAGGACGGCGAGGCCCAGCTGACCGGGCTCGAAGCTGAATCCCAGCAGCTGCTGCTTCACATCCCCAATGCTCCACACACCAGCGTACCCACCGGTACGAGTGAGCACGACAACACCATCCTCCACACCTGGGGTGAACAGCCGAGCTTTGCGTTCGCGCCCAGGCCGCACTGGGAGATCGGTGAAGCGCTTGGCATCCTCGATTTCGACGCCGGCGCACGGATCGCGGGGGCTCGATTCACGGTACTGCGTGGCGCGGCATCGAGGCTGACGCGCGCGCTGATCAATTACATGCTCGACCTCCACGGCAACGCCGGTTACGAGGAGGTCTGGCCACCCGCGATCATCCGTCGGACGGCCCTGCGCAGCACCGGTCAGCTGCCCAAGTTCTCGGCTGATCTGTTCAAGCTCGAGATGGCGGTCGGTCCCGATCATGTCGCCGACAACGATCTGTTCCTGTCACCGACCGCGGAGGTTCAGGTCACCAACCTCCACTATGATCAGATCCTCGACGCCGAGCAGCTGCCGCGAAAGTACTGCGCGTACTCGCCGTGTTTCCGCGCCGAGGCCGGCGCTGCCGGGAAGGACACTCGCGGGCTGATCCGCCAGCATCAATTCGACAAGGTCGAGCTCGTCAAGCTCACGACGCCCGAGACCAGCTACGCAGAGCTCGAGGGGCTTCGCCGCGATGCCGAACGCGTGCTTCAGGGGCTGGGCCTTCATTATCGCGTGGTCACGCTGTGCACGGGCGATCTCGGTTTCACCGCCGCCAAGACCTACGATCTCGAGGTCTGGCTGCCGGGTCAGAACGCCTTCCGCGAAATCTCGTCGTGCTCGAACTTCGAGGACTTCCAGGCGCGGCGCGCGAAGATCCGGTATCGTCCGAACCCGGGCGACAAGCCCCGGCTCGTCCACACCATCAACGGCTCCGGCATCGCGGTCGGCCGAACGATCGTCGCGATCCTGGAGCAGTATCAGCAGGCCGATGGCAGTGTTGTCATCCCGAGCGCGCTGCGGCCGTATCTCGGCGGGCTCGAGCGGATCGCGACGAAGCCGTGATCCCCGACCGGGGCTTGCTCAGTACGTGATACCGGGGCACCACGTACCGACGCCGATTCTCCGGGACCCGCGCAAAGTTTCGCGATCGCGCTTTACAAGGGGCGGGTGATCCCTATAAATACCCGTGCCTCTGGGGGAACCTGGAGGAGTGGCCGAGTGGTCGAAGGCAGCGGTCTTGAAAACCGCCGAGCGCAAGCTCCGGGGGTTCGAATCCCTCCTCCTCCGCGGGCTTTGATAATCGAATAGTGTCACGCAAGTGGTGAAAGGGTCGGGGACGTCGCCGGTCGATGCGGCGTCCCCTTCCCACGACAATTACGTTTGGCAAGCCGCCATATCCGAGGAGAGATGGCCGAGTGGCTGAAGGCACCGGTTTGCTAAACCGGCGTATGGGGTTTACCTGTACCGAGGGTTCGAATCCCTCTCTCTCCGCCGTGCCATTTTGTTTTGATCCGTAGCAATTTCGACGCAGGTTCGACGCAGGTTCGACTCAAGGAGCCGTAGCTCAATGGATAGAGCACCGGTCTACGGAACCGGGGGTTAGAGGTTCGACCCCTCTCGGCTCCGCAACGCACTCCAGTAACGCACTCCAGTGATGATGATGACCGACGACCAGACGAAAGCTGACGAGCGCTGGATGAGGCTCGCGATCGCCGAGGCTCAGGCCGCCGCGGCGGGAGGCGACGTTCCGGTTGGATCGATCGTCATCATGGACGGTCAGCTCATCGGCCGCGGCCGCAATCGTCGCGAGCTCGATCGCGATCCCACGGCCCATGCCGAGATCGTCGCGCTCCGCGAAGCGGCGGACCATCTCGGTCACTGGCGCGTCCCCGCAACGCTCTACGTCACCCAGGAGCCGTGTCCGATGTGCGCCGGTGCGATCGTCAATGCACGGGTGGCGCGCCTCGTGTTCGGTTGCATGAACCCCAAGGCCGGTGCCGTCGCGACGCTGTATCAGATTCCGACTGACCCTCGGCTCAATCACCGGGTCGAGGTTGTTGGTGGTCTGCTCGCGGAAGAGTGCGCGGCCGAGCTTCAAGCGTTTTTCTCTGCTCTGCGCCGCGGTCCTCGCTTCGGCGAATGACCTGGCGATCTCCAGATCTGGAGGAGTGTCCGAGTGGCCTATGGTGTCTGATTCGAAATCAGATGTGCGAAAGCACCGGGGGTTCAAATCCCTCCTCCTCCGCAATTTCTCGTCGGTCGAGCTGCGCTCCTCAGGGAGGGGTGACCGAGTGGCCGAAGGTGCACGATTGGAAATCGTGTGTACTGAAAGGTACCGAGGGTTCGAATCCCTCTCCCTCCGCAACGACCCGACAGCACCACGTGCGTGATGTTTTATGGTCCCGGGTGACGCGACGGCTGTGAACCCCGCCAGGCCCGGAAGGGAGCAACGGTAGCGGACATAGCGGGTGCCTGGGGCCACCTTTTCGAGAGCGACGATTCCAACGAATCGTCGCTCTCTTGTTTCGTGGCTGCGCGGCTGCCGCTGGTGAATAATGACGACACCGCATGGATCGAGCGCTGATCTTCATCGCCCCGGTGGCCCTCGCGATCAGCGCGATGGCGGGGTGTCCGGCGAGCGGCGGCGACCAGACTGCCGGTATCGATGTCGGCGAGGCGGCCGCCTCGATCCGTGGTTCGGGCGATAGCTTCAGCGCGAAGCTCGCAGCCGATCTCGCACCGATGGGCTACGTGCCCAGCGCGCCAGCGCCGGTGGCGACCCCCCCGGCTCCGACGAGCGCCGGCTCGGCCTCGACGAGCGCCGGCTCGGCCTCGACGGGCGCCGGCTCAGCGATACCGCCAGCGCCGGGGAGCGCCGCGCCGCTGACACCGGCTACGCCGAGCGCCCCCCCAAGCACGCCAGCGGCGGCTTCCGCGACAACCGGCACGCCAGCATCTCCAGGCAGCGCCGCGCCCACCGCACCGCCACCCCCGAGCCCCACGCCACGCACCCCTGCCGAGGTGGCCGCCATCAAGCTCTCGCTCGCGCCCAACTGGAAGCGCGACGTCCAGGCGCCCGGAACGATCTCGCTGTCCGTCGAAGGCGCGACGACGTTCACGTTCAACTATGGCTACGACGATCCGCGTGCCCCGGCGGACCGCGAGCAGTACAAAGCGTTCCTCGATAGCTCGAAGCTGCTCGCAGTGACCGCCGAACGCCAGCGCGGCTCGGCGGTGTATTACGAGGGCACCGATCGCGAAGGCCGCGCCGCGTTTCGCTTCCTCGTGATCTATGGTGGCAAGCGCCTCGTGTGTTACGGCCCGCTCTACCGGGACGCTGCGCACAACGTCTACGGCGACATTCGCGACCAGGTGGTCATCCAGGCGAAGCAGATCTGCGAGACCTTGCAGTTGTAGCGTCGGAGCCCGCAGGTATAGTGCCGGTGAACGATCGGGTCCCGGCAAATGTCTTATCTCGTGCTCGCGCGCAAATACCGGCCTTCGAAGTTTTCGGAGGTGGTCGGGCAGGAACACGTCACTCGAACGCTGGGCAACGCGTTCGGCTCGGGACGTGTCCATCACGCGTTCCTGTTTTGCGGGCCCCGTGGCTGCGGCAAGACCACGCTCGCTCGCATCGTGGGCAAGGCGCTCAACTGTGACAACCTCTCCGGGGCGAGCTCGGCGGCCGAGGCCTGTGAGGCCTGTGGGATCTGCCCCGCCTGCGTGACGATCGGCAACGGCAGCGCGGTCGACTACATCGAGATGGACGGCGCGTCCAATCGCGGGATCGATGCGATCCGCGAGCTCACGGAGGCGGTGAGATACCAGCCCGCGGCGCTGCGCAAGAAGGTCTACGTCATCGACGAGGTTCACATGCTGACGGCAGAGGCGTTCAACGCGCTGCTGAAGACCCTCGAAGAACCACCGCCTCACGTGACCTTCGTGCTGGCGACGACCGAGCCGCACAGGCTGCCCAACACGATCCTGTCGCGCTGCCAGCGGTTCGATTTCAAGCTGGTGCCCGCCGCGCGGCTCAGCCACCACCTCGCCTCGATCTTTTCCCGCGAGAATCTCGCGATCGAACCTGCCGCGATCAGCCTGCTGGTTCGCGAATCGGGCGGCAGCGTGCGCGATGCGCTGTCGCTGTGCGATCAGCTGATCTCGTACGTTGGTGATACGGCGATCACCGAAGCCCACGTTGCCGAGGTGCTCGGGGTCGCCGATCGTACGTTGACCAGGACGCTGGTGCGGGCGCTCGCACAGGGCGACGCCGGCGCGGCGCTCGGTGCCGTCGAATCGGCGATCGAGCGCGGCGTCGACGAGGTCCAGCTCGCGCGCGCGATCGTTCGGTACTTGCGCGATCTCGCGGTGCTGCAGGTTGCACCAGGTCGGAACGAGCTGGTCGATGCCTCCGACGAAGAGCGGGCAGAGCTCGCCCGTGAATCGGTCTCGATCGACCGATCGCGTGTGAACCAGATGTTCGATCGCATGCTGAGGTGCTGCGACGATCTGGGAAAGACGTTGCAACCGCGCCTGGTGCTCGATTGCGCGCTGATCGACGTCGCGACGATCGAGCCGCTGGTTCCGCTCGGTGATCTGATCGCGCGGCTTGGAGAGCTCGAAGCACGCCTCGGTGGCAAGCCGAGCTCGGCGAGCACTGCCACGGGTGGGCGGGGCGGGGGCGATGCGCCGCGCTCCAGCGCAAGGGTTGCAGCACCGGAAGCTTCCGGCGAACGTCGACCGAAGGCGAGCGCGGCGCAGCCGAGCGCGCCCCAGCCGACCGTAGCCCAGCCAAGCGCGGCGCAGCCGAGCGCGCCCCAGCCGACCGTGGCCCAGCCAAGTGCGGCCCAGCCAAGCGCGGCGCAGCCGAGCGCGCCCCAGCCGAGCGCGCCCCAGCCGAGCGCGCCCCAGCCGAGCGCGGCGCCGGTCTCATCATCCGCCCCTGTATCAACAAGTGGCAGTCACACGCTCGCGACGGAAGCGCGCGCGCCATCGGCGGTGCCGATCCAGCCTTCGTGTCCGGTGCCAGCTGCCAGCGAGCTCGCCTCGGGTAGCGGTCCCACCAAGCTCGTGGTTCCAACGACTCCGGACGAAGCGCTACGCGCGTGGGGCCAGGTGCTGTCGGAGCTGGAGAACCGACGCAAATTCTCGCTGCTCGGGCCGTTCCAGCACGCGCGTGTGTTGATCTGGACGACCGAGCAGATCGATCTCGGGTTTCCGGTTGATGTCCACAGCATGGGCGAGATGGCCGGCGACAAGCAGAACCTCGAGGACCTGCGCGCGGTCATTCGCGAGCTTGCCCCCGACCTCAAGTCGGTCAAAGTCAGCGTCAAGCTCCTCGACGAAACCGAGTCGAAGTCCGCCAGCGCCCGCTCGGTGATCGAGACGTCACGAGACCGCTCGACGGCGGAGCGAACCAAGCGAGAAGCCGAGGCGCGCGAGCATCCGATCACCAAGCACGTGCTCCACACGTTTGGAGCCCAGATCAAGGAGATCAAGACCGATGTCGGATCCTAAGTTTCCGGGCTCAGGCCAGGGCAAGATGCCAGACCTCAACGCGCTGATGAAGCAAGCGCAGAAGCTTCAGGGCGATGTGGCCAAGGTGCAAGAAGAGCTGGCCAAGATGGAATGCGAAGGCGCCGCCGGCGGCGGCCTCGTCACCGCCACCGTGAATGGTCAGTTCGAGGTCGTCCGCGTCAAGATCGACAAGACGGTGGTCGACCCCAACGACGTCGGGATGCTCGAAGACCTCGTCACGGCGGCCGTGAATGCTGCCGTTGGCAAGATTCGAGATACCAGCAAAGAGAAGATGTCCTCGATCATGGGCGGGCTTGGCGGGATGCCAGGCATGCCAGGATTGTTCTGAGCGCGGGCGCACGCAAGCGGTATGGCTGACCCGATCCGCCGCCTCGTGCAGGAGCTCGCCAGGCTACCTGGCATCGGGGAGAAATCCGCGACCCGGCTGGCGTTTCACCTGGTGCGTTCCAATCGCCAGCAGATCACCGATCTCGCACGCGCCCTGCTCGACGTCACGGAGAAGATCCGGCTGTGCTCGGTCTGCATGACGATGACCGAGAGCGACCCATGCGCGCTGTGTACCGATACCAGGCGAGATCCGGAACTGATCTGTGTCGTGTCAAGCCCATCGGACGTGATCGCCATCGACCGTGGAGGCCATTTTCGTGGCCTGTACCACGTGTTGCACGGGGTGTTGTCGCCACTTGAGGGCATCGGTCCAGACGACCTCCGGATCGCCGAGCTGATCCGGAGGATGGGCGGCGAACGCCCGGTCCGCGAGGTCATCATCGCGACCAGCCCGAGCGTGGATGGCGAGGCGACCGCCATGTATCTGGCCAAGCTGATCAAACCCCTGGGGGTATCGGTCTCGCGCATCGCCACTGGCCTGCCTGTAGGTGGAGAGCTGGAGTATTCGGATCAGGCGACCATCGCCCGCGCACTGGCCGGGCGGGCGACGATGTAGGGCTCAAACAAAGCGCCGGCGATCGATCAGGGGTCCGAAGAGTTGTACGAATCCCGGGCGGTTGGTACCGTGATTCGTCGGCAGGGGAACCGATAAACGGCGACCCCCAAGGAGCCAAACGCGCCCATGATCCAACAGCTCGTCATGTACGAGGAAGAGCTGCAGCAGATCAACACCATCTGCGAAGCCCTTCATCGAGATTCGAACGCAAGAGCAGTCCTCGTCATCGACAAGAACGGACAGGCCATGGCGTCGGCGGGCGACACCCACGAGCTGGACGTCACGTCGCTGTCGTCGCTGACCGCGGGTAACGTTGCCGCGACCGGTGGTATCGCCTCGCTGCTGGCCGAAAAGGAGTTCGCTGGCCAGTTCCTCGAGGGCGAGAAGACCAGCTACCACGTCTCGATCGTCGGCCAACGAGTGATCCTCGTGGTGCTGTTCGACGGTCGATCAAACCTCGGACTCGTGCGCCTTCGCGTGCGAGCCGCCAACACGAAGCTCGTGACCGTGCTCGACACCATGGTCAAGAAGAGCGCGAGCTCCGCCGGTCAGCCGTCGGTATTCTCGGAGATCACGGACGACGATATCGACAACTTGTTCAACGACTAGGCGCGACGAACATGAGCTTCATCAACTACTCGTCGCGCGAGATCAACTGCAAGATCGTGTACTACGGTCCCGGGTTGTGCGGGAAGACCACGAATCTTCAGTACATCTACAACAAGACCAATCCCGACGCGAAGGGCAAGATGATCTCGCTCGCCACCGAGACCGAGCGAACTCTGTTTTTCGATTTCTTGCCGCTCTCGCTTGGTGAGATCCGCGGCTTCAAGACGCGGTTCCACCTCTACACGGTGCCCGGCCAGGTGTTCTACGACGCCAGCCGAAAGTTGATTCTCAAGGGCGTCGATGGAGTGGTGTACGTCGGCGACTCGCAGATGGAGCGCATGGAGGCCAACATCGAGTCGCTCGAGAACCTGCGCTCGAACCTCCAGGAGCAGGGCTACGATCTCGACAAGCTTCCCTACGTCGTTCAGTTCAACAAGCGCGATCTGCCGAACGCGATCCCGCTGCAAGAGCTCGAAGAGGTCTTGAACCCCACGAAGGTTCCGAGCTACGAGGCAGTTGCTCCCAAGGGGATCGGTGTGTTCGATACGCTCAAGGCAGTCGCGAAGCTCGTCCTCACCGAGCTTCGAAAGGGCTCATGATGCAGGCATCGCTCGAGCGCCCGAGGTTTCGCCAAGATCTAGTCGCGGAGTTGATCAACGAGCAGGGCTCGCGGTTCATCGACGTGATGTGTCCCGATAGCGGCAACGCGTTCCGGTTCTTCGAAGTCGAGTACTCGCTCGCCTGCGCGATGGATGGAGAGCGTGACGTTGCCGCGATCGTGAAATGGGCGCAAGAAGAGCTCGGGCTCACCCCGACACCTCGCGAGGTCATGACGGTCATCGCGACGCTGGGCGATCTCGGATTCGTCGAATCCGGCCGAGCCGACACCGTGGTCGATCCCAACCTCGCACGTGCGGCCAGCGCGATCGCAGCCGGGCGTGGCTCGGCGGACGAGCTCGCGAAGGGAGTGGTGGTTGGCGACGATACCCGGGTCGACGTCGTGCCGGCACACGTCGAGCTCGGCAAGCCAGGCGCTGCGGCAGCCGCGGCGACGACAACCCCCGCGGCGATGCCCAAGGCACCGGACCTGGCGCTCGGGGCGTCGGGAGCCTCGGCGGCCAAGCAGCCAACGAAAGCGCCGGTCGAGGACGTCGCGCTCGGCGCGCCTGGTGCGCGCGGTGGCCAACCCCAGCGCGCGCCATCGGGATCGGGGATCCCACAGAAGGACCTCTCGGTCGACCTCGCCGATCACGTCGCGGTCAAGCCGGACGATGTGAAGGATGCCGTGCGCCAGTCGCGCGTGGTGGCCGCGGTCGATGTGCCCAAGGAGCTGCTGGATACCGTAGATCCGGTGATCGAACCGCCGACGGCAGTGCGCTCGCCGGCACCGATGCCGGTGAAGAAGGAACCGTCCAAGCCGGCGGAGCGGCCGTCCAAACCCGCAGAGCCAGCGAGGCCCGTGGCCGCGACACCGTCGTCGCCCGCTCCCGTCGTCGCGCCAACGCCAACCCCGACGCCCGTCGCAGCTGCACCCGCTCCAGCGGCCGCTACGCCCGCGCCTGCACCCGTCCCGGCGCCAACGCCTGCCGCGGCGGCAACCGAAGCTCGCACCCCGGAACGACCGGCGGTGGAGCTGCCGAAACAGCCCGCGGCTGCGGCTCGCGAGCCCGCTCGCCCCGTCGAGCAGGCTCCGGCCAAGGCGAAGATCAATCCGATCCTGGTCGTGGTGTTGATCCTCGTCATCGTCGCGATCGCGGTGTTCGTGGCGATGAAGTTCATGACCGGCGACAAGGAGCCAGCGGCCGACCAGTCGCAGGGGTCCGCTGCCGTCACGCCTCCGGCACCCAAGGTCATCACGGCGACGATCGCGATGGACACCGCGGCACCTCTGGATGTGATGGCGCCGGTCGGCGAGATCGACACCATCGAGTCCGAAGGCAAAGAGGTGAAGACCGGCGATGTCGTGGCGATGCTCAAGGGCCGCGCGCCGATCGACGCCGAGCTGGCAAAGCTCGCCAAGGAGGAGGAGAAGCTCAAGGCTGACGTGGCGAAGGCCGAGAAGCAGCGCGATGACGCGCAAGCGGCGAACAACGCCGGCGGCGTCACCGCTGCAGAGGCGAAGGTTGCCGAGCACAAGAAGAACCTCGAGGCCAAGCAGACCGCGATCACCAACAAGAAGGCCGAGCTCGACAAGCTGGCGGTGAAGGCCGTCACCGACGGCAAGCTCGTGATCATCGGCAAGCCGGGTCAGAAGCTGACGGCAGAAACGGCGATCGCTCGGATCGAGCGTCCCACGATGCCCGTCGCAACGTTCCAGGTGCCACCCGGGACGAAGATCGCGCCCGCTGGCACGTTGAGCTTGACCATCGGCAAGACCGACAAGGTCGTGGTCTGCACGGTCAGCGATGCGCAGGCCGAGACCATCAAGGTCAGCTGTCCGCCTGACGCAGGTCTGGCCGCCGACGACGAGGTGAGCTTCCAGGTGCCCGGCGAAGCTGCTGTCCCACCGGCGCCAGCGCCCGGCACACCGCCGGCCGATCCCGCCGCCGCTCCGGCGCCAGCGGGCACCGCGCCGAACTGAGAATCATCGCGCGGTCGTCGGGGCCGCCCGTCACAGCGGGCGGCGGGCGCTACAGGGCGCGAATCTTCTGAACCGTGAGCTGCGGGCCCGCCATGCCGAAGCCCATCGCGTTGCGATCGACGCTCCCCTCGACCTCGGCGTTGATGCCATCCTTGATGCCGTCGAGCGCGCCGACGAGCTGGTAGCTCTCTCCGCCATCAGCGTCCAGCATCCACATTCCGCCCTCGAGGTCGCTACGCCGGATCTTGCCCTTGAGCTTCATAGCTCAAACGATAGCCGGAGCTTGTCGGCCGTCAATACGTCAATCGATCGTCGAGGTAATGCCGATCGACGGCCAGCGGCTGCTCGTAGACCTCGTTGTTGTACAGGTAGCGATAGCGCGCGTAGTTCTCCGTCACCTTCTTCATGTACTCCCGGGTCTGGGTGTACGGCACGAGCTCCACGAGCTCGTCGATCTCGCGATCACCATATGCATCGAGCCATCGCATCACCGGCCGTGGCCCGCTGTTGAACGATCCTGCGCCGAGCGGAATCTGGCCCTTGAACTTCGCGAGCAGCCTTCCGATGTACCAGCTGCCGGTCTGGATGTTGTAGTCGGGCTCGTAGAGCCGGCCCGGTGCGAACGGTAACTTGAGCTCCTTCGAAACTCGCCGGGTGGTCGCCGGGATCATCTGGAGCAAGCCCTGCGCGTCGGCGTACGACAGCGTGTGCGGCTCGAACCCGCTCTCCTTGCGCATGATCGAATAGAGATAACCGTCGGGGTTGTTGCCGAGCGCTTGATACTTGTCGACGATCTCGCGATACGCACGCGGATACGCGTTCTCCCACCAGCGCCGCGCATCTCCCTTGGGGGGCCCCGACAGCGCCGTTCCGCCGTAGATCACCGCGAGCATCCACGGGCGGTGGAAGTTCCCTGCCTTGCGATAGCGATCGAGCAACATCGCAAACGCCGCGCCCCGATCATGTCGCTTGAGAAACGCTCGCTCGCCGCGCGACAGCTCGAACCCAGCATCCGTTCCCAATCCGGCCGCGATCAACTCGTCGACCCGGCGAATCAGCTCGTCACGTGCCAGCGATTCGTCGACGGTCTCTCTCAGCTTCGCACCACGCGGCGGCGGGTTTGGCTCTCCGAATGGCCCGAGCGCGATGCCGAGCGTCTTGAGCCGCGCGTGGGCCAGCAGCGAGTACCACGAGAATGGATAGCGCTTGACCGTGGCGGTGTACCCGGCGATCGCCTCGTCCTTGCGACCGAGACGCTGATCGATCCGCGCCAGCCAGTACATTCCCTTGCCGCCCTCGAGCGCGCCGCGGCGCCGTGCGAGCGGTTCGAGCCGCCCGCGTGCGCGGTCCCACTCGCCGAGGAAGTAGTGCGACATCCCGAGCGACCACAGCGCGTCGTCGACCCACTTCGAGCGCGGATAGCGCCGCAGTGAATCTTCGAGCGGAGCGATCGCCTCACGATAGCGCCCGCGATTGAGCTCGAGCCACCCCGACAGATACTGCGCCTCTTCGGCCCATGGTGTGCGCGGATACGCGGCGACCACCTTGTGGTACCACTGGATCGCTTCGTCATCGCGATCGGCGCGCGACAGCGCCCGGGCGCCATGAAACATCGCTTCGGCGGCCGAGCGGCCCATTCGCGGATACACGCTGAGCAAGATCCGCCCGGCATCCGCATAGCGGCGCCGCATCTTGAACAGCGTCGTGGCGAGCCAGTAGTCGCGCTGCAGTGCCAGATCCGGCGGCAGCTGCGCCGGCAACAGCGAAAACTCGGCGATCGCCTCGTCCCACAGGTGTGCGCTGGTCAGGCGCTTGCCGCGCTCGATCCGCTCGGCGAGCGTGAGCTCCGGGGCGTTGAGCGCGACCAGCTTGTCATGCGCCGCATCGGCGAGCGGATGGGACGGGTGATCGAGCAGGAACTCGCGCAATGCTCGGATCGCTGCAGCACCGGTCTTGGTCTCGGCGACCCGGAACTTCGCGGTGCCCAGATCACCCACGTCGCTGGCGCCGCGCGCCGCGATCAGCTTCGCGTAGGACTTGGCCGCCGCTGCGCGCTCGCCTCGTGCCCATGCGATGTCGGCCAGCCGCCACGGCACCTCGCGGCTGTAACGAGAGCCGCGCCGCTTCGCGAGCTTGTCGAACGCGGTCTTGGCACCCGTGAGATCGTCGGTCCGCAGCGACACCATGCCGCGCAACCACAGCGCGTAGTCCGCGTTGGCGAGGGCCTCATCGTTCAGGCGCTTGAGGTGTTGCTGCGCGGCCTCGAGGTCTCCGCGATCGTATGCGCTGTAGGCCGCCCCGAGCTGCTTGGCTTGCGAGCCCTGCGCCACCGCGAGGGGACTGAACCCGACTAGCACCGTGACGAAAGCACCGAACGCCGCGCTGCGAATCGAGCCAGCTCGCATCGTGACGAACGCACTGAACCCCGCGCTGCGAATCGAGCCAACTCGTCGAGCGCGGACGGGATGTTCGCAATCGCGTACCTGCGTTGGTCCCCGCATCGTCACGAGTATGCACGGTTCGACCGCACCACGCCGGTGTTCGTGGATTTCCGCAACGGTTTCGGCGGCAGTTTCGGGATATACCGCCGCCATGCCGTACGCCGCCCTCGACTACTACGCCCTCGACGAGCTGTACACGCACGAAGAGCGCATGGTCCGCGATACCGTGCGCGAGCTGGTCAGCTCCCGCGTCATGCCTTCGATCGGGAAGCACTTCTCGGCCGGGACATTTCCACACGAGCTGATCCCGGTGTTCGGTGAGCTCGGACTGCTCGGGCCGTCGCTCACCGGCTATGGATGTGCGGGCATCTCTCCCACCGGCTACGGACTGATCTGTCAGGAGCTCGAGCGCGGAGACTCCGGCATCCGGTCGTTCTGTTCGGTGCAGAGCTCGCTGGTGATGTATCCGATCTGGGCGTTCGGCTCCGAGCAACAGAAGCAGCGCTACCTGCCCGAGATGGCAGCGGGGCGCGTGATCGGTTGCTTCGGGCTCACCGAGCCGGATTTCGGCTCCAACCCGGCGGGCATGTCGACGGCGGCAACCAAGACCAGCGGTGGCTACCGGCTCAATGGTACCAAGCGCTGGATCACCAACGGCTCGGTCGCTCACGTCGCGCTGGTCTGGGCCAAGCTCGAGGGCAAGGTGCGCGGCTTCCTGGTTCCGACGACGACCAAGGGGTTCACCGCGCGCGATATCCACGGCAAGTGGTCGCTGCGCGCGAGCGTGACCAGCGAGCTTCACATGGAGGACTGCGAGGTCGGTGAGGATGCGTTGCTGCCTGGCATCACCGGGATGCGCGGGCCGCTGTCGTGTCTGTCGCAGGCGCGGTTTGGAATCTGCTACGGCGTCGTCGGAGCGGCGATGGCCTGCTATGACGAAGCGCTGTCGTACGCCAAGGATCGCGTGCAGTTCTCCAAGCCGATCGCCGCGTACCAGCTCGTTCAGCGCAAGCTGGTCGACATGGTCAACGAGATCACGAAGGCGCAGCTACTGTGCCTCCGGCTGGGCCGGCTCAAGGAATCCGACAAGCTCACGCCTGGACAGATCTCGCTCGCCAAGCGCAACAACGTGATGATCGCTCGCGACATCGCTCGCGACGCGCGCGACATCCTCGGCGCAAACGGCGTCACCGACGAGTATCAGTGCGGCCGCCACATGCTGAACCTCGAGTCGGTCTACACCTACGAAGGCACGCACGACATCCACACCCTGGTGGTCGGCCAGGACGTCACCGGGTTGGCCGCGTTCGACTCGTGACCGTGTCCACCACAGCAGCCGCGCGACCAAGCGTACTGATCTGTTCGGGTCTCGATCCATCCGGCGGCGCAGGGTTTCTCGCCGACACGCGCGTCGTGAGCGACCTCGGAGCGCGGCCGGTCGGGATCGTGACCGCGCTGACCGTGCAGAGCACGCAGGGGATGCGCGCGTGTCACGAGCTCGATGCTGACGTCGTCAGCGATCAGCTCAATGCCCTGCTCACCGATATCCAGGTCCGCGCGGTGAAGCTGGGGATCCTCGGATCACAAGCCGTGATCCGAGCGCTCGGTGCCAACCTCGCACTCACCGACGCGCCGGTGGTGTGGGACCCGGTGCTCGGACCCACGCACGGCAACGTTTCGTTCGCCGACCTGATCGACGACGCCCTGCGCGAGCTCGGTCCACACCTGTCGCTGATCACGCCCAACATCGCCGAGCTGAGCACGCTCGCGCGCTCGCCGGTCACCTCGCTCGCCGAGGCCGAGGCGGCGGGGATGATGGTGTGCCGGGCCCGCGAGGTCGCCGTGCTGATCAAGGGCGGACATCTGGCCGGGACCGAGTCGGTCGATCTGCTGTGTCATCCCGGCGGTGTCGAATCCCTGCGTACCGCACGGCTCGCCAGCAGCGATGTGCATGGTACGGGCTGTGCGCTGTCGGCGGCGATCGCGGCGGAGCTCGCGCTCGGGTTGCCGCTGATCGAGGCGTGTCGCGCCGCGAAGCGCTACGTGGCGGAACGGATCGCCGATCCCTCCCGGCCTGGACGGGGCGCTCCCGCCGTTCTGTGAGCAGCGTCGCGGCCGGTAGCGTATAGAGCAGCGATGAAGATCGTCGTTACCGGCGCGACCGGCTTCATCGGCAACGGCGTCGTTCAGGCGTTGCGTGAGCGGGGCGACGAGATCAGCGTGCTCACGCGCGATCCACAGCGAGCACGGGCGACTCTCGGCGAGGTCACGGCGGTCGAAGCAGAGCTGCAGTCCCCGGGAGCCTGGACGGCGAGCCTACGCGGCTGCGACGCGATCGTTCATCTCGCCGGAGAGTCGGTCGGCGACAAGCGATGGGACGCACGTCAGAAGCAGATCATCCGCGACAGCCGCGTCGAATCGACGCGGACCATCGTCGAGCACATCGCGCCGCTCCCCGCTGCCCAGCGACCGCGGATCCTGGTTTGCGCCTCCGGGGTCGACTTCTACCCGTTCGCCGCGACGCACGATGAGTTCGACGACGACGAGGTCACCGAGGCCGATCCGCCTGGTGATTCGTTCCTCGCGCGCGTCTGTCGAGATTGGGAACGCGAAGCGCGCGTCGCGGAGGACCATGGCGTGCGAGTGGTGTGCATGCGCACCGGGCTCGTGCTCGGCAAGGGGAGCCTTATGGAGCGCATGGTCACGCAGTTCAAGCTGTTCGCCGGCGGACGGCTCGGGTCGGGACGCCAATGGTTCTCGTGGATCCATCGCGATGACGTGGTGGCCGCGTATGTCAACGCCGTTGCCGACGAGCGCTATACGGGCCCGATCAACCTGGTCACCGGCTCGGTGCGCGAAGCCGAGCTCGCAGCCGCGCTGGGGCGAGCGCTCCGGCGCCCGAGCTGGCTGCCGGCGCCAGGCTTTGCCCTCAAGCTCGTGCTCGGCGAATTTGCGCAGCACGTCCTCAACGGCAGGCGCGTGGTGCCTCGCAAGCTCGAGCAGCTGGGATTCACGTGGAAGTATCCGCTGCTCGACGACGCGCTCGCCGCGTCGATCTAGACATGGAGGCGTTGCGAAAACGACCGGAGCTCGCCCGCGCGACGCGATGCAGCGAGGGCCGGAAGGCTTCTTTCGATCCTCACTCGAGCTGGTACTTCTGGACGAGCCGGATCAGATTGCGGCGCGACACGCTCAGCTGCTCGGCTGCTCGCGTCTTGTTGCCGCCGTGGCGCTCCATCGCTGCAGCGATCATCCGCCGCTCGAGCGCTTCGATCGCAGCCGGCAGCGAGTCGGGCTCGAGTGCAGGCTCGACACCCGCCGGTGCCCAGGCGCGAATTCGCGGCGATAACAGCTCCCCGCCGATCGTCTCTGCAGCGCCCGACAGCACGACCAGTCGTTCGATCTCGTTCTCGAGCTCGCGAACGTTTCCGGGCCACGAATACGCCGCCATCTGCGCCGCACATTCCGGTGAGAGGCGCTTGTCGCGCCTGCGGCGATGTCGCGCCAGGAAGTGCTCGATCAACAGCGGAATGTCCTCGCGCCGCTCGCGCAGCGACGGGAGCACCACGTTGATCACGTGGATCCGGTAATATAGATCCTCGCGAAACTGACCCTCGGCGACCATCTTGCTCAGGTCGCGATTGGTCGCCGCGATGATCCGCACGTCGACGGCGCGGGTCTCGGTGTCGCCGACACGGCTGAACGTCCCCTCCTGGAGCACGCGCAGGACCTTGACCTGCAGCGCCGGAGACATGTCGCCGATCTCGTCGAGGAAGAACGTGCCGGTGTCGGCGGTCTCGAACAACCCGGGCTTGTCGGACACAGCGCCGGTGAACGCTCCGCGCTTGTGACCGAACAGCTCCGAGTCGAGCAAGTTATCGTTGAACGCAGAGCAGTTGGTCACCACGAATCGCCGCGCTCGCCGCTCTGACCCATCATGAATCGCGCGCGCCACCAGCTCCTTGCCGGTGCCGTTCTCGCCCTGGATCAACACGGTCGCATCTGATGGCGCGGCGCGATCGAGCACCGTGTACAGATCCTGCATCGACGGCGCGGCGCCCACGATCCCGTAGTACGTCGAGCGCGGTCCAGCCGGAGCTCTGGGCGAGACGCGATCGCGAACGACGGCTGCGATATCGAGCGCGGCCTCCTCGAGGATCGTCTGGACGAGCTCGCGCTCCGCCGGATCGATCGCGCCGCCCACTGCGAGCCCGCGGCCATTGGGCTCGTCGGAAGCTAGCGGCACGAACACCGCGGCGTCGGTCAACCGCTGCTCGCTGAGCCTTAGCTCGAGGTTCTTGCGGCGAAGCACCGCGCGCACGTGGCGAAGGACTCGGAGATCGAGACCTGACCACCACGGCTGCATCGTCACTTCTCAATGTGACAAGACGTCACACACCGTGACAAGATGTTTCGGTCACACGGTGCCCCACCGCGCGCTCAATCAGGAAGGTCGACGCACCAGCGCAGCGCCGTTCGGGTCTCGGTCCAGGCCCGTTCGTCGACCGTAAGATACGGAGACTCCAAGGTAACCACCTCGAGGTTCCGCTCCACTCCGTACTTCGCGCCGAACGACCCGGGCGTGGGGTATCCCATGTCGCGTTCGACGGGGTAACCGCACCGCTCGCCCATCTCCCGCGCGAGCTGCTCGGCGCAACCGTCCCAGTTCACCATGCGATACGTCGCATGCACGGCGATCAGGCGATGCGCCTGGACCTGATCGATGAGCTGAACGAGCGCTTTGGTCTCCGGCTGATCCTCGGGCCCGCTGCCCGGGTTGTAGCCAGGTCGGCGAGCGGTTCCCCAGCTCTGCGACGCAAAATTGCGATTGAGGTCGACGTCGTTGGCGTTGTTGCGCGTTCCGGCGAGCACCCCGTCGACATTCACGCATGGGATGATCCACGTATCGCGACCTGGCGGCCGCTCGACCAGCTCGTCGGCGAGTCGTTCGAGCATCAACTGACTCGCCACCTCGTCGCCATGGATCGCACCGAACAGCACGGCCGCCGGCCGCGGTTTCGCGTAACTCGGCGGCGTGAAGTGCACCGCCTCGATCGGACGGCCCAGCACGGTGCGACCGATCACCAGCTCTCGACGATGACTCATCGCTCGCCTACTCGAGCTGCTTGCCGATCACGGCCGCGCCGGCGTAGCCCGCGATCGCCAGATAGGCGGTGCCCAGCCCCGGCAACATGCCCGCGATCCATGACGCCGCCACGTAGGGATGCTTGGTGATCGCATCGACGTCGCCATCGTCGAGAAACACCAGCGCCAGCAGGACGAGCGGCCACGCCATGAACAACCAGGCGAGTGGCTTGGCGAGCCCGCTGCTCGGCGCCGGCAACCACACCAGCAGCGATAACACCGCGAGAAAGATCGCGACCAGCTGAGCGAGCACATGGCCCTTGATCGGACCATCGATCAACGCCTTGAAGCTCTCGACCAGCTCGATCCGTCCGCCATCGGGGATCACCGAAGGTAAGACGATCAAGATCGCGGCGAGCGTCACGATGATCCGCGGCAGCAACGCATCGCGGTACTCGTGACGAATCACCAGGCCGGTCACCATGAACGCCATCCCCGCTGCCAACACGTAGACCTGCCATGCCGGCTTCAGCGCCAGGGGCGAGATGAAAATTGCTACCAGCGCCAAGATCCAGCCGATCGCTCCGCGCGCCACCGTCGGCACCGACAGGATCCCGAGCAGCACCGAGATCAGACCGACCGTTGCCATCAGCAACGACGGCAGCTTTGCGAGCCCGTCCGCGTCGAGCATCTCGTTCCATCCAAACGCCAGCGCTGGCTCGGTCATCCGAGGCGCGACGAATGCGAGCAGCAACAACGCACCCCACACGATTTGCACGATGCGGAGACTGTGGTTCCATGGCTCGATCGGTCGGCCGGTGTGCGCGGTCGGTTGCGAACCCTGGTAGCTGGAAATCACCGGCGCAACCGGGGTCGCGGGCATGGGCGGCGCCTGGGGATACGGCTGCGGCGGCGCCTGGGGATACGGCTGCGGTCCCGACGGAGGAAACCCACCGGCCGCGTGTGGATAGGGCGACGGACCTGGCCCGATCGGACCACCGCTCATCGGCCCGGGGCCAGGCCCAGGTCCCATCGGCGGCACATACGGTGTGCCCTGCGATGGACCACCGTATCCAGCATTGGGAGGGGCCACCATGGTCGCCGCGTGCGCGGCAGCAGGCGCGACGTACGGCGGCGGTGCGGAGCCACCCGGCCGTTGCGCGACCACCGGTGGTGGTGCGACCGGGCGAGCCGCTGCAGCTTGCCCCTGCTGGCGCCGGATCTGATCGAGCACGTCGCTCGCCTGGTACCCCATCACCGTCTTGTTCGACGACGCAGGCGCCTGCTTGGCGCCGCAAAACACGCAGTGAAGCGCAGCGTCTGGAAGATCCTTACTGCAGCTAGCGCATTTCTTCACAGTCCCTCTGCGTCGCGAGCTCCGCCCCGACAGACGCATCATAGACCGGTACGCTACGAGATCGATCGCATGTCGTGGGTTCTTGCGGACACGCTCCCGAGCCCGAGAGCAGCTGTCACACGGCCGGAACGCTGGCGAGATCGTGTACCGTAACGCGCATGGCTTCGATCGGGGAGGTGCGGCGCACGGCAGCGTCGCTGTTCAGCCAGGGCCAGCCGCTCGCAGCGCTCCGGTTGTACGACGCGCTGGTAGCCGCGGCGACGCTTGACTTCGACGCACGCATCCGGCTCGCTGATTGCGCCCTCGCGCTCGGAGACCCGGCCGCGCGGGAAGCTGCGTTCGGGGTGTATCGCGCGACCGGCTGGTACTGCTTGAAATCCGGCCATCCCCTGGCTGCGCTGGTCTGTGCCCGCGTGATCGAAGCCAATGGCGCAGACGCCAGCGATCTCACCGCGGCGCTCGTGGTTCGCTACGGTTCCGAATCGGAATATCTCGGCAAGGTCGCCGCTCGGATCGCGTTGCCGGCCGATGAGGTCGGCGTTCCGATCCCCGACGTGCGTCTGCCACCAGCGGGAGATCTCGTGCCATCCGCGCTCGCGCGCGCGACCCACGCCACCGACGCGTTCACCGAGTATCCGCAGTCCGTCCACGCGATCCCGCTGCTGTCATCGCTGTCCGAGGCGGCGTTTCGACGGGTGCTCGGAACGCTCGTGCTCCGCCGGCTCCCTGCAGGCTCGATGGTGATCCGCGAAGGCGAGCCCGGCAATTCGTTCTTCTTCGTGGCGAGCGGGCGTCTGCGGGTGTTCGCGACCGACGGTCTCGGCCGCCAGACCGAGCTCGCCCAGCTCGGCGAGCACGCGGTGTTTGGAGAGATGGCGCTGCTCTCGGCGCAGCCACGCTCGGCGAGCGTCGAGTGTGCCACCGATGCCGATCTGCTCGAGGTCGGCCGGCAGTCGCTGGCGTCGCTTGCCGACGAGATCGGCCACGTTGCGGAGGCGCTCCACGGATTCACGCGCGAGCGCCTGCTCGGCAACCTGATGGCGACCAGCCCGCTGTTCAAACCGTTCAACCGGATGCAGCAACGCGACCTGTTGCGCCGGTTCACGAGCCACGATGTCGCGGCGGGGACGGTGGTGATCCACGAGGGAGAGCCGGGACGCGGATTGTTCGTGGTGCTGTCCGGAGAGCTCGATGTGTCGCGCCGTGCGTCAGATGGCACCACCGTGCCGCTCGGTGGGCTGCGCACCGGCGACGTGTTCGGCGAGATGTCGCTGTTGCGAAATGCCCACACGACGGCCACGGTCGTGGCGCAGAGGCCCGCCACCGTGCTGTTCCTCGCGCGCGAATACGTGGACCGAGTGGTCGCCGCGGTACCTGAAATCAAGAGCTATCTCGAAGCGTTGGCAGAGGACCGCGAGATCGACAATCAGCTCGTGCTCGGTGAGGACGACACGCCTTCTGATGAGCGCGTGCTGATCTAGCCGCTCGCTGCGCGCAAGCGATTCGCGTGTTCTTACGGGCACCCATCGCTGCTAGCCCCTATACTGGGCATCATGAGCGAAACTCCTTCCAAGCGGGGCGGGTTCGGGCGTGCGCTGTGGTTGCTCGTCCTCGTCGCGCTGGTGCTCACGTGGTGGTGCTTCCGGTCGTCGACCGACCCGGGAACCACGTCCGCGCAGCTCGAGGCAGATCGCGCGGCAGCCGTCACCGACCCGGATGACATCCTGGTCGATCTTCGCGATGACGTGTCGCCCGATCAGCTCGCCGCGATCGAGCGCGAGGTCGGCATCGATCTCGTCCTCGTCGACGACACCGCGAGCAGCCACAAGCTGTTCCGGGCGCACGTGGCGCCTGCCAGGCGCGACGCGATCATCGCTCAGCTCGAGCGCCGCTCGGACGTCGAGATCGCCGAGCCCGACGCGATGATGCAGCTGTCGCCGACCGACATGGCGATTCGCGCCCCGCTCGCACCCGCTCACGAAGGGTTTCCCAACGATCCGCAGTACAAGTACCAGTGGCACATGCGCCAGGTCGGCATGCCCGAGGCGTGGAAGCTTGCCGATGGCAACGGCGTGATCGTCGCCGTGCTCGACACCGGTGTCGCCTACGAGAACCATCAAGCGTTCCACTTGCTGCCCGATCTGCAGGGCATCACGTTCGTTCATCCGTACAACTTCGTCGGCAACAACAAGCATGCGGGCGATGACCACGGCCACGGATCTCACGTCACCGGCACGATCGCGCAGGTCACCAACAACGGCATCGGCGTGACCGGTGTCGCGCGCAACGTGAAGATCATGCCGCTCAAGGTACTCTCGGGCTCGGGCTCGGGCTCGGTGGGCGGGATCGCGGATGCGATTCGCTACGCCGCCGACAAGGGCGCGAAGGTGATCAACATGAGCCTGGGCGGTGCGTTCCCGTCGAAGGTGCTCCAGAAGGCGGTCGCCTACGCCCACAGCAAGGGCGTCGTCGTGGTGTGCGCGGCGGGCAACGAGAGCCGCGGCCGCGTCGGTTATCCGGCGGCGTATCCCGGCGCGATTGCCGTCAGCGCGACCCAGTTCGATGAAGCCACGACGTTCTATTCGAACTATGGCAAGGACGTCGACATCGCCGCACCCGGTGGCAACACCCGCGAGGATCAGAACGGCGACGGGATGGCGGACGGCGTGCTGCAGAACACGATCGTCATCGGCGATCCCACCAAGGACGACTATTTCGCGTACATGGGGACCTCGATGGCCTCTCCGCACGTCGCCGGCATCGCCGCGCTCGTCGTGGGCGAGGGCATCAACGACCCGAACATGGTCGAGAAGATCCTGAAGGAGACCGCGCGCAAGCCGGTCAACCAGAAGTACACCTCCGATCGTTACGGCGCCGGCATCATCGATGCGCCGGCAGCGGTGATGAAGGCTCGCACCTCGAGCGGCGGGTGGCAGCTCGGCATCGGGCTCCTCATGGCAGGCGCGGTGGCGGCCTCGATGCGTCGCAAGGGCCTCGGCGTGAAGCTGGGTCCGAGCTATCTCATCGGCGTCTTGTTCGGCGCGTCGGGCCTGTTCTTCTTGCCCTTCGTGGCGCCCGAGCTGTCGTCCGCGCCGGTGATCCATACGCTCACCCACGGCATGCCGTCGTGGGACCTGTCGCTGTTCGGACCGGGCGGCCACGGTAACGCGCTGTTCTTCAGCGCGCTGCTGCCGCTTGGATTGCTCGCGGTGGGGTACGGCATCCCGCGCGCTCGTGGGGCGCTCGCCGGGGTTGCGATCGGTGTGGCTGCCCATCTCGCGTTCTTCGCGGTGGTGCCGCTGGCATCGGTGAGCTACCTGCCGAGTGCGCTCGGAATCGGCACCGTGTGGCTCGCGATCAATGCGATCGGATGCCTCGCCCTCGCTCGCCTCGCGCTGCGCCGGTAGCGCGTCAGCGGCGTGGTGTTCGCTGGTTGCCCGGCGAACGCAGCCACTGAACGGTGGTTTTCGATCGACCGCATGCGATGCTGCTGCCGTGGCAGCGCACCGAGTCTCGATCGCGCGAGAACAATACAAGTTCTCGTGCGCTCACATGACCGTGTTTCCGGACGGCACCAAGGAACGCCTGCACGGCCACAACTACACGGTCGCCGTCGCGATCGAGCTGGACCGCGTGGACCTCGCCGCGATGATTCCGTTCGCACCCGTGAAGGCTGCACTCGGCGAGCTGTGCCAGGCATGGAAAGAGCGAGTCCTCATTGCCGAGGCCAACCCGCACCTCACGATCATGCGTGATGACGACGAGCTCGAGCTCACTCTGTGCGGCGCGCGCTACGTGCTGCCTCGGGGTGATGTGCTGCTCCTGCCGATCGATAACATCTCCGTCGAAGCACTCGCGGCCCACGTGGCGCGCGTGTTGCGCGACCGAGTCGCGGTGCTGGACGCGCCGCAGGTGCAGGCGCTCGAGGTCACGGTCGAGGAATCACCCGGTCAGGGCGCGAGCTGCTGGCTGCCGGTTCGTTGACGCTAGTGCCACCGGCTGCCGGGCTGCCACGCAGCGATCATGGCGCCCGAACTTGCCCGGGCGTCGCTCTTATCGACCCGATGCACGCGTCGCCGAGGTGGCGAGCGGTGTCCAGCTGGGTCTCGCTTATGCGTTCGCGCCGGCGCGATCGCGACCGCGGCCGCCGCGACGCCGGCGCTTGCGACCGCCACCGCCACCTCCACCTCCACCGCCGCCGCTCGACGAGCTGCCGTGGTGGTGGTGCTGCTGCCCGTTGGGCGATGCCTGGGCGGCAGCTTCGGCGGCGATATCCGTCGACATCTTGCCGGCCACCCGAAACTGATCCGGCTTCCAGCCCTTCTGCGGGACGACCTCGATCTTCTTCTGGAATCGCTTCTCGAGATTATCGAGGTAATCGCGCTCGAACTTGGAGAGGATCTCGGCAACGCGCGGCGCGCACTCGATATCGATCTTGTCGTTGTCGACGAGCGCGCCCGAGCGCCGAACCTCGCGAAGGATCTCGTACGCGACGGTGGTCACCGATTTGACCACGCCTGCGCCTTCGCAGGTCGGACACGGCTCGGTGAGCAGTTGCACCAGCGACTCACGCGTGCGCTTGCGCGTCATCTCGACGAGCCCGAGCTCACTGATCTTGGTCACGTTGGTGCGCGCGCGATCCTTGGCGAGCGCCTTCTGGAAGGCATCCCACACCTTGCGGCGGTTGCCTTCCTTGTCCATGTCGACAAAGTCGACCACGATGATGCCGCCGATGTTGCGCAGCCTCAGCTGGCGCGCGACCTCCTCGCACGCTTCGAGGTTGTTGGCGGTCACCGTGTCCTCGAGATTGCCCGAGCCGGTGTTGGTGAAGCTGCCGGTGTTGACGTCGATCGCGGTCAGCGCTTCGCCCTGATCGATCACCAGTGATCCGCCGGAGCGCAGCGGCACCCGGCGAGATACCGCCAGCCGGAGCGCTGGCTCGATGTGATAGTGGTCGAAGATCGGCCGGCGGCTATCGTAGCGCTTGATCCGCTCGGCGAACCGAGGAAGAAACGCCAGCGTGAACTTCCGCACGCGCTCGTACTGATCTTCGTCGTCGATCACCACCTCGCTGGTGTCCTCGCGAAGCAGATCGCGCACGACCCGTAGCGAGAGATCGAGATCGGCGTACACCAGACCCGGTCCGCGTAGCTCCTGCTCGCGACCGGCGATCTCGGCCCACAGCCGGGCGAGGAAGTCGACGTCGTCGCGCAGCTCCTGATCGCTGGCGTCCTCCGCGGCGGTTCGCACGATGAACCCGGACCCCTTGGGCCGGACCTCGTTCACCAGATCGCGCAGCCGGCGGCGCTCCTTGTCGGAGCCGATCCGGCGAGAGACGCCGACCTGTGCGACGTGCGGCATGAACACGCTGTACCGGCCGGGCAATGAGATGTATCCGGTGACGCGCGCGCCCTTGAGGCCGATCGGATCCTTCACCACCTGACATACGACGGTGTCGCCAGGGCGGAGCAGATCTTCGATCTTGCGCTGTGCAAGCTGTTTTCGCGATCGCGCGATCCGCGATGCAGCGCCCTCTGGCGATTCATCTGCATCATCGGTGTCGGCGTCTTCGAACAGCTTGCGCTCCTCGCCAGACCCCAGAACATCGGCGACGTAGAGGAACGCGGCGCGCTCCACCTTAGGACCCAGGTCGACGAACGCGGCCTGCATCCCGGGAAGCACCCGAGTTACCTTGCCGCGGTAGATATTTCCGACGATTCCTCGATCACGTTTACGTTCGACAAAAAACTCAGCGAGGGCACTCTCTTCGACGACCGCTACGCGGATCTCGGGTCCCTCTGCATTGACCACGAGCATGTTGTGCATGAAGGCTCTGCAATTCTCGGCGCCCGATCCGGAGCGCCGCGACATGGATGTCGTAGCGCGGGCTCTTGGAAAGTCGGGTCGACGGCTCTCGGTAGCACGCAAGCTGGGTGAAAACAAGGCATTGCGGCGGCGGCTACCGCATGGCCCGTCGCTTGCTTCGATCCAGGCACACCCGGAATACGTCTAAGCGCCGGGTATCACAGTTAGTCTAGTTGGTCTCGATTGGTACGAGCGCCTGGGTTGCCGCCCGGGCGTTCGTGTTTTTCGGCCCCGCGCTCGCCACGATTGAAAAGTAGTCAAACGGAGCGCCGTCCGCCATCGTGGGCGCGTGACGCCTGATCCAGCGAACGCCGATGCGATCGGGTTCGTCCTGGCACTCGGCCGCGCGCTGCACCGCTATGGAACACCTGCGCATCGCCTGGAGGAGGCGTTGCGTGTGTGCTGCCAGCGCTTGGGGCTAGAGGCCGAGGTGTTCACCACGCCGACGTCGATCATCATGAGCTTTGGCGATCCGTCGGAGCTGCGAACACGCATGATGCGGGTCGAAGGTGGCGAGCTCGACATGGGGAAGCTGGCCGATGTCGACGCCCTCGCCGACGCGGTGATCGCCCATCAGCTGCTGCCGGCCGAAGGCGAGGCGCGCCTCGAAGCGATCATCGCCGCACCGCCGCGCTATGGCCATTCCGTCTCGATCACCTCGCACGCGCTCACGGCTGGGGCGCTCGCGGTGTTCTTCGGTGGCTCGTTCGCGGATGTCCCGGTCGCCGCGGGCATCGGCCTCGCGCTCGGCCTGCTCGCGCAGGTCGCCCATCGCTCGACCGATCAGGCCCGGGTGTTCGAGCTCGTTGGCTCCTCGCTCGCTGCATTTGTTGCGGGCATCGTTGCGGCGCGGTGGCCGGCGGTGTCGGCGCCGCTGGTCACGATCGCGGCGCTGATCATGCTGCTGCCCGGGATGTCGCTCACGGTTGCGATGACCGAGCTCGCCACGCGCAATTTGATCGCCGGCACCGCACGGTTGATGTCCGCGGTGATCGTCCTGCTCGAGCTGGTGATCGGCGTCGCGATCGGCGAGCGGCTGGTCAACGTGCTCGTGATCTCCGCCCCCACCACGCCCGCGGCGCTGCCTTCCTGGGCCCAGTGGGCGGCGCTCGCAGCTTCGTCGCTGGGCATGGCCGTCGTCACCCAGGCGCATCCGCGCGCGTTCAAATGGATCCTCGCCGCCTGCGCCATCGGCTACCTCGGTAGCGTGGCCGGCACAGCCGTGCTCGGTGGCGAGCTCGGAGCGATGATCGGCGCGCTCGCGGTGGGCGTGCTCGGCAACGTCTACGCGCGTGTGCTCAAACGACCTGCACAGGTGGTCACGGTGCCGGCGGTCTTGCTGCTGGTCCCGGGAAGCATGGGCCTTCGAGGCATGACCTCGCTGCTGAGTCACGACACGCTGTCAGGCGTGGAGACCGTGTTTGCGATGTTCGTCGTCGCCACCGCGATCGTCGCAGGCCTGCTGATCTCCAATGCCGTCGTATCGCCGCGACGCATCCTGTGAACGAGACCGCCGGCGCCGCGCGAGCGCGCTGTCGGGCGTCGACCGTCTGATGTCGCGCTCGAGGCCCGGTTCACCCGCGTGACGAATCATCGTGGACCTCGACGGATCATCTGAGCTTGTGAGCGTCATCGGGATCGACGTCGCGATGCACGCACGGGTCGGTTTCGGGATCGTGGCCGCAGGCGAGCACCCCGGGGCTCGGATCGTCGGGATCGACGCCCTTGTGCATGCCTTCGGCGTCCTCGGGATCCGCCTCGAGATCGCCTCCCGCCGCGATCAGGGCCGCGAGCCGCTCGGGCGCGATGTTGGGGACCAGCGATCTCCGCGCCAGGTACGCGACGTAGTACGCGTCCTCTCGACGCGCCTCGAGCTCGTCGGATTCGATGGCTTGCTCGAGCACCCGCTTCAGGTCTCCGATCAACCGGCTTGGCGGGATCTCGAAGGCCGCCATGATCGCGTTGCCAACACCGGTGGGTAGCGGCGGCAACTTGGCATCGGCCTCGGCGAGGCGCTCCGCGCGGTCGGCGAGCGCGCTGATCTGCTCGAGCAGCTGCTTGCGCCGGCCCGGGCGCTTCGACGTGATATCGGCACGCGATAGATCGAGCAGATCGGTGATGTGCGCCGCCATCTCGCGATGGAATCGCCGCACCGCGCTATCGGTCCATTGATCGCTGTACTGGTTGGTGCGCAGGTGATGCTTGACCAGGAAGCGGATCGTCTGGCGCTCGTCGCGTGCGAACGCGAACCGCGGGCTGATCTTGTCGAACATCCGCGCGCCGACCTCCGCGTGACCGTGGAAATGCACGCCATCGGCGGTGTACGTGCGGGTTGGAACCTTGCCGATGTCGTGGAGCAACGCTGCCCAGCGAACCATTGGCCGACGAACCGACTGCCGCACGACCTGCTTGGTGTGCGCCCAGACGTCTTTGTGCTGCCGGCCTTCTTCCTGAACGAGATCGACGGTCGCCGCGAGCTCGGGGAATAGCACCGCGAGGATTCCGGTGGCTCGCATCCATTCGAGCCCCGCATCGACGTCGCGCGCCATCAGCGTTTGCTCGACGGCAACCCGGAGTCGTTGCTTGTCCACCGAAGCGAGTCGCGACGCGTTCTCGGCGACGACCTCGCTTATAGAATCAGGCGGCCATCGACCTTGCTCGGACGCAATTGTTGCGGCGATCTCCACCGCGACAACCGGATCAGCGTCGACGATGGACCGGACGCGGTCAGCTACGGGGTCGCCGGCCATGGGGGCAGGATACCTATCACGGCTTGGTATGCGTCGTGCTCTCGGCGGGCGCGGGTGCAAGGGCTTATCACCGAGCTTCATCTCCCGCTGGCGGAGCGTTCCTTCCCGGGGATCTCACGGTTCTACGCAGGACTCCGTAATAAGCCAGCGACTTTCCTTCAGCTTTTGTGGGCATTCGAGGAGCGACGCTCCCGGCGGCCGGCTCGGCGGAAGCAACGCACCACCTGACGCGTTTCCTCGCGAACCGCTGATCACTCTGGCAACTTGAGTTGCCGCTGTGACAGGCCGTCACAATCCGGAAACCGCCTTGGGGCAAGACAGAACACCGACCGACTTCGCTTCAGGTTCCCCCATCGGCGTCTTCGACTCGGGGGTTGGCGGATTGACGGTCGTCCACGCGCTGAGGAGCGTGCTCCCCGCGGAGGACATCATCTACCTGGGAGACACCGCCCGGCTCCCCTACGGCAACAAGAGCCCGCGTACCGTCGAGCGTTATTCGCTGCGCTGCCAGCGGTTTCTCCTGGATCGAGGGGTCAAGCTCGTCCTGATCGCGTGCAATACGGCGTCGGCCACCGCGCTCAGCGCACTCGTTGCCGCGAGCGCCGTCCCGGTGATCGGCGCGGTGGAGCCGGGAGCGATCAACGCCCTCCGCGCGAGCCGTGGAAGCCATGTCGGCGTCATCGGAACGCTCGGAACCATCCGGTCTGGCGCCTACGCCGCGGCGATCGCGGCACGGTCGCCGTCGACGACCTTGAGCTCGCTCGCGTGCCCACTGCTGGTTCCGCTCGCCGAGGAAGGCTGGCTCGATGACGACGTGGCGGCGCTGGTCGCTCGTCGCTATCTGGCGCAGCTGTTCGCGCTCGATCCGGCGATCGATACGCTTGTCCTGGGCTGCACCCACTATCCGTTGCTGAAGGGCGTGATCGCGCGGGTCGCCGAGCAGCTCGCCAATCGCCCCATCGCCGTGGTCGATTCGGCGTCCGCCATGGCCGAGGCGGCCTGCGAGGTTCTCGGCCATCCTCCGTCTCGCACCGGCCGCACCGGCCGCCTGCAGTGTTTCGCTACCGATACCTCTCGGCTCGACGAGCTAGGCCCCCGCTTCCTCGGCGAGCCGCTCACCGGCTTCGAGCTCGTCGATCTCTAGACGGTCTTTAGACGGCGCCCGAAACGCGACGGTCTCGCACTCACGCGCGCGCGGCGGGCTTGATGCCCTTGACGCGAGCCTCTTCGGCCTGCCGGCGCCGCATCACGTCGGTGACCGTGGTCGCCTTCTTCAGCTTGTCGCCGATGGTCTTCTCGTCGACGGGATAGTCGGTGCGAAACACCAGGCCGTCGTCGAACAGCAACTCGCGCGCGTCGTCGTCATCGAGATACTTGGTGATCTTCTTGCCCTTGTACTCGATGCCCGGGAGCGTCTTGACCTTGTCCTCGAGCCAGGTCATGAGCTCGCCCATCACCGACTTGCACAGGGTCAGATTTTCGTCCAGGTTGTCGAACAGCTCCGGGAATCGCTCCCGAAATGCCTGTTCGTCCTCACCCTTGCCCAGCGCTCGGGCCAGCGCGAGGCGCAGGATCACGGCGTCGTCCGCGTAGCTGACCACCGCGTCGTTGCGGTCCGCCACAAAATCGTTGGGGGACACCACGTAGGCCACCACGCCTGCCGCGATCTCCCGGACCGGCCGAGGTAGGTTTTCGTCATCCATCGCGTCGAAGGCGATCTTCAGGTCATGGGGTAGTGACACCAACCAATCGCGCACTAACTCGACGAACTTCGACTCCACAGCAGCGTTACTCACGAGATGACCGTACCCCGCACCAGCGGGGCCTCCAAAGGATGCTTCGAAAATGAAGCCGGAGCTTGAGTACCAACCTCGGGGAGGAATTACAAGCCCGGGGACAGATCAGCACCGGGAGGCCCCTGCCGTGATACCCTCGGAGAGCGGTGGCCAAGCGTTCACCCATCCTGGGGTACAACCACAACGTCCGGTATCGTGGCGTGGTCTTCCACGTCCAGACCGAGGACTCGGGCATGTTGAGCCCGCATTTGTTCACGCATCTGTTTCACGGGGGCGTGATCATCTCGACGCGAAAGCTCGTCTACGACAGCGGTTCCGCCGAGGAAGCGATCAAGTCGTTGATGCAAGCACAGCACAAGGCCGTGCTGAAGGATCTGCGCAAGGGCAAGTTCGACGACAAGATCGATCAGTACCTGGGCGGCACCGAGGGCCTGCTTCCGCGCGATGCCGAAGATCCCGGCGAGGCGGTCGCAATCCCCGCCGGGGGGGATCTCGCCCGCGCAAGCGCACCCGATCTCAAGGTCATCCCTGAGCCGCCGCCGCCAGCGCCGCCGCGGACCACCACTCCCCAGCGCGTGAGCCCCCCGCCTCGCGTGAAGGGCACGACCACGCCACCGATCAAGACCGAGCTCGAGGCGCCGACGCTCGTCGACGAGATCGGCGTGATCGCAGATGCGATCTCGTCCACCGGCGGCAACGCGACGATCAAGACCGCGATGCCCACGAGCTTCGATTCGTCCCCCGAGATCACGATCCAGCACGACAGCGCGCCGGTCGAGATCACCGAGGATCGACGCGTCGCACGCCCCACCGATCCCTATGGGCTGCGCCGGATGCCCGGGGCACCGGGGGCTCCTCCCGAGCGACGATCCGGCTCCGCGATCGGCGCGGCGGCGTTGCCTCCATCCGCACCGATCGCTCGCCCACCGACGAGACCACCGCCGGGAACACCGGCCGCGCCGCGCACCGGAACCACCGATGGGGGGAGATCTCGACGCGAGTCCGAGGCAGTGCAGGTGTATTCGCCACCGCCGAGCCCAGACGACCGGCCAGGAGAGTACAGCCAGCACAAGCGTGTGACCAGCCAGGAGCGAGCCGCGTCACCGGTCCCTTCGGGACTCGCGCGCCCTGGTCGGGCGTCGAGCATGACGCCGGCCCAGCAGCGGCCGAACGAGCCACTCGAACCGCCCGAGCTGATCCGCCAGCAGCCACCGCCGCGTCCCACCGATCATCCGCGCCCGCGCGAGGCCCCGGAGATGGCGGCGCGCCCCGCCGAGCGGCCGCATTCGCAGACCGGCCGGCCGATGGGCAGTCGGTCGCCGAGCTCCGCAAGCGGCGGAGTCGTCATGACGCGTCCGGCGGTGATCGTCGGGGCCCCGGCGAAGCAATCGACGCCGCCGCGCGTACGCAAGGCGCGCGAGGAAGAGGGCCGCGGGTTCGGCTCGGGGTTGATCTCCGAGAAGTCTCTCGACGAGGTCATCCTCGCGTACTTGTCCGAGGACGCCGAGGACAAGTGAGCGGCGCCGTGAAGCTGACGGGTTGATCCCGCCGATCGATCGCCGCTCGCTTCGTCGCGATCGCTGGCGTTACCGCTACTAGAAGAAGTACGCCGACGACAGTCCAAAGAACGGGAACGTGCGAATCCCGCCTTCGACGTTGATCACCATCTTGTCGATCGGACGGATCTGAACGCCGACGAGCGCGTTGAGCACCGGGAACACCGGCGGCAGATCGTACTTGACCGGGTCGCTCGCGGACGCCGCTTCGCCGTTGGGACGCGTCCGGGGCACGCAGCCCGGCACCGGATCCGAGTTGGTCGCGCCCGAGCAGATCACATCCTGGCGATAAAGATCGCCCGTGATGATTCCCAGGCCGCCACCGACGCCGTAGCGGATCGCAAAGTTCTTGTTGATCTTGGTGTGACTCACGATCGTGAACTCGAGCGTGACCCAGCCGAGCTTCGCCTCCCCCGGCGCGTTCTCGGGCGACAGGATGTAGTCGGCTTCGTCGCCGGCGGAGACGTCATCGCCCTTCTTGATCCACGGCCCTTCGCCCGGGGTCACATGCTCGAACTCGATTCCAACCTGGAGCTCGAGGCTGCCACGGCGACGAATACCCTCGACGCCAAACCCGATATTGCTCGTCCCACCAGCGGCCCGATCGACGAACAGCTCGAGCAGCCCCTTGGGAATACGCATATTCCGCAGCCGGATCCCGACGCCATACTCGACCTCGTTTTCAGGCCGGGTCGCAGGCGCGGCGGGTGCACTCGTGGTGTCGTCGGCCGACGCAGCCCCCGCCTGGGCATCGTCGTCGAGGGCGGGCCCGGCCCAGGTCGTAGCCGAGACAACAGAAATCACACTGACAACGGCTAGCTGTGCTGCGCGAACCTTCATCGGTTGGTCCCCCAAAGTGGCGACATTATATACTCCGCGGCGATGGTCTCGCGCCTGCCATACGCCACGATGGTGCTCGGCACGGCGCTCGTCGCGTGCTCGCCATCGAGCGGCGCCGTCGGCGATACGTGCGACGATCACGGCGACTGCGGCAGCGACCTGCAGTGTGTCGCAAGCGTTTGCGTTCCCAGATGTCACCGCGCGCCAGAATGTGGTGACGGCTATGCGTGTACTGCGGATGGGCTGTGCGAGCTCGCCGACGGTCAGGTCGGTGACAGCTGCACGAGCGAGGTCGAGTGTGGTCCCGGGTTGTCGTGTCAGATCGATGGCGCGAGCGTTGGAGAGGACCAGCGTCTGCTCGCGAGCTGCGCGGCCTCCGACGTAGGACGTCCTTCAGGCTCGAAGTGTTTCTCCGATGTCGATTGCGCAAACGGCACCTGCGCGCTCGGGCACTGCGTGGACCTGTGTACGGACACGGCCGATTGTGGCTCCGGTACGCAGTGCATGACGATCCCGCGCGTGGAAGCCAGCGGCGCGCCGTTTCAGGGGTGCCTGCCCTCGCACGGGTCGCTGGTCTGGACGATTCCGGTGCTGTCGCCCACGCAAGAGATCCTGCTACCGATCCCCAGTGCGGCGCGCGCGGCGCAGCTCACCATGACGATCGATGATGTCGCACAGAAGGTCGGCGCTCAGACCATCTTCGATCCGGCGGGAGAGCTGATCTACGAACGGCCGTGCGATCCGCAGAGCCCGATCTGCGGCGACGTTGCCTCGGCCGATAAGTACTTCGGCCAGACGATCCGGCATCTGCCTCTCGCCGGGCAGTCGACGCTCGAGATTCCGATCGGAGTCCCGCTCAATGACAAGATGCTTGGGCCCGGTGCGTATCGGATCAAGGTGTCGTCGTTTCGCTCCAACGGCACCGCCGGCTCGGCGATTCCTCGGTTGACCGCCGTGGCCAAGCTCGATTCATCGGTGACGCTCGACCTCCACTTCTACTTCCTGGACCTCGACGATCATCCGTGTCGCGCCGCCTTTGCCGACTCGAGCCTCGATGCCGCGGCCGCCTCGACCGAACCATACTTTCAGTCGGACTACCTCGGGGCGCTTCGCACGATCCTGGCAGGAGGTGGCATCGTGCTCGGCACGTCGACGTACGAGAACGTGACCGACCACCCCGATCTCGATGGCCTTTCGATCGATGCCGCGGGCTCCTTGTTGTCGCTGGGCAGCCATGCCGGCGGCATCAACGTGTTCTTCGTCCGCACGCTGTCGCCGGTCGGGCTGCAGGCGTTTGCGCCGAACCCCGGCCCGGCGCAACAACCCAACTCGCGACAATCGGGGATCATCGTGAGCGTGGACACCTTGTGTTACCGGAGCTGGGCTCAGCTCGCGCGACTCACCGCGCACGAGCTCGCGCGGTACATGGGCCTGTATCACAACGTCGAGATCGAGAGCACCACGCCGGATACGCCCCATCCGACGTGGCGGGATCAGCTTCCCGACACCGACGGATCCACCGCGAACTTGATGTTCTTCTCCGAGCTCGGAGGAACCGAGCTGACCGCCGGGCAGCGCGAGATCCTCACCAAGAGTGCGGTGCTGCGATGACGCGATGCTCGACGCTCATCGCGTTCGGCGCCCTCGTGGTCTTCGCCGCGGCGCTGCCGGCGCATGGCGATGGCAGCGTGCTGAACCAGCGCGTGATCGACGTGTTAACCCCGATCGACTACGTGCCGTCGAGTCGCCAGCTCGACATGGTGTTCGGAACGGAGGCGCTGTCGAGCCTGACCACGCTCGCGCACGCCGATGATCCGCTTCACATCGATCCGCAACACCTCGGCGTACAGCTTCGGGCGATCCGTGCGCTCACGAATTACTGCGCCTCGCCGTGCGTCGATCTGGACCCGGCGCACCTCGCGGTCGTGGAGCTGATCGACGTCGACGACCCGGAGACGCCGGAGGATTCGCGCTATCGCACCGCGCAGAGCGGCGGCGATCTGCTCGTGCTGCGCGCGGTGATCGAATCCCTCGGCGTGCTCCGGGTTCAATCCGACATGCAGCTGTTGTTGCCGTACCTGAACCATCTGAGCCGCGATGTCCGCGCGTCCACGGCCTATGCGTTGAAGGACCTTGGAAACACCCAGGCGATCGCGCCGCTGCGCGCCCGGTACCAGCAAGAACAGAACCCGCAGGTCCGGATCGCGATCTCCGATGCGCTTCGTGTGCTCCAGCAGCCCCCACCGTGAGCGCGTGAACGTGTGAGCGGCTCTCTCTAAGCGATTGATTTTTGGTCGCGCCGAGCTCGAGGAGGGCCTCGATCGGCGCCCGAGCTGGGGGCTCGATCACCCATGGTGGGCTTGCGCACAACTGCTCGGAATCGTTCCGTTGCTGTCCGGCCGACTTGGAGCGTACAATTTTCGAAGCACTGTGGTGGCGCGCCGTACGTTGTACGTCATCGCTGGTACAGGCATCAGCCGTCATGACCACTCGCGACCCACGTAACTCTGGCACCGAGCTCGGAGCCAGCTCTGAGTCGGGACCTCGCGAGCCCACGCAATCGATCTCGCTCGACCCTGATGATGTGGTGAGTGATAGCGATCATGACGGCGCCAGCTCCCATCCATCGCTGGCGCTCGGAACGCATGGCACTCGCTCCGAAACGAAGAACGATTTACCGGTGTCCAAGCACAAGACCCCGGCGCCCCTCGCGAGGCCTTCGCAGAAGAGTGCGCGCGAAGCTGAAGAGTCCGAGCGCATCGGGTCGGTGCTCGGCAGCTATCGCGTGCTCGAGCTCATGGGCAAAGGCGGCATGGGCTACGTGTACCGCGCGGAGCACGTCAAGCTCGGACGCGAAGTCGCGCTCAAGCTGCTGCGCAGCGACTATGCGCGACGCCGCGATGCCGTCGCCCGGTTCATCCAGGAAGCGCGCACGGTCAACCGGATTCGCCACCGCAACATCGTCGATGTTCCGGACATCGTCGAGCTCGACGACGGCACCACGTTCATCGTCATGGAGTTCTTGCGTGGCCAGAGCCTCGGCGCGTGGTCGCGCACGGGCGTCGATCTCCCGCGGGCGCTCGCCGTGCTGGTGCAGATCTGTGATGCCCTGAGTGCCGCGCACGACGTCGGCATCGTTCATCGCGATCTCAAGCCCGACAACGTGATGGTCGTTCCGACCTCCGATGGCGCCGAGCTCGTGAAGCTGCTCGACTTCGGCGTCGCGAAGCTGCTCAACCGCGACGACGAGGATATCGGGTTCCAGACCCAGGCCGGCTCGGTGATCGGCACGCCAGCATACATGTCACCCGAACAGGCGGGAGGCATGGTGGTGGACGCGCGCTCCGATGCGTATTCGCTCGGCGCGATCATGTACGAGCTGTTCTGCGGCCAGCCGATGTTCAAGGGCCGTTCGTTCGGCGAGTACGTGCGCAAGCACCTGACGGAGATGCCGGTGCGCCCGCGCGATACCCCGCTCGGCGGGCAGATCGATCCGCGGCTCGAGGCCGTGATCCTCAAGTGCCTCGAGAAGGATCCGAATCAGCGCTACGCGCAGATCAGCGAGCTGCGCGACACGCTGCTGTTCTTGCTCAGCGGACTAGATACCAGTCCGCCGGTGTCCACGCCGGTCTCCAACCCATCGGTGCGCCCGGGCACGATCCCGTCGATGATCTCGCCGGCGCCCGCACCGACACCATCCTCACCGCGCGGACAGATGTACCCTGCTGGCGGTCCCCCGTCGGATGTGCCGCTCGTGGCGCACGGCCTGCCCGACCCGGCGAGAGCCTACGACCTCGGGCGACCTTCGGTTGCTTCACCTGCGGCGGCGTTCCCTGCGGGCTACCCCAGCTCACCCGCGCCCGCCAACCCGTTCGTCATGCCGACCGGACGGGAACAGGCCATGATGGCCGCCGAATACGGGCTGCATCCCAGCCAGCACATCCCTCCTCCGACGCCGTGGTGGGTGTGGGTGAGCGGCGGAGCGATCGCGGTGGCGATCGGTATCGGCGCTGCGGTCTGGTATGCCGGGCGGGCCGATGAGCCGGAGCGCGCGAGCGGCTCCAAGCCGACGCTCGCGCTTGCGGACCAGGCCGAGACCGAGCCGGCCACGCCACCACCCGTGACCACGCCGCTGCAGCCTGCGCAGCCACCGCCAATCGTCGAGCCGCCAGCGCCGCCCACGACCTTCGAGGCGAGCTTCGACTCGAGCCCTCGAGGCGCCGGCGTCTACGCAGCAGGGTCGGAGACCGGGCTCTGCGTGACGCCCTGCGCGCTCAAGATCGATCTCGACGATGGCGGTGCGAAAGATCGCCGCATCTTCGTCGTGCGCGCTCCAGGGTTCAAAGACCAGACCGTGGTCGTCGATCTCACCGGATCACAGCATCAGTTCCGAGCGGCGCTGGTCCTCGAGCTGCCGCCGAGCCCGCCGCAGCCCGTGACGCCCCGGGACAAGCCCACCAAGGAACCGGCGCGGCCGCCGGTCAAGAAGGCGACCGAGAAGCGTCCCGTACGCCAGGAGCGCACCGAGGAGCCGCCGCCCCCGAAGAAGAACCCCGACGCGTTGATCGATCCCGAACGCGGCGTGCGAAGCTCGACCCGGCCCGGCAAAGCTCAGCCCACGCGGATCGACCCGTCCGAAACTCGCGACCCATTCAAGAATCAATAATGCCGCGACTCGCTGCTTGGCTTCGTGTGATCGCCACGTGCATGGTGTTGCTCGCGCCCGCGCGCGTGTTCGCCGACGATCAGGCGACCAACGAGGCCCGGCGACATTACGAGCGTGCGCGCAAGCTGTTCGACGTCGGCCGGTTTGCCGACGCGCTTCCCGAGTTCGAGGCTGCGTACGAAGCCAAACCGCTTCCCGACTTTCTATTCAACATCGGCCAGTGTCAGCGCAACCTCGGCGAGTACGATGCCGCGATCGCCACGTTCGAGAAGTTGCTCGCGGAGCAGCCCGACGATCCCCGCGCGGACGCGATCAAGAAGCTGATCGATGAGCTCGCGACGAAGCGCGATCGGAAGAAGGCTCGCGACCTGGGTGTGGGCGGCACGGATCCCCCGGATCCGATCCGCACCGACGACGCTCCGTTCTACAAGAAGTGGTGGTTCTGGACTGGCGTGGTCGTGGTCGGGGCGGCGGGAACCTACGGCACGTACTGGTTGCTCAACCGTCCGCCGGGAACCGATCTCGGAAACATCTCGTTCGCAAAATGATGAGGGCCCTCGGACTCATTAGCTTCGCCGTGCTGTGCAGCTGCAGCGACTACACCGTGATCACCGTCGACACGCGACCGGCGGTGCATGACCCGACAGCCATCGCCCCCCAGACCGGCGCAAGCGGAGTTGCGGAGCTGCGGGTGACGCTCACCAACGGCGGCGACGAGCGCATCGAGACGCTCAGCCTTGGCGGTAGCTCGTTCCCGGTCGACTTCAGCTATTCGTCCACCGATCTCAGCGGTGATGTCCGGGTCCAGGTCGAAGCGCTCACTGCGAACGGGACGCCGATCGGGCACGGCGTTGCGGTGGTGCCCGCCTCGACGGGATCCGCCAGGCTGATCCTGGACGGCGCCGATTTCGTGGTCAACACGACGTATGCCGGCGACCAGATGCTGGCCGGCGACGATGACGATTCCGGCGGCTTTCAGCTCGCGTCCAACGACGACGGAACCTGGACCGTGGTGTTCCGCGAGAGCTGCTCGACGTGCGACATGTTCGCGCGCCGGTTCGACAAGCATGGCTATCCGCTCGTCTCGTCGCTGGCAAGCCCGGATCCTCGCGCGCAGTTCAAGCTGTCCACCGCGACGACGATGTCGACCAGCACCCCTGCGGTCGCGGCGACGCCAACGAGGCTGACCCTTGCGGTGTGGGACACCAACGCCGGCGTGCTGTGCCGGGGCATCGACGACACCGGGGCCGATACCACCGGCGCGCTGCAGATCTCGACCGACGGAACCAGCGACGTCGTCTCGCTCGCTCCGCTGGCGAACAACAATTTTGCCGTCGCGTGGCGCGGCTATGACACCAAGAACGTGATCCGCACGATGATCATCCGGCCGTTCTGCACGGCGCTCACGACGCCCGTCGTGACCTCGACATCGAACGGGACGGCCGCCACCCGGCCTTCGGTGGCAACAAACGGCAGCAGGGTGCTCTACGCGTGGATCCTCGACGGCTCGGTGCACATCCGCGCGGCCAACGAGTCCAACGAGTTCGACACGACCACCGATGTCCAGCTGATCGCCAAGACCGCCTCCGAGCAGATCAAGTTCGTCCGTGTGACGCCCGCAAGCGACGGCGGGTTCGCGTTATTCGCGCGGTGGGCAACCATCGATGAGGCCGGCACCGGCAAGATCACCATGTACCGACTCGGCCCGACGGGAGCGCTGCTCGGCCAGGGCACAGACGTCGCCGTGGACACCAAGGCCGACAACCAGTCGGTCCGCGCGTTCGGCGTGGCGACGCGCAGGCCCGACATGTCGATGTTCGTCACGTGGCACACCTGCGCGATCGCCGGCTGCGACGTGTTCGGCCGGTTCATCGCGGCCGACGGCCGCATGATCGGAGACGTCATCGCGGTCGCGACCACGACCGGCGGCGATCAGATCAATCCATCGGTCACGGGGCTGCCGGAAGGTGTCGCCATCGCGTGGCGTGACGACAGCCATCAATCGCCTGACGCGCTGGGTGGCGCGGTTCGCGCCCGGATCCTGTCCTGGCCGGCGGAATGAGCGACCCGTCGGGACGTGACCGAGGAGCAACGAGGCCCCCGGGGATGGATCGGCCACGAGGGCGAGCGAGTCGGCGCCGATCCCGATAATCGCAACGTGCCGTTCTCCTTCCACCGAGGACCTGAATAGTCGAGTAGCCCCGGCCGGTGCGGTTATCCGATCGCGGGCCGCTAGCCTTCGTCGTCGGCTCGATGGTCGATGCCGAGCGACCGCATCTTCTTGTAGAGATGGCTGCGCTCGAGCTGGAGCTCGCGCGCGGTGTTCGAAACGTGGTGATCGTTGGCGTCGAGCGCGGCGATGATGATCTCGCGCTCGGCCGCGGCGACCAGGTCCTTGAACGGCGTGCCCCGGGAGAACTCGGTCTTCACCGGCTTGACCGTGGGGAGCGCGTCGCCGACGTCGGCCTCGGTGATCACCTCGGCATCGCCGGTCAAGATCGCGAGGCGTTCGACCACGTTCTTGAGCTCGCGAACGTTGCCCCGCCAGTCGTGCTGCATGATCCGCGTCATCGCGCCCGATGCGACCTTCTTGGTCTTGCGGTCGTTGTCGGCGCACACCAGCTCGAGAAAGTGATCGACAAGCGCCGGGATATCCTCTCGCCGGGCCCGCAGCGGCGGCAGCTCGATCGGCACAACGGCCAGCCGGTAGTAGAGATCCTCGCGAAAGCGGCCGGCCGCGATCTCGGCCTGCAAGTCCTTGTTGGTCGCTGCGACCACGCGGACATCGACCTTGATCGTCTCGCCGCCGCCCACGCGTTCGAGCTCGTTCTCCTGCAGCACGCGTAGGACCTTTGCCTGCGCATTGGGGTTCATGTCCCCGACTTCATCGAGAAACAGCGTCCCTCCGTCGGCTAGCTCGAATTTTCCGCGCCGCTGCTGCGTCGCACCCGTGAAGGCGCCCTTCTCATGGCCGAACAGCTCGCTCTCGATCAGCTCCGCCGGGATGGCCGCACAATTGAGCTTCACGAACGGGCCCTCTGCGCGCTTGGAGTGCTCGTGCAGCGCACGGGCGACCAGCTCCTTGCCGGTGCCGTTCTCTCCCGTGATCAGCACCCGGCCCGTGGTCGGTGCGGTCTTTGCGACCTTGTCGAAGATCGCGCGCATCGCGGCGCCCTTGCCGATCATGGCGAAGTCGGTCTGAACCCGGCCGCGCAGTCGCGCGTTCTCGTGACGCAACCGCGAGAACTGCAGCGCGTTCTGCACGGTCAACAGCAACTTGTCTCCGGACAGCGGCTTCTCGACGAAATCGTAGGCGCCCGCCTTGGTCGCCTGGACCGCGGTCTCGATCGTCGCATTGCCGGACATCATCACGACCGTGGTCTCGGGACTCGCGACCCGCAGCCTGGGGAGCACCTCGAGCCCGGTCTCGCCGGGCATCATCACGTCGAGCAGCACGAGATCGATGTCCGCCTCGGCGAGCTTCGCGAGCCCGAGCGCGCCCGACCCTGCCACCTCCACCTGGTAACCCTCGATCTCGAGCGCGCGCCGGACCGTGGTCAGAATGTTGGGCTCGTCGTCGATGACGAGGATCGTCGAGCGCGGCATCGCGATCGAACCTACCAGATGCGCCCCGACGAGACACACTCGAGGGTTGATTGACGAACGTGGCCAAGACATTTAGGTTCCAGTGCATGCGTCGATCCCATCGGGCTGAGGTTGGCCCGCTAGGAGCCCTGAGCGGCTTCGCGGTCGCCGCGGTCATCGCCTCGCTGGTCGTGGTCGCCGCCGCAGGATGTGGAGACAAGTCGAAGGGCCCTGGCTGCAAGACCGAGGCAGACTGCAAGGATGGCCTGCACTGTGTCGCCAACATGTGCGTCGAGTGCGGCGACGACTCGCATTGCCCGGCCGGGAAGAAGTGCAGCGCGAACGCGTGCATCGTGAGCTCCGAGTGCGAGCGCGATGACCAGTGTCCCGATGGCAAGGTGTGTCAGGCGGGCAAGTGCACCGCGTGTGCGAGCGATAACGAGTGCGGTCCGGACGGTCGCTGCGAGGACGGCGCCTGCAAGCGAACCAGGTGCGCGAAGGACGAAGACTGTGCAGATGACGAGGACTGCGTGAATGGGTTTTGCAGGCGCGCAGGTGGTACCAGCAACCCCGGCGACGTGTCGTGCACGATGTCGACGGTGTACTTCGGGTTCGACGATTCGACGATCCAGGCAAGCGAGCGCGAACGCCTGGTCTCGAACGCGGGCTGCCTCGAATCAACCAAGGGCAAGACGATCCTCGTCGTCGGACACACCGATACCTCGGGAACGGACGAATACAACATCGCGCTCTCCGAGCGCCGTGCGAGATCCGTCGCGGACTACCTGTCCCGCCTGGGCAGCGACCCCGCGCGCATGCAAGTGGTGCCCAAAGGAGAAACTGAATCGACCGGCCTTGGCGATGACAAGGACCGGCGAGTGGAGTTCTTGTGGCGATGATCAAACAACGAAGTGTTGCATCCGTATTGTGTGCGGCAGCGCTGAGCGCGGTGACCGGCTGCTTCTGGGTGACGACCAAGAGTGAAGGCGAGCAGCTGCGCACCAAGGTCGACTCGATCGATCAGCGGCTGTCGAGCAAGGAGCAATCGCTCGACGAGAAAATTGCGCAGTTGCAAAAGGTCCTCGACGAATCGGCGAAGCTGCTCAAGCGCAATAGCGCTGATCTGGGCGCCGAGTTCGAGCAGCTCGCCCAGAAGGTCAACACCGCCAATGGGCTGGTCGTCGCGATCAACAACACGATCAGTGAGCTCAAGACCTCGTACGAGAATTACCGCAAGCAGAACGACACTCGGCTCGACGGCATCGAGCAGCGGGTGGCACAGATCGAGTCGGGTAAGCCGAGTGCAAGCTCGTCGCCCGAAGAGCTCTGGAAGCTGGGGGTGACCGCGTTCGAAGCGCAGCGCTACACCGATGCGATCGAGATCTTTCGCCGGCTGGTCCAGTCGTTTCCGACGCACGATCGCGCCGATGATGCGCAGTACTTCCGCGGCCAGAGCTACACCAACCTCAAGGACTGGAACAACGCGATCGCGTCGTACCAGGCGCTCGTCGACAAGTATCGCGACAGTCAGTTCGCGGACGACGGACTCTACTTCGCGGCGCTGGCGGCACAGCAGCTCAAGAACTGCACCGAGGCGCGCGCATACCTCGGGGTGATCGCGCAGAAGTACAAGAAGTCGAACGTGGTGCGTCAGGCCAGCGCTCTCGACAAGGCGATCAAGAAGGACGCGAAGAACAAGTCGAAGTGCTCGTCCTAGGCGGGCCGGCGCGGGCCGGCGCGGGCCGGGTCGGGCCGGCCGCGCGTGCGGTCGCGAGGCTACTTGGCCGGCAGTAGCTGGCCGCCGTGCTTCACGAACAGGTCATACCCGTTGGGCTTGAGCGAATACGCCGGCGCCAGCTTGTCGTGACACAGGTTGCAGCTCTTGATCTTCTGCTGCTTCATGTAGGCCTTCATCACGTCCTTCGCCGCCTTCTGCCCGCCCTTGGCGCACGCGTCGCGCACCATCGCCGTCTTGAAGTCCTTCCGCTTGCATGGGTCACCGGCGGTGGCCGTGGGGACCGCCAGCACAAACGTGAGGACGCCGGCAAACGCGGTCATGGCTGCGAGGAACCGGAGCTTGGCCATAGTGAAACTTCCTTTTCGATGCGGGATTCGACGGCTGTCGCAGGCGAGCTATTCAGCCGCGCGGCAATCCTGCTACGTCCGCAGTTCCGATGCAATCTCGATAAATTGCGTCAGACAGCCGACGCGCAGCGGCGCCGACATCCGGTGCGTCGTTGACGGCGGAAATCGCACACACCGCGGAGGCTCCGGCGGCGTAGACATCGGCGGCGCGCTCGGCCGTGATCCCTCCGATCGCGACCACCGGGACGTGCCCGGCAGCCGCAACGGCCGCGCGCAAGGCTTCGACGCCTTGAACCGGATCAGGATCGAGCTTGGTCCGCGTCGCGAATACCGGTCCATAGCCGAGGTAGTCCGCTCCGCCCGCACACGCCGCTGCCACCTGGGCGAGGTCATGCGTCGAGATGCCGATCCACAATCGACCGCCGGCGATCCGCCGCGCATCCGCGAGAGGCAGATCGCGCTGGCCGAGGTGAACGCCATCGGCGCCCGCGGCGAGCGCCACGTCGATTCGATCGTTGACGATCAGCGCGGCGCCGGCGGCTCGACAAACGGCCCGCGCACGCCGGGCGATCCCGATCAGCTCGGAGATCGCCATGGGCTCGGCCGGCTTGATCCGCAACTGCAGCACGCGCGCGCCCGCGGCGAGCAGCGTCGACGCCAGCTCCAGATCAGGGCGATCCAGCACCGCATAGAATCCCCGGAGCGCAGCGCGAACCGTCATCGCATCTGTAGCTCGAGCTGTTCGAGCTCGCGGGCCTTGTCGCGCAGCGCAGCGGCGCGCTCGAACTCGAGGTCGGCCGCCGCTTGCCGCATCTCGGCGCGCAGCTTCTCGATCGCCGCGCGCAGCGAATCGAGATCGTCGATCTTCTTGAGCTCGAGCGCTCCGATCTGGGCCGAGCGTCTACCCTTGGTCGGAATCGGCTCTGCAGGCTGGATGTCGAGGATGGCGCGGCTCGCCGAACGCGGCGTGATGCCGTGCTCGCGATTGAACGCCGCCTGCACCTCCCGGCGGCGTCGCGTCTCCGACACCGCGTGCTCGATCGACTCGGTGTTCTTGTCCGCGTACATCAGCACCTTGCCGCGAACATTGCGGGCCGCCCGGCCGATCGTCTGGATCAAGCTGCGCTCGCTGCGCAAGAACCCTTCCTTGTCGGCATCGAGGATCCCGACCAGCGACACCTCGGGGATGTCGAGGCCTTCGCGCAGCAGGTTGATGCCGACCAGCACGTCGAACTCTCCGCGACGCAGATCGCGAATGATCTGGATCCGCTCGAGCGTGTCGACGTCCGAGTGCAGATAGCGCACCTTGACGCCGACCTCTCGGTAGTACTCCGTGAGGTCCTCGGCCATGCGCTTGGTCAACGTGGTGACCAGCACCTTGTCGCCCTCCACGGTGCGCTCGCGGATCTCCGCGAGCAGATCGTCGACCTGATGCGCGACCGGCCGTACCTCGACCTCTGGATCGAGCAGCCCGGTGGGGCGGATGATCTGTTCGACGATCACGCCGCCGGCCTGACCGAGCTCCCAATCCGCCGGAGTTGCGGACACGAAGATCGTCTGGCGCGCACGCTGACGCCATTCGTCGAACCGCAGCGGCCGGTTGTCGAGCGCGCTGGGCAGCCGGAACCCGAACTCCACCAGCGTCTCCTTGCGCGAGCGGTCGCCGTTGTACATCGCGCCGATCTGCGGAACTGTCTGGTGTGACTCGTCGACGATCAACAGATAGTCGTCGCCGAAGTAATCGATCAGCGTCGGCGGCGGCTCCCCCGGTGCTCGTCCGGTGAGATGGCGCGAATAGTTCTCGATCCCGGAACAGAACCCCATCTGCTCGATCGATTCGAGATCGTACATCGTGCGCTGCTCGAGTCGCTGGCGCTCGAGCAGCTTGCCCTGATCCGACAGCACCGCGAGCTGGGTCTTGAGCTCCTCGCGAATACTCTGGACCGCGCGCCGCATCGTCTCATCCGGCGTTGCGTAGTGTGATGCCGCGAAGATCACCGAACGCGACATCTTGCGCTTCACGCCGCCGCGCAACGGATCGATCTCCATCATCGCTTCGATCTGATCGCCGAACCATTCGATGCGGAGCGCGGTGTCGGCCTCGTATGCCGGAAACACCTCGACCGTGTCGCCGCGCACCCGGAAGGTGCCGCGGTGAAAGTCGACATCGTTGCGCTCGTATTGCAGCTCGACGAGCCTGCGCAGCACGGCGTCGCGATCGACGGACGTCCCCACGTCGAGCTCACAGGTCATCGCCGAATAGGTGTCGCGGTCACCGATGCCGTAGATGCACGAGACCGACGCCACGATGATCACGTCCTTGCGCGATAGCAGCGCGAACGTCGCCGCGTGGCGCATTCGATCGATCTCGTCGTTCACGATCGAATCCTTCTCGATGAAGGTGTCGGTCGTCGGGACGTACGCCTCGGGCTGGTAATAGTCGTAGTAGCTGACGAAGTAGTGAACGGCGTTGTCCGGAAACAGCTCCTTGAACTCCCCGTAGAGCTGCGCTGCCAGGATCTTGTTGTGGGCGATGATCAGCGTCGGCTTGTTGATCTCGGCGATCACGTTCGCGATCGTGAACGTCTTGCCCGATCCGGTGATCCCGAGCAGGACTTGCGACGGGTCGCCGCGCTTGATGCCTTCGGCGAGCTCGCGGATCGCCTTGGGCTGATCACCGGCGGGCCTGTACTGCGAGCTCAATCGGAACCGCGACTCGATCGGCGCCGGCAATGGCGCCGCGACGTCTAGCTCTGCCGTCCGCTTGACCTTCTTGCGATAGCTCGCCACGCCGGCACTCTAGCCCGGATCTCGCGGCGCGCGATCCGGCGTTCTCGATCAGGGATCGGCTCGCTGCCCGGTCCGCCGGTAGAGCAGCCGCCAGATCGGTAGCCCGGTCTCCTCGGCGTTCTGTTCGCGCCACGACCGCACGCCGTACGGATTTCCTCCTCTCCAAAACGTCCATTCGCCCGCGAGGTTATCGAATCGATCGTCCGGCTCGAAGGTGGCCAGACTCGCGAGCGCAAGCTCCCAGACGTCGGTCTGCACCAGGATCTCGGCGCCCTCGCCTGCGGCGGCGGCGATGCCATCCGCGAGCGCCGCATCGATCATCCTGCGATCGTGATGGCGTCGCTTGAACCACGGATCGGGAAAGTTGATGTACACGCGTGCGAGCGACCCGGGCGGAAAGATCTCCGCCATGTGGAGCTGCGCCTGGCAGAACACGGCGTGGACCGGAGCGCCGGTCCGGCGCGCGCGCTTGTTCACGAGGTGGACGAGATCCTCTCGAATCTCGAGCCCGATGTACTGGCGCTCGGGATCTTGCGCAGCGCGCTCGAACAAGAACTGCGCGTCCGCACACCCGATCTCGACCTCGATCGGACGATCGTCGAGCACCGGCTTGGCTCCGCGAAACCGTGCGAAGTGCGCCTGGTTCGGATTGACATGCTGACGGATCCGCATCGGGCAGCGCTGGCTCAGCGGATCATCCGAGCATCGAGCGCCGCGAACCCGAACTGCCGGACGTTGAGCGGCGACTCCAGTCGATCGAGCTCGCCGCGGTCGACCCACCGCCACGCCTCGAACTCGTCATTGGGCTTGACCTCTGCTCCGTCGGTGATCTCGGCAACGAACACGAAGTTCATGTGCATGCCCTTGGTGCCGGCGAGATGCTCCTCGTATCCGAGCAGCCCCGAAGGAACGCCGTCGAGTGCCCCCTCGAGCCGGAGAAACTCGCCGATCAGACCGGTCTCCTCGCGAAGCTCGCGCCGCGCCGCTTCGAGCGGGGTCTCACCTGGCTCGAGCTCGCCACCGATCGGAAGCCACGTCCGCAACCTCCGGTGCTCGATCACCAGGACACGATCGCCTCGCCGGGCATACACGGCGACGGAGAACGCGCGGCGCTGCGCCGTCATGGCAACACCTCGAAGCCGAGCGAGCTCGCGCCCCGCCCATCCACGGTGACGTTCACGGCAACACCTCGAAGCCGAGCGAGCTCGCGCCCCGCCCATCCACGCTCACGTTCATGGCAACACCTCGAAGCCGAGCGAGCTCGCGCCCCGCCCATCCACGCTCACGTTCATGGCAACACCTCGAAGCCGAGCGAGTTCGAGCTCCGCCCATCGACGGTGATGACCAGCTCGGTTGGGCCGGTCGGTGCCACCGACGGGATCACGATCTCGGCGCGCGTGTCGGTGTAGCTGGTCACGGTTGCCTTTGCATATGGGAGCTCGAGGCCGATCTGCACTTCGCCCCCAGCGCTACCACAGTCTCCAGCCGAGCCACACAGCCGATCGCCCTCGATCGTCACGCTGGTGCCTCGCGCCGCCGCGACCGGCGTGACCGAGCGCAAGCGCGGACCGCCATCATCCGTGCAACCCGCGAGCACGAGGACCGCCACGGCAGCTCCTCGCGCCCGGCGATTCACTTCGGAACCTTTTCCCAGTCCGACAGGAACTTGGCGAGGCCGATGTCGGTGAGCGGATGCTTGCACAGCTGCAGCAGCACCGAGAGCGGGCACGTCGCGACGTGTGCCCCCATCATCGCGGCCTGATGGACATGCATCGGGTGACGCACCGACGCGACCAGAACCTCCGTGTCGAACGCGTAGTTGTCGTAGATCTGTACGATCTCGCTGATCAGCTGCATTCCATCGGTCGAGACATCGTCGAGCCGACCGACGAACGGCGAGATGTACGTCGCGCCGGCCTTCGCAGCGAGCAGTGCCTGGGTCGCCGAGAAGCACAGCGTGACGTTGGTCTTGATGCCCTCATCGCTGCACGTGCGGACCGCTTTGAGTCCCTCGGGAATCAGCGGGATCTTGATGACGATGTTGTTGCGAAGCGTGGCGTAGTCGCGCGCTTCCTTCATCATCCCGTCGTAGTTGGTCGAGACGACCTCGGCGGATACCGGACCTTTGACGATGTCGCAGATCTCGAGCAGCACGTCCTTGAACTTGCGTCCGGTCTTGGCCACCAGCGAAGGGTTCGTGGTGACTCCATCGACGAGTCCCATCGCGGTCGCTTCGCGGATCTCTTTGATGTCGGCTGTATCGATGAAGAACTTCATGGCGGACCTCCGTTGCACCGTACCCGACGACAACGTAGCGTGCGCCGGCGACGCGACTCTACGCACCCCCTCTGACCGAAGCAACCATGCCCACTCCACGCATTGGCACCGTCGACCTTCCCGAGCGCGTCGATCGGCCGCGCTATTTTCGCGAGCTCAACTACCTCGAGCTGTCCGCGCTGTTTCCGGGCCCGCTCAAGCCGAGCGCGCTCGCAAGGTGGGCCGCTGAATCGCCGAAGCAATCCATCGGGCTGGTCGCGCCCTGGGTGCTCACCCACCGCAAGGCACCGAAATCCACGAAGCTGTGGGACCACGACGCCAGCGTCGGCGACTTTCGCGACAGCGCCCCTGGCAGGGCCGCGCTCGCCGGGCTCGTCGAGGCTGTCGCTGCGCTCAATGCGCCCTGTGTGGTGTTCAGCTCGCCTCCACTGTTTGCACCGTCGGCCGCAAACCGGGAGCTGTTGAAGCGTTTCTTCGGCGAGATCGCGACGCCCGATGTGATCAACGCGGAGCGCGTGTGGGTCCCCGACGGGCTATGGGAGCCACGCAGCGCGGTCACGTTCGCGAACGAGCTCGGCGTGACGTGCGCGCTCGACCCACTTGTCAGGGAACCGGGGCAACCACCCGAGATCTACGAAGATCTCGATGCCCAGTCCGTCTACTTCCGCGTCTCAGGTCTCGGGCGGTCCGGCACGATCCGCACCGAGCAGCTCGAGGAGCTCGCGCTCCTCGTAGACCACTACTCGGAATCCTCGGTCACCATCGCCTTCAATTCCCCGTCGCGATGGCAGGACGCGCGCAATCTCACGAAATCGCTAGAAGCTACGCTGGGCGTCGACGATTAGATCACGAACGTTGCCGATGGAATCGGGAGCTCTCCCGCCTTCTTCGGCATCTCCTGGATGTTAGGCGACGAGCGGCGCTCGACCATTTGAATGATCGGCTCCGACTTCCGCGAGGCCACTGCCACCGTCTTTTTCGCCCGCTTTTCTGCGTTGCCTTTGCGCGCCGCGGGACGCGCGGTCATCACCTTGGATCGCATTCAAACTCCCCGGAAGGGCTGGTCTGCTCACGACTCTACGGATCCCCTGAAGACACTGTCAATGTAGTCAATCTCATTCCTTTACTTCAGATGTGGACTTCCGTATAAACCTGCACTCTTCTCCTGGAGTTACAGCGATTTATGACCGTCAAACCGGCAGTCGAAGTGTCTCTCGTTCCCGGACCAGCGCTGCATGCGGAGGTGGATCTGCTGGCGCTCGTCGCACTCGGCGATCCCACCAAGGACTCCATTTTCAAATCAGCAGACTCTGCGCTTGGTGGCGTGCTCGCTGAGGTCGCGAAGTCCGAGCTGTTCGAGGGCAAGCCCGGCCAGGCGATCGTGGTCCACACCCACAAGCGCGTGCCTGCCAAGCGCGTGATGGTGGTCGGTGCGGGGGCGCGTGGAGATCTCTCCAACGCCGCGCTGCGTGATGTCGCGGCGACGATCGCACAGGCTGCGAACCGACACGGCGCCGCCACGGTCGGACTGGTCATTCCGAATCTGGGCGCCAATCGCGAGCTCCAGACCGTTCAACTTCTCGTCGAGGGTGTTCACCTCGGCACCTACAAGTTCGGTCGTTACCTCACGGGCGAGGATCACAAGCGGCCGACCTCGTTGAAGTCGATCGCGCTGATCGGCGATGCAAAGGGTAAGAAGCCCACCGCAGCGCAGGTCCGCGCGTTCGAAGCCACCGTCGCACGTGCGACCACCATCGCCGCCGCGATCAATCACGCACGAGATCTGATCAACGAGCCCGCTGCCGCCGTGACGCCGACCGCGCTGGCGCAAGATGCCCAGGCGATCGCCAAGAAGCACAAGGGCGCGGTGTCCGTGACCGTACTCGATGCCAAGAAGTGTGCCGATCTCGGCATGGGCATGTTCCTCGCGGTCGGTCAGGGCTCGGACCAGGAACCCAAGTTCATCCACCTGACGTACAAGCCGGCGAAGAAGCCGAAGAAGCGGATCTGCTTCATCGGAAAGGGCATCACGTTCGACTCCGGTGGCTACTCGCTCAAGCCATCCCAGTCGATGGAGGACATGAAGGTCGACATGTCGGGCGCCGCCGCCGTGATCTCGGCGATCGATGCGATCGCGACGCTCGGGTCACCGTACGAAGTTCACGCGATCGCGGCGTGTTGCGAGAACCTCGTGTCTGGCCGCGCCTACAAGCTCGGTGACGTGTTGACGTCGATGGACGGAACCACCGTCGAGATCAACAACACCGACGCCGAGGGCCGACTCACGCTGGGCGACGCGATCACCTACGCACGCACCAAGGTCGATCCCGACGAGATGTTCGACTTTGCGACTCTCACTGGAGCTTGCATGGTGGCGCTCGGGCCCTACACCGCGGCCGTGATGTCCGACCACGACAGCCTGCTCCGCGCGTGGATGTCGTCCGCAGAGCGCACCGGCGAGGACATGTGGCGGCTGCCGCTCAACGGCAGGTTGCGCGAGCAGCTCAAGAGCTCGATCGCGGACATGCGAAACACAGGCGATCGCTTCGGCGGCGCGATCACGGCCGGGTTGTTCCTCAAGACGTTCGCGAAGGACACACCATGGGTGCACGTCGATATCGCCGGCCCCGCGTCGGTGTCCTCGACGCGCCCGTCGCAGCCCAAGGGAGGAACCGGGTTCGCGGTGGCCACGATCGTGGACTACGCGACGCGGCAGTAAGTGCGTCGCGCAGCGCCGCGTGATCCAGCTGCCTGAATGGACAGTCGCTCGTTACGAATTATTAACGATTACGGTGTCTTGCCTTATCAGTCGGTTTGACACCATCGTGATCGGCTGGTAGCATCGCTCAGTTGAGGGTCTCTGCCTTGAAACAACAATTCGCAGTCGGAGATAAGGCTGTTTACCCGGTCCACGGTGTGGCCGAGGTGGTGGCGCTGGAGAACCGCGATATCGGTGGAAGCAAGACCAGCGTCTACATCCTGCGGATCATGGAGACCGGTCTCAAGATCATGGTCCCCACGACCAACGTCGGATCCGTCGGCCTGCGCGATCTCATCACCGCCAAGCAGGTCAAAGAGGTGTACTCGATCCTCAAGGAGCGCGACATCCCCCGCGACACCCAGACCTGGAATCGGCGGTCGCGCGAGTACATGGAGAAGATCAAGACCGGCAGCGTGTTCGAGATCGCCGAGGTGATGCGCGATCTTTGCGTGCTCCGCACGCAGAAGGAGCTGTCGTTCGGCGAGCGCAAGATGATGGAGACCTCGCGCGGACTGCTGATCAAGGAGCTCGCGATCGCCAAGGGCGTCGCAGAGGATACGATCGGCTCCGAGATCGACGAGATCTTCGCGCCTGCGGCTGCGTAGCCGTTGCCGCGGCGCGCGCTCGGATCAGTCGGGCACATCAGCGAGCGGACCGGAAAATACCAGCAGCGTGGAGATTCTCCCGCTGCCATCGATCTCGCCAGCATCGAAGAACTCGACCGCGGTACCGTCGCGGCGCTCGACGAGTGAGCGAAACCGAAAACTGGCGCCCGCCGCGTCGATGGCGCTCGTTAACCGAAATCCGACGGTATGCGGATCCGCGTGAAACCGCGCGATCATTGCGTCGACGGCGTCATGGCCGCGGATCACGCCCGAGCGTGTGACGATACGGCCATCGTCAGCAAAGCAGTCTGCGATGAGCGTTCTGCGGGCGTTGGGATCGCGTTCGGCCGCCGCGCGAATGTAGGTCTGAACCGCAGCTTCCACGCGACTCGGCATTCACGAACCTTATCGCGACTTCCTCGTCCTCTTGACCCGCCGCGTCCGCCGCCGCCAGCGCTCGAGCTTTTCCAGCTGAATTCGTGGCCGATGCCCCTCACCGGCGTAGATCTCGAGCTCCACCAGCCGGCCTTCGATGACGTGCAGGTGGATGTCGGTCGACAGTCGCGCTCACCGGTGCGTCGCGGAAAGCATCACGTGGCCCGTTCGTCCACCGCCAACCTCGGCGCGCGTGAAGCTTGCTGCGGGTAGCCGCGGATCGACCTGAAGAAACACGGAACGACAGCCGCAACTACACGTCGCCTCGACCCGCGCAGATATCGCCTGGGCGCGAAGCGCCGGCTTGGCTGGCCTGCCGCTCAACAGGAAATTCGCCAGTGCACGTTCACACCGCGTGAGGGGACGTGGCCGGGCGAGTGGCACACGTTTGGGCGTCGATGGTTTGGGTGAGGACATCTCTGACCAGACAACGCGCACACGAGCGCTCAGTAGCGCAAAAACGCCGAGCCCCAGGTCAGCCCGGCGCCGAACGCCACGAGGCACACGAGGTCACCCGGCTTGATCTTTCCGAGCGCGATCGCCTCGTGCATGCAGATCGGGATCGAGGCCGCCGTCGTGTTGCCGTACTTCTGGATGTTGTTGTGGGTCTTGGCGTCGGTGATCCCGATCGCCTTGGTGACCATCTGGTTGATCCGCAGGTTGGCCTGGTGAGGGATCACCATGGCGATGTCCTCGAGCTTGAGCTGGTTCGCGATCATCCCTTCCATGATCGCTTGCGGCATGCGCGTCACCGCATGACGAAACACCTTCTTGCCGTTCATCGCAGGGTAATGCTTTCGCTCGGCCATGGCCTCGGCGCTGATCCGCGGATGGCGCGCACTCGCCGGATACTCTGTCCACAGGATCTCCGCTTCGGATCCGTCGGCGTGAATGTGCGTGGACAGGATCATGTGCTGATCGTCGGTCGCCCGGCCGATCACGACCGCGCCGGCCCCATCGCCGAACAGCACCGTGACGTCGCGCCCTGCGGTCGACACGTCGAGCCCGGTGGAGTGCACCTCCGCGCCGATCACCAGCACGTGCTTGAACATCCCCGTGCGGACGTACGCGTCGGCGATCGACAGTCCGTAGATGAACCCCGTGCATTGCTGCCGGATATCCAGGCACGGAATGTCGGAGATCCCGAGCGCCCGCTGCACGAACACCGCGGTCCCGGGGAAGTTGAAGTCGGGCGACAGCGTCGCGAGGACGATCAGGTCGATATCCTTCGGCGTCAGGCCCGCACGCTGGATCGCCTCCTGACTCGCGGCGGTCGCCAGCGACGCGCCGGTCTCGCCTTCCGAGACCCATCGTCGCTGCTCGATGCCCGTACGCTCGACGATCCACTCGTGCGATGTCTCCATCTTCGTCGACAGCTCGTCATTCGTGACGACGCGCGAGGGCACGGCCATTCCGATCCCCATCATCCGGCTGCGGTAGGTCATGCGTCTGGGCTACCACGGCGCGTCTGCTCGGTGCGAGTGAACCCGCGCTGACTCGATGCGTCACGGTATAGTCCGGCGCCATGAACATCCTGTTGGTCCGTCACGGCGAGACCGCGTGGAATCGCGAGGGTCGCTACCAAGGACGAACCGATATCCCGCTCTCGACCGACGGAGAAGCGCAGGTCCGAGCGCTCGCCAGACGGCTGGCTGACGTACCCATCGCGATCGCGGTCGCGTCCCCGCTGACACGTGCCCGGCGCACCGCAGAAGCGATCATCGAAGGCCGCGCGCGCTCACTCGAGATCGAGCCTGGCCTCATCGAGATCTCGCATGGACAGTGGGAGGGCAAGCTCGCGAGCGACGTCGAGCTGTCTCACGTCGAGATGTTCGGTGCCTGGAAGCGCCGCCCGGACCGCGACGTGCCGGCCGGCCCGGACGCTGAATCGCTCGGTGATGTCGAGGTCCGCGCGTGGCCAGTCCTGGCGAACGTCTGTGCTCGGCTCGGTGAGGATGATTGCGCGCTGATCGCGGCCCACGATGCGGTGAATCGCGTGCTGCTGTGTCGCGTGCTCGGGTTGCCGCTCACCCGCGTGTGGATGTTCCGGCAGGCCCCGGCCACGCTGAACGTGCTCTCGGGACCGTCGCTGGACGAGCTCCAGCTGGTGCGGCTCAACGACTCCGAGCACGTGGGCCCGCTGCTTGGTGGTTCCGAGCACCGAGCGCTGTGAGTGGCTGGCCGCCGAACTTGCGCACACCCGCGCGGCGGCCGCGTCGCGCTACACGTCGAGGTTGCGCACGTTCAGCGCGTTCTCCGCGATGAACTCTCGGCGTGGCTCGACGAGATCCCCCATCAGCTTGGTGAAGATTCCGTCCGCCTCCTCCATCTCCTCGACCTTCACCTTGAGCAGATTGCGGCGGGTGGGATCCATCGTGGTCTCCCACAGCTGCTCGGCGTTCATCTCGCCTAGCCCCTTGTAGCGCTGGATCTGCAGGCCCTTGCGGCCGAGCTCCTCGATGATGGTCGCGATCTCGTCCCAGCCCTTCACCTCGCGAGGATCGCCACCTTCATGGGTGAGGGTCAGCGGATCGCCGAGCGATGCCTTGAGCTCCGCGCTGATCCGCTTGAGCTCACTGAACTCGGGAGCACGTACCAGGTCGGCGCTGATCCTCGTGTGCCGGCGCACACCGCCGACGCCCGCACCAAAGCGCAGCTCCCAGGTGCCGTGCTCGACGTCCTGCTTGTACTCCGCCGCCGCCTGGCCGAGATCCGCGAACCGCTTGGTGACGTCGGCCATCACCTTGGCTTCGATGCGCTCGAGCTTGTCGCGATCCTTGAGATCGTCCTCGGACAGCTGCGCCTCGGCAAACGGCGCGGTGATCCGTCCATCGCCTCGCTTGTCGAGCTGGTTGCGCAGGCGCCGCGCCTGGTTGATGCGCTTCACCAGCGTCACGAGGTCGGCCCCGGTGATCGGGCCGGCGTTGCCGCGGCTCAGCACCGTCTCCTTGCACACGCTCTCGAGCAGGTAGTCTTCGAGCGCCTGTTCGTTCTTCAGGTACAGCTCGGTCTTGCCCTTCTTGATCTTGTAGAGCGGAGGCTGGGCGATGAACACGTGGCCATGCTCGAACAGCTCGTTGAAGTGCCGGAAGAAGAACGTCAGCAGCAGCGTCCTGATGTGACTGCCGTCGACGTCGGCGTCGGTCATGATGATGATCTTGTGGTAGCGAAGCTTGCCGAGATCCTTCTCGTCGCCAACGCTGGTGCCTAGCGCGGTGATCAGCGTCGTCAGCTCCTGCGACGTGAGCATGCGGTCGAACCGCACCTTCTCGACGTTGAGGATCTTTCCGCGCAACGGAAGGATCGCCTGGATCGCGCGGTCTCTCCCCTGCTTGGCAGAGCCGCCGGCGCTCTCACCCTCGACGATGAACAGCTCGCTCTTCTGCGGATCGCGCTCCTGGCAATCGGCGAGCTTGCCCGGCAGCGAGGTGAGCTCCAGAGCTCCCTTGCGCTGCACCATCTCACGTGCCTTGCGCGCGGCTTCGCGCGCCCGGGCTGCCAGCAGCGCCTTGGACACGATCGCGCGTGCGTCCTTGGGATTCTGCTCCAGCCACTCGCCGAGCTTTTCGCTGACCACCGCCGAGACCGCGGTGGCGACCTCCGACGACACGAGCTTGTCCTTGGCCTGGTTCGAGTACTTCGGATCCGAGACCTTCACCGAGATCACGGCGGTCAGTCCCTCGCGCAGATCTTCACCGGACAGTCCCTTGGCGTCCTTGGCGTCCTTGAGCAGCTTGTACTCGTTGGCGTAGTTGTTGATCGTGCGCGTCAACGCCTGGCGGAACCCGGTCAGGTGCGTGCCACCGTCGCGATTCTTGATCGTGTTGGTGAAGCACGTCGTCAGCTCGGAGTATCCGTCGTTCCACTGCATCGCCACGTCGACGGTGCACGGCTCGGCGCCCTCGGTGTAGGTGCCGCTGAACGAGACCACGTCGCCTACCGCCGTCTTGTTGGCGTTGAGGTCGGCGACATACGTCGCGATACCGCCCTCGAACTTGAACTCGGTCCGCTTGTCGTTGCGCTCGTCGGCGAGCACGATCTGCAAGCCGCTGTTGAGGTACGCGAGCTCGCGCAGCTTTTGGGCGAGTTGCTCGTACGAGAACTCGAGGACGTTCTTGAAGATCTCCGGATCGGGATGAAACGTGATCTTGGTGCCTCGACGCTCCCCGGAGTCGGTGAACCCGGTCTGCTTGAACTCGCTCGCCGGAATCCCGCGTGCGTACTCCTGGTAGTACACCTTGCCGTTGCGACGAATCTCCAGCTTGAGCCAGTCCGACAGTGCATTGACCGCCGACACACCGACACCGTGAAGTCCGCCTGAGACCTTGTAGCCGGACCCGCCGAACTTGCCGCCGGCGTGGAGCACGGTCATCACGAGCTCCGCAGCGGGCCTGCCCTCGATCGGGTGCATATCGACCGGGATGCCGCGGCCGTTATCCTCGACCGTCACCGAGTTGTCGTAGTGGATGACCACGTCGATGCGCGTGCAATGTCCCGCAAGATGTTCGTCGACCGAGTTGTCGACAACCTCGTGGACGAGGTGATGTAGACCGGTACCGTCGTCGGTGTCTCCGATGTACATGCCCGGGCGCTTGCGAACGCCTTCCAGGCCCTTGAGAACCCCGATCGATCCGGCATCGTAATCTTCGCCGGAAGTCTGCGAAGTTGCTGTAGGATCCGCCATCTAGAACCGGACCAGCTTGGTACCACACGGCCACTGCGCCGGGAAGGGATCCAGCAGGGTTTCGACAAGGATCAAGCGCTCGGATTTACTCGATAATCTGACCGGCGCGGATGCGATAGTCCGCCCTGTCTGCCGGGATGAGCACGAAGTCGGCGTGGGTGGTCGTGATGAAGCACTGCCCGGCGAGCGTGGTGAGGTGCTCGAACAAGAACCGGTTGCGATCTTCATCGAGCTCGCTCGAGACATCGTCGAGGAGCAGGATCGGCAGGTCGCCGTGAATCCGCGAGAGCGTGGCGAGCTCGGCGGCTTTCCACGCCAGCATGATGGCTCTGAGCTGGCCCTGGGACGCAAAACTTCCGGCTTCGTGTCCATCGAGCGCGAACGCAAGGTCGTCGCGATGTGGACCGATCAACGTGGACTGCGCGGCGAGATCGCGGGCACGTCCGTCGCGCAGCCGCTGAACGATGTCGGCAGCTGACATCCCTTTCAGGCCGGATTCGTAGCTCACCGAGGCCGCGAGCCCAGTTCGCGTGATCGACGTGAACGCCGCCTCGAGCTCGGGCTGAATCGCGTCGAGAAATCGCACGCGCCCACCGATCATCGCGACCGCGAGCTGTGCGAGCTGCTCGTCGTACACATCGAGCAGCGGATTCGCCTGGCCCGCACCGATGCTGCCTTGGCCGACCTGCCGGAGCACTCGGGTCCGCGTCTTGACGACCTTGTCGTAGTCCGACGCGGTCGCGAGATAACTCGGATCCAGGTTGAACGCACCTCGGTCGATGAAACGTCGCCGCGCAGCGGGCGCTCCTCGCGGCAGCGCCAGATCCTCGGGGGTGAACACCACGACGTTGAAGCTTCCGAAATAGCGCGCGAGCGGACGCACTGCCTTGCCGTCCAGCTTCACGCGCTTCGCCCCACCCGCGAGCTCCACCTCGTAGACCCTCGTGAGGTCGTCCTTGATGACGCGAGCACCTAGCCGTGCGCGTTCGGCGCCGAACGCGACGAGCTCCGCCAGCTTCGACGTGCGAAACGAGCGCAGCGCCGCGACGGTGTAGATCGATTCGAGCAGGTTGGTCTTGCCCTGCCCGTTGTCACCGACGAAGACGTTGAACCGGGCCCGGGGTTCGAGGGTCGTCGGCCGCAGGTTGCGGACGCCCTCGACAATCAGCGCTTCGAGCTTCATCGCGCGGGACTCGTCGCGTGAGCTCGTCCGAGCTAGATCCGCATCGGCATGACGACACCGAGGTAGTCGTCGCCGGTGAGCGGCCGGATCAAGCCCGGCTCGAGCTCACCACCCAGCGAAATCGTGATCTGGTCGCTCGACATCTGCGTCAGCAGCTCGACCACGTACTTCGGATTGAAGCCGATCGCGATCGCATCCCCCTGGTAATCCGCCTCGAGCTCCTCCCGAACCTCACCGAGATCGGGGTTATCGCTCGTGATGGTCAGCCCGTTCTTGGCCGCTGCCATCTTGACGCCTCGCGTTTCCGACGACATCAGCTGCGCACGCTTGAGCGCATCGATGACGCGCACGCGGTCGACCGTGATGACCTTCTTGTGGTCCTTGGGGATGACCTGGTCGTACTGCGGGAACTGCGCGTCGATGAGCTTCACCGCGATCGCAATGTCGTCCTGCACCAGGAACAGGTGAGGCGTCTTGATCGCCATCTTGCACGACGGGCCGAGCTCGAGAACCTTGCGCAGCTCGAGCAAGCCCTTCTTCGGGATGATCACCCCGGCCGACAGCTTGGGGCCATTGGCGATGGTGCGCTCGACCTTGCTGAGCCGGTGGCCATCGGTCGACACCATGAGGCTCTTGCTGCCATCGCTCTCGAAGAACACTCCGTTGAGATGAAATCGCGTCTCGTCGTTGCACACCGAGAACAGCGTGCGGTCGATCATCTCGCGGAGCACTGCGGACTCGAGGGTGGAGTACGTCGCCTCGCGGTGGTCTGGGACCTTGGGGAAGTCTCGGTCCGGCATGCCGACGATCCGATACGAGACCTTGCCGCTCTTGATTTCAGCCCAGTGGTTGTCGGCTTTCTTCAGCAGCACCTCGTCGCCGGGCGCGTTTGCGATCAGCTCGTGCAAATTCTTCGCGCCGAGGGTGATCCCGCCTTCGGCCGCGTTCGTGCTCTTGAGCTCCGCCGTGAGCGAGACGTTGAGGTCCGTTGCTGCGACGAGCAACTGGTTCTTGCCCTGGGTGCGAAGCAAGACGTTCGCGAGCATGGGCATCGTGCTCTTGCGGTCTGCAATGCCCTGCGCGAGGCGCAAGCCGCGTAGGAACTCGTTTCTGGCGATCCGGATCTCCATGTCACCCTCGACCTTGTTTCTGGGCTCTCTCTTTATCTGATCAGTATGAAAAGATCTTCATAGGAAGTAGTAACCAGCAGGATGCGTGGACAGTGTGGATATCGCTGCAAGCGGAGAGCATCGCTCGGCAATCTGACACTCGCGACGTGAGTGGATCGTGAGTGCACAACCGTGGATGACATGAAGTGAACGTGTGGACAACCGAGGAGCTAACGCTCGTCCACCGTCCAGGCACAGCTGGGGCCACAGGGTTGATCACAGGTGTCATCGCAGGACCGTCGACTCGATGGCGTGAAGCTCGGAGCGCAAGGAGGCATCGTCCTTGAGCCGGTCGGCGATCTTTTGCACCGCCGAGATCACCGTGGTGTGGTGCTTTCCACCGAACGCACGCGCCAGGTCTGGATAGCTGTCCTTGGTGTGATGGCGGGACAGGTACATCGCAACCGCGCGAGGCGTGGCGACGGACTTGTGGCGGCGCTCGCTCTTGATGTCGCTGGGCTTGAGCCCGTAGTAGCTCGCCACGGTCTTGATGATGCTGTCGACCGTGATGATCTCGCGGGGGCGGGTGATCGCGGCGCCAAGCGTCTCCTGCGCGAACTCGAGGTCGATGACGCGCTTGGATAGCGAGGCATAGGCGGCGAGCCGGATCAGGGCGCCCTCGAGCTCACGGACGTTGGATTTGATGGACGATGCGATGTAGAGCGCGACGTCGTCGGGCAAGACGATCGATTCGACCGCGGCTTTCTTGCGGAGGATCGCGATTCGGACCTCGAGCTCCGGTGGCTCGATGTCTGCGAGCAAGCCCCACGCGAAGCGGGTACGAAGCCGATCGGCGACGTCGGAGATCTCGTGAGGCTTGCGGTCGGCGGTGAGCACGATCTGCTTGTGGTTCTCGTGCAGCGCGTTGAACGTGTGAAAGAACTCGTCCTGAGTGCTCTCCTTGCCGGCCAGGAACTGCACGTCGTCGACAAGCAGCACGTCGATGCCCTCGCGGTAGTTGCGGCGGAACTCGTGCATCCGGCCGGTGCGAATCGCCTGGACGTACTCGTTCATGAACCGCTCGCTCGAGAGGTAGACGATCCGCGCGCCGGGGCGATTTGCGAGCTGCTGATGGCCGATCGCGTGGAGCAGGTGGGTCTTGCCGAGCCCCACGCCACCGCAGATGAACACGGGATTGTATTTAGGCGGGTAGCTCGAGGCAGCCGCTTGCGACGCCGCAAACGCCAGCTGGTTGGACGGGCCGGCGACGAAGGTGTCGAAGGTGTACCGCGGATTGAGCGATGCAGCCTCGGGGGCGGCGATCGCGTCGTGATCGAGCGGCGCGAGCACCGCCGAAGCCGTCGGTGCGGGCGTCACCTCGGCCGCGGGGATCGCAGGTACGGAGGGGCTGGACGCGAGCGGGAGCGGGTCTGGGTCCGGGGCTGGATCATCGGGGATGACCGGACGATCCTCGGGACCGTCGGGGTCGAACTCGACATGAATCGATTCGTGCCCGAGCTCTCGGATCTCACTGATCAGAGAGCTCAAAAAGTTGGTCTCGAACCACAGCCGGACGTAGCTGTTGGGGGCCCGAAGCCGAAGCGTGGATCCATCGAACGATCGGAGCTCGATCGGACGCAGCCACATATCGAAGTACTGCGATGAAACCCGGGACTTGAGGCGGCCTACAGCCTGGTCCCAAACAAGCTCTGCTGTCATTCAGCATTCCCCCGGGAAACGACCGACGATTTCATATGGTTACAAACCTTAAACAACAGGCAAAAGTCGACCAATCCAGAAGTTATTCACAGCCTCTTCTGGCACTCACCTGCCGCCCCATCCCTCAGGGGTTATCCACAGGCGAGGAAACTGCGCGTAGGTAACAGTTTCCGATTTCGGGTTGCAAGCCGAAAATGTCGCCAAGTGAACTCCGGAACACGCGAATCTCCGGATCAGCCACGGGCTCGGGTCGTGGCGGTAGTCGCGTGCCAGGACACGTGACAGCCCGTCGAGCGCCGCCTTGACTTCACGTGGTTGGTTGAGTATCGATCCCGCTCCGCTCCGCCGCCGGATCGTTTGGAGATTGAACCGTGAAGCGCACTTACCAGCCACACAACAAGAGCCGCAAACGCACGCATGGTTTCCGTGCTCGCAAGAAGACTCGCGGGGGCCGCGAAGTTCTCCGCCGCCGCCGCGCCAAGGGGCGCAAGCGCATCTCGGTGACGATCGCGAAGAAGTAGTCGTGGCCGGCCGCGCTCCGTGTGGAATTTCCAAGGAGATGCGGCTGCGACAGCGCGCCGACTATCTTGCCGTTCAATCGAACGGGGTCAAGGTGCACGGCGCGCACGTCTTGGCCATTGCTCGCAAGCGGACCTCCCGGGACCTCGACGGGCGTCTCGGGCTCACCGTAACCAAGAAAGTAGGAAACGCGGTCGTTCGAAACCGGATCAAGCGCTTGTTGCGCGAGTGGATGCGCCTCCATGGCTGGGTGCCGGACGGCTGGGACGTGGTCCTGGTTGCCAAGGCCTCGGCCGCAAGGCAGGTTCACCCCGACGACTTTGCGGCTGACCTGGGCCGGATTCTGCAGCACCTGACATGACCACGTTGCATCGGTTCCTCGTTTCGATCGTGTTGCTCCCGGTGGAGATCTATCGCCGCGTGCTGTCGCCGATGAAGGGCGCGCCGAGCTGTATCTATCTTCCCACGTGCTCGCAGTACGCGATCGAAGCGGTGCGTGGCCGCGGCATCATCGTCGGCATCGCACTCACCATCGGTCGCGTGCTCCGCTGCAACCCGTTATTCCACGGCGGATACCATCCGGTGCCTCCGCATCGGCGTGCGCAGGAGGCTCCGTAGATGGAAGGCCAAGGCAAACGACTTCTGCTCGCCGTCGTGCTCGCGCTCGGCGTGCTGATGGTGTTCCAGCTGTTCACCAAGCAGGAGCCACCACCTCCGTCCCAGGGGGATGGTTCGGCCGCGGCACCGGTGGCACCGACGTCCAAGGTCGGAACGACGCCTGAAACGCCGACCGCGCCGACCGCGCCGACCGCGCCGACCGCGCCGGCCGCGGGCACGCCCGAGGCTCCGGCCGCGGAGAAGCCTGTCGAGATCCAGCGCGGGCCCGAGCAGCTGATCGCGGTGTCGTTTCCGCGCCGATTCGACGCGGCGTTCTCGAGCTATGGCGGTGTGTTGAAGTCTTGGCGCCTGCTCGATCCGCGCTACGAACGCGATCAGAGCAAGGGCGAGCTACTGCCGATGCTGCCGGATACCGGCGCATTCTTCGTGCACTTCGACAACGAGTCGACGATCCGGCTGCCGGCGCGAACCGAGTGGCGCGGGTCGAAGATCTCGGACACGCAGATTCAGTACGAGCTCAAGACCTCGCAGGTCGAGCTCGTGAAGACGTTCACGATCTTTCCCGACGACTACGTCGTGAAGATGGAGCTGAGCGCGAAGCTCATCGTCCCCGCGGGCAAGACCGCCAAGCAGACCCTGATGATCACGTCGTACGGATTTCAGGATCCGACGAAGATCGAGAAGAGCTCCGGCGACGCAGAGCCGCGGGCATGGGCATCGTCGACGATGGCCGGCGGAGAGATCCGCCATACGCAGGTGACCAGCGTCATCAAGTGGCCGCGCTACGAAGCGAACATCACGTGGACCGGGTTCGAGCACCCCTACATGTTGGCGGCCTACGCCCCGTTGCTCGACGCGACGCAGCGTGCGGAGAAGTTCACGTACGCCGTGGCCGAGCCCAAGGGCCTGATGCAGACGGACATCCTGCTGACGCCCCAGGACGTGTTCAAGCCAGGCGACGGCGCGATCAAGCGCCAGGTGGTGGCGTATCTGGGCCCGAAGTTCTACGACGCGCTCGATCATGCCGATGCGGTCGCGGGGTTCTCGACGGGGTTCAAGGAGACCATCGACATGGGCTGGTTCGCGTTCATCGGCCGCCCGCTGCTGTGGTTGCTCCAGGTGTTCCACGGCGTGTTCGGAAACTGGGCGCTCGCGATCATCCTGCTGACGTTCATCGTCAAGGGAGCGACGCTGTACTGGACCACCAAGTCGATGCGGTCGATGAAGGCGATGGCCGCGCTCGCTCCGCAGATGAAGGCGCTGCAGGAGAAGTACAAGGACGACCGCCAGCGCCAGCAGGCCGAGACGATGGCGCTGTACAAGCAGCACGGCGTCAATCCGATCGCGGGATGTCTGCCGATCGTGCTGCAGATGCCGATCTGGTTCGCGCTGTACCGGATGCTGTCGACGGCTGGCGAGCTCTACAACCAGCCATTCATCGCTGGCTGGATCGATGACCTGACCAGGACCGACCCGTATCACGTCCTGAACATCCTGCTCGTCGTGACGATGTTCGCGCAGGCGCGCCTGTCGCCGCAGACCGGCGACTCGATGCAGCAGAAGTTCATGCAGTACGGCGTGCCGCTGATGTTCGGGGTCTTCTCGTTCTTCTTCCCGGCGGGACTGTCGATCTACATCTTCACCAACACGGTGCTCAGCGCGGTCCACTCGATCTACATGAACAAGTACGACAAGAAGAGCCTCGAGATCGCCGCGCGCATGAAGCAGGCGGCAGACGCGCAAGAGCAGAAGGCGCAGGGCGCCAAGGCCAAGGGCGGCCCGGCGAAGCAGGTGATCGACGTGGCCGCGGATGAAGCTGATGACGACGATGACGCGGCGGGAACCGTGGGTGGGGCGGCGAAGGCCGCATCGAACAATCCGCGCCGCAAGCGCAAGAAGCGACGGCGCTAGCCGGCGTAGACGGAGCCAGATGATGGAGGCAGCTGTGACCGAACCTGCGACTGCAGAACGTGAAGACCTCGCCGAGAAGGCGAGCGAGTTTCTCCTCGGAGTGCTCGAGCGAATGGGGATCTCGGCGGACATCGATATCAAGGACGATAGCGATCGCACGACGCTCGAGATCCAGACCAAGGATACCGAGGTCGTGATCGGCCGCCGCGGCGTCGTGATCGACGCGCTCCAGCACCTGGTCAACAAGGCGGTGTTTCGCGAGCGCACGGCGGAGCGCACCAAGCCCATGGTCGTGGATGCCGGTGGGTTTCGCGACAAGCAGGTCGAGCGGCTGCGGTCGCTCGCGCAGCGGATGGCTGAGAAGGCGCTCCAGACCAAGCAGATCGTTCCGCTGCAGCCGATGACCGCGCATGATCGTCGGATCGTGCACATGGCGATCTCGGAGATCGCCGGATTGACGACACGTAGCGAGGGCGAGGGCGAAGATCGTCACATCCTCGTCGTTCCCGCTGCCGCCGAGTGAGCACGGAGACGATCGCGGCGATCGCCACCGCTGCTGGTGTAGGTGGCGTGGGGATCGTCCGGATCAGCGGACCGCGAGCGATCGCGATCGCGGCAGCGGTCCTCGAGATTCAGGAGGCCCGGCTCGATCGTCGGGTCCGCATCGGCTGGGCGCGCGACGCGGAGGGGAAGCGGCTCGACCAGGTGCTGGCGTTTGCGATGCGAGCGCCGGCATCGTTCACGGGAGAGGACGTCGCGGAGCTGCAAGGCCACGGCGGTGCGGTCAATCTGCAGAAGTTGCTCGCATGTGTGATCGAGCGAGGCGCGCGGATCGCCGAGCCTGGTGAGTTCACGCGGCGTGCGGTTCAGAACGGCAAGCTCGATCTGGTGCGCGCCGAGGCGCTGCTCGGAGTGATTCACGCCGGCAGCGAGCGCGCATGGCGGCTTGCCCAGGCAAACCTCACGGGTGCGCTCGGGGCGGCGGTCGAACGGCTCGAGCAGCGGGCGCTCGCGGTGCTGGCAGAGCTCGAAGGCTGGATCGATTTTCCCGACGAGGATCTCCAAACGGCGAGCGCAGGATGGATCCGGCAAGAGGTCTCGGACCTGGCTGCTGAATGCGACCGGATCGCCGGAGGCTTTCGTCATGGACGCGCCGTGACGCAGGGGATCTCGGTCGCGCTGGTTGGGCCGGTGAACGCGGGCAAGTCGTCGCTTCTCAACGCGCTGGTGGGAACCGAGCGCGCGCTGGTGTCGGCGAGCCCGGGAACCACACGCGATTGGCTCGAGGTGTCCGACATCTGGCACGGCGTGGCGGTGACGCTCGTCGATACCGCAGGCGTTCGCACCACCCGCGATCCGATCGAGCAACGAGGGATCGAGCTCGGCGAGCAGCGCGTCGCGGCGGCCGATGTCGTCGTCGTTCTCAACGACGGAGAGGCGCCGTGGGATGATGGCGTACGGTTCGGAGGTCGGGCGTTGGTCGTTCGCAGCAAGGCGGATCTGGGGCGCGACGTGCGGGATGCGCTGTGCACCTCGGCGACGACAGGGCAGGGACTCGACGAGCTGCGCCGAAAAGCGCTCGAGCTCGCCGGCGTGGCAGATCGCGAGGGCAGCGAGCAAGCGTTTCTGACGACGTCACGCCAGTGTGAGCTGTGCACCTCGGCGAGGGACGCATTCGCAGCGGCGCTGCGCGCTTGGGACCATCGCCACCCTCCGGAGCTGATGGCCGTGGAGCTGCGGCATGCAGCGCAAAGCCTCGCGCAGCTACGTGGACTCGAGGTCGGAGAACGTGTGCTCGATCAGGTGTTCGCGCGGTTCTGCATCGGAAAGTGACCGCCAAGTAGACGCTGTTAGCGCCGCGGCGTTTCGGTTTGCGAGCCACCTGCGTAAGGTGCATCGAAGGGGTCGTGGGGCGATCGCAAGACACGCGGCGCAGGAGTCGCAACAACATCACGGGGCTTCGTGTTCCTGCGTCATCGGCGATCGCCGCGCTGGGCAGACGGACTCCGCTGCAGCACTTTGCGGTGATGACGCCCGACGAGCTGTCGCACGCGGGAACGCGGAGCTACGGTCAGCGATCGGTGGCCGAGGCGGTCCGTGCCGTGGCGGCTGCGTTCGACGGGCTGGGATACCACCTGACCGAGCAGGATCCCTCGGCCGGGGTCGTCCGGACGGCACCTCGTCGCATGAGCCTGGCGCTGACCGCGGGCGCGGGATTCTCGGAGCAAGACAAGATGGCGTGGTGGGCGCTGAGCTCGGGAGTGTCGGACGGCGTCGAGGTTCGATTGATCCCGTATCCGCACCGCGGGGCCGCACTGGTCAACGACTATGTGTTCGTCGCGGAGATCATGGATCCATTGTTCGACGAGCTGTGGCGGGCGGTGGGAATGGGCATGTCCGGCGGTGGCCATCCGCGGCGTATCCGTCGAGGATCACAGGGGAGATAAGGCGTGCGTTCGTCGGGCGCCCATGCATATAGTCCGCCGCCATGTCACTTGACGATGACGTCCGCGCCGAACTAGGGGAGCTCGCGCGCACCGGTCGTCTACGGATTCCGCGCGTTGTAGACGGCGTTCCGGGGCCGACGATCGTGCTCGATGGCATTCCCGTCCTCAATTTCGCCTCGAACGATTATCTGTCGCTTGCGGGTGATCGGCGGCTCGTCCGCGCCGCGACCGTCGCGCTCGAGGAGGATGGCGTCGGGGCCGGGGCATCGCGTCTGATCACGGGCAACCATCGCAGGCACACCGCGCTCGAGCGCGCGATCTCGGACTGGATGAACTGCGACGGAGTCCGGTTGTTCAACACCGGATACGCGGCGAATGTCGGGGTGCTGACGACGCTGCTCGGACCCGACGACATCGTGTATTCCGATGCGCTCAATCACGCGAGCATCGTCGATGGATGTCGGTTATCGCGCGCGAAGATCGTCGTGTTTCCACATCGCGACCTCGCCGCGCTCGAAGTTGCGCTGGCGAAGGGAGGGGGCCGGCGTCGCGTCGTGGTTTCGGAGACGCTGTTTTCGATGGACGGGGACTTTGCGGATCTCGAGGCCCTGTCGACGCTGTGTGCTCGGCACGATGCGTCGCTCATTCTCGACGAGGCGCACGCGCTTGGCGTGCTGGGGCCACAGGGGCGCGGTCTGGCGGCGGCAGTGGGGCGGCGGCCAGATGTTCTGATCGGGACGCTTGGCAAGGCGGTGGGAACGTTTGGCGCATTCGCAGTGACGTCGCGTGCGATCGCGGACCTGCTGTGGAATCGGGCGCGCACGTTCGTGTTTTCGACGGGAATGCCGCCTAACATCGCGGCGGCATCGCGGGCGGCCATCGAGATCGTGCGGTCGTCCGAAGGTGAGGAACGTCGTCAGGCCCTGGCACGGAACGCCAGACGACTTCGCGAGCTGGTGCCGATGGCCGGTGGCATGCCCGATAGTCCGATCGCGCCGATCGTCGTGGGCGATGATCGAGCCGTGATGCAGCTCAGCGCGCGGCTGTTCGAGCGCCGAGTGTTCGTCCAGGGCATCCGGCCCCCAACGGTACCGGTGGGCTCGGCGCGGCTGAGGGTCAGCATCAACGCCCGCCACGAGGACCATCATATTGAAACGATTAGCCAATCAGTGTTAGACGCAGTGCGTCATGTCGACTGAGCTGTCGGAGCTGGATAAGCAGGTCAGCTGGCACCCGTTCACGCAGATGGCGGAGTGGGATCCGCTTGTCATCGAACGCGGCCAAGGCAACTACCTGATCGACACCGAGGGACGGCGCTACCTCGACGGAGTCAGCTCGCTTTGGTGCAACCTGCATGGCCATTGCCATCCGCGACTCGATCGTGCGCTCCGAGGCCAGCTCGAGCGAATCGCTCACTCCACGTATCTCGGACTCACGCACGAGCCGGGGATTCGACTTGCTCAGAAGTTGATCGCCCTCGCTCCCGAAGGGCTGACGCGCGTGTTTTATTCGGACTCGGGCTCGACCGCAGTCGAGATCGCGCTCAAGCAGTCATTCCAGTATTGGCAGCTGAGCGGTCGCCCGGCGAAGCAGCGGTTCCTGCGTGTCGGGGACGCCTACCACGGCGACACACTCGGCGCCGTGGGAGTGGGCGGCATCGACGTATTTCATCGGATCTTCGGGCCGCTACTCGTCCAAAGCATCCCGGTGCCATCGCCGGCGGGAACCGATGGAAGCGCGGCGCTTGCACGACTCGAATCGGAGCTGGAGCACCGCGCCTACGAGATCGCAGCGTTCGTCGTTGAGCCGCTGGTGCAGGGGGCAGCGGGGATCCTCGTTCATCCGAAAGGATTCCTCGCGAGAGCGGCGGAGCTCTGCCGCAACTACGGCGTGCACTTGATCGTCGACGAGGTCGCAACCGGATTCGGCCGGACCGGGACAATGTTCGCGTGTGAACAGGAGGCGGTCACTCCTGATTTCTTGTGCCTCGCCAAGGGCATTTCTGGCGGCTATTTGCCTCTCGCTGCGACCCTGACGAGGGAGGAGATCTACAGCGCATTTCTTGGCAGCCGCGCCGAGCTCAAGCAGTTCTTTCATGGGCACACGTACACGGCAAACCCGCTCGCCTGCGCGGTCGGCATCGAGTCACTGGCGATGCTCGAGGAATACGCATTGGCTGACGCTCGCGCAAAAGTGACGCTCCTAGAGGAAGCGGTCGAGCGCGTGCGGCACTGCCGAGGCGTGCACGAGGTCCGACAACGTGGGTTCATGATCGGGATCGAGCTCGAGCCGATGGCGGCGAGGTTCCGAGGCGCGGAGGTCTGTTCGAGAATTCGGAACCACGGCGTTATCTTGAGACCCCTCGGAGATGTCGTGGTGTGGATGCCGCCGTTGTCGATCACAACGGACGAGATCAGGATGCTCGAGTCCGCCACGGTTGCGGCGATTCAAGAAGGCCTATGATGAGCGGGTTCTTCGTCACGGGAACGGATACGGGCGTCGGCAAGACGTTCGTGACGTCTGCGATCGCCCGACGAGCTCGCGAGCTTGGACGGCGGGTGTTCGCATTCAAGCCGATCGAAACAGGTTGCGTGCTCGTCGAAGGACGGCTGGTTGGCGAGGACCAAGAGGCGCTCTGCAGGGCGGCCGGAAACTGGCAGACGGACGAGCTGCGCGGCGTGTATCGATTTGCTCGGCCAGTTGCGCCGTTGGTGGCTGCGGAAGAGCAACAGACCACGATAGACATCGAGCGGATCGACGAGGCACTGAGGAAGGGCATCGGTGGGGCGGAGTTGGTTCTGGTCGAAGGCGCCGGAGGGTGGCGGGTACCGATCACAAGCTCGCTCGACATGGGCGGACTCGCGCGACGGATCGGATTACCGGTGGTTTTGGTCGCCCGCGCGAGTCTTGGAACGATCAATCACACCCTCCTTTCGGCCGAGGCAGTCGAGCGCGACGGCTGCAGCCTTCGGGCAGTCGTCCTATCCAAGCATCCGGGCGAGGACTCGGCGTTCGTCGAGAGCAATGCGGACCAGATTCGCCGCCGCTGGTCCGGACAGGTGATCGTCGCGACAGGTCGCGGTCGCGAGCTCGACGTCCTCTGCTCGTAGGTGTGTTTCACGTGGAACGCGGGGCATGTTGGGGCCGCCTGTCCATGCGTCTGGCTTGCTCGAACGATGCGAGATCATCATCCGACCTCCCCTGGCCGCCGGTCGAGTGCGCGAGCCGAGGGCCCGGGCTGCGTTGAACCCAAGCATCTAGGCGAGGACTCGGCGGTTCGTCGGGAGCAATGCGTCCCAGATTCGCCGCCGCTGGTCCGGACAGGTGATCGTCGCGACAGGTCGCGGTCGCGAGCTCGACGTCCTCTGCTCGTAGGTGTGTTTCACGTGGAACGCGGGGCATGTTGGGGCCTGTCCATGCGGCGGGCTTGTCGAACGATGCGAGGTCATGGTGCTCGAAGAAAGGTGGCTGCATCCGACCGACCCCGGCCGCCGGCCGAGTGCGCGAGCCGAGGGCGACCCGGGCTGCGTTGAACCGTGGCGCAACAGCGGCTGGACTGGTGGTAACCGCGACAGATGATCTCCACGGCGATCTTCAGGCGACACCCGACCGGGCCGGTCGGGCGGCGAGTACGCGAGCTGATGTTCCGGTCGGGGCACACCCGAGCGGGCCGGCTGCGGGCGGAGTGCGGGAGGTGCGGGCGACCCGCGGAGCGGCGGCCCAGGCGATCTCGCGGAGCGGACCAGCAGTGGTTCCGGGGGAGCCGCACGGCGATGTTCCGGTTGGGCCACACCCGACCCGGGCCGGTCGGGCGGCGAGTGCGCGAGCTGAAGTTCCGGTCGGGCCACACCGGACCGGGCCGGCTGCCGGCGGAGTCCGGGAGGTGCTCGCGTCCCTCGGAGCGTCAACACACGCGATCTCTCGCGGCTCACAGCCAGAGG
>JBFWXW010000005.1:0-147061 GCA_050187075.1 Kofleriaceae bacterium | reverse complement strand
CAAGGTCGAGCTCGTTGGCTACGAGAAGACCGGTGGTGGCTACGTCACCGCTGTCGTGCGCGGCGACGTCGCTGCGGTGAAAGCCGCAACGGAAGCCGGCCAGCGCGCAGCCGAGCGCGTCGGCGAGGTCGTGTCGGTTCACGTGATCCCGCGGCCGCATGCCAACGTCGATGCCGTGCTGCCGCTGGGCCGGGCCGGCTCCTCGGACAACAAGAAGTAAGCATGGTCCTCGGCAAGGTCATCGGCACGCTGGTCGCGAGCCGCAAGGAGCCGACGCTCGAAGGGCTCAAGCTTCTGGTGGTGCGCGCGTGCGACGTCGACGGGACGCCCAATGGCGCGACCGCGATCGCCGTCGATGCGGTCGGCGCGGGCATCGGCGAGGTCGTGCTCTACTGCGCGGGCTCGTCGGCGCGCCAGACCCAGGTGACGCAGAACCGCCCGGTCGACGCGACGATCATGGCGATCGTCGACGAGATCGCGATCGCCGGCGAGCGCCGCTACGTGAAGTCTTGACGATGGCGATGCTCGACGAGCGCAAGATCGAAGAGATCGTCTCGCGGGTGCTCGAGCGGCTCGGCGGTACCGTGACGGCTCCGCCCGTGCGGTCAGCCAGTGGTGGTGAGCCGAGCAAGAAGACCAATATCCCGCGCGGCAGCAACGGCGTCTACGCCGACGCCGACCAGGCCGCCAAGGCGGCGCGGCGCGCGTTCGAGCAGAACGAGAAGACGCCGGTCGCGACGCGGATCAAGATGGTCGAGGCGATGCGCCGCGCGGTGCTCTCCAACAACGAACAGCTGTCGCGCTATGCGGTCGAGGAGACCGGGCTCGGGCGCTACGAGGACAAGCTGGCGAAGAATCGCCTGGTCGCGGAGAAGACCCCGGGGGTCGAGATCCTGCGGCCGGCGGCGTACACCGGCGACGATGGGCTGATGTTGACCGAACACGCGCCGTACGGCGTGTTACTCGCGGTCACTCCAACCACCAACCCGACCGAGACCATCCTGTGCAACGCGATCGGGATGGTGGCCGCCGGCAACGCCGTGGTGTTCAACGTCCATCCGTCCGCGGCGCAGGTGTGTAACTGGTGCGTGCATCTGCTCAACGAGGCGATCCAGTCGGCCGGCGGACCGCGCGACGTGATCGTCTCGATCGAGCGGCCGACGGTCGAGAGCGCGCAGACGTTGATGAAACATCCGCTGGTGCGGATCGTCGTGGTCACCGGCGGACCGGTGGTCGTCAAGCAGGCGATGAATTCCGGCAAGAAGGTGATCGCGGCGGGACCGGGGAATCCGCCGGCGGTCGTGGACGAGACGGCAAACCTCGCCAAGGCGGCCGACGCGATCGTTCGCGGAGCATCGCTCGATAACAACATCGTGTGCATCGCCGAGAAGGAGATCATCGCGGTCGATTCGATCGCCAGCGAGCTGGTTCGCCAGCTGGCCAACCAACCGGTGCTGCGGCTCGATGCCCGCCAGACCCGAGAGCTCGAGAAGGTGATCCTCGAGGGCGATCACGTCAACAAGAACTGGGTCGGCAAGGATGCCGGCCTGATCGCTCAGCAGATCGGCATCAACGGTCACGGTCACGACCTTCGGCTGCTGCTGTGCGAGGTCGAAGAGGGCCACCCGTTTGTCCAGCACGAGCTGCTGATGCCGGTGATCCCGCTGTTCCGGGTGCGCGACGCCGCCGAGGCGATCGCCGCCGCGCTTCGCTGCGAGCACGGCTTCCATCACACCGCGACGATGCACTCGCTCAACATCGATCACATGGCGGCGATGGCGCGGCTATGCAACTGCAGCATCTTCGTCAAGAACGATGCGTCGTACGCAGGCCTGGGCCTCGGTGGCGAGGGCTATACGTCGTTCACGATCGCGAGCCCGACGGGCGAGGGCCTGACCACCGCGAAGCACTTCACGCGCGAGCGGCGGTGCACGCTCAAAGAGGCGTTCAGGTTCGTGTGAGCTCGCCGCCGGTTGTACGAGGCCCGGCGCTCGGTGTCCTCGAGGTTTCGACGATCGCACGCGGCATCGTGGTTGCGGACGCCGCGCTCAAGCGCGCGCCGGCGCTGCTGATCGCGTCGCGTGCGGTGTCGGGCGGCAAGCACCTGGTGATGCTCGAGGGGCCGGTGGGCGAGGTCGAGGAGGCGATGATCGCGGGCACGCGCTCGGGTGGTGACCTGCTCGCGGATCGCGTCGAGCTCGCAGCGGCAGACGCTCAGGTATGGCCGATGCTCGGCGCGCCGCTGGCGCCACCCGACTGGTCGCTCGACCGCGATGCCGAGGCGGTCGCGATCATCGAAACTCGCACCGTGTGTGCCGCGATCGCCGCGGCCGATGCAGCGTGCAAGGCCGCCGAGGTGACCGTTCGGGACGTCCGGTTCGCGGTCGATCTCGCCGGCAAGGCGTATTTCACGTTGACCGGTGCGCTATCCGCGGTTGAAGCCGCGCTCGCCGCCGCGACCTCGGCGTCCGGAGATCGAGCGATTGGCCTCGAGCTGATCGCGCAACCGTCGCCCGACCTGCGCGGCCGGTTGTTTCGCTGATCGCGTTGGGCTGTCACGAGCGCGGCCCGAGCAGCTTGCGAGCACGGCTGGCGCTCGCATCGTCGCCGAGCGCCTCGTACGCGACCCGCGCCTTGTCGGCGAGCTCCTTGGATCGTGCTCGGTCACCGAGCCGGGCGAGCACCTCGGCCAAGGTCAGCCGGTTCCTGGCGAGCTCGTCGGGCGGACACTCGATCGTCTCGTTGATCGCCAGTGCACGCTCGAGCGGCGCAACCGCCTGGTTCAACCGACCGAGCTCGAACAGCGTCGTGCCGATCATCTGCAACGGACCGGAGACCGTGGCGCTCTGTGCGCCCGCCACCGTCTCGCCGACCCGGCGCGCGTTCTCGAACGCGACCAGGGCCTCGGCGAGCTTGCCCTCGCCGCGAAGTGCCTGGCCGATGCCGAAATGGGACGCACTGATGACGGGATGATCCGGGCCGAGGGCCGCGACAAAGATCTTGGCCGACGAGCGGTGCAGGGCGAGCGCACGTGGATAGTCACGCTGTGCATTGGCGAGCAGCGCGAGCTGCTGCTGGGCCTCGCCAACCAGCGGATGATCGGCGCCATACGCCCGTTCGCGGGACGCCAGCACCTGTTCGAGCTGGTTGCGCGCCTCCTCGAACCGGCGCAGCCGGCGATACGCGCTGCCGAGCCGGACCGCCACCGCCGCGGCATGTTCGGAGTGCGCGCCGTACTCCTGGCCGATGATCGCCCCACATGACTCCAGGACCGCAGCGGCCGTGGCGTCGTCGCCGATCTGCATCAGGATCACGGCCTCCTGGACACGGACGTTGGCGGTCTCTGGATGCGAATGACTATACGCTCCGGCGTAGAGCTCCACGGCTCGCCGGATCGTCGCGAGCGTCTCCTTGGGATCCGCGAAATTTTCCATTGCCACGGCAGCGTTGTGAAGCGCTTCTCCGACTCCGACGTGGTCTGCACCGACGAGCCGCTCGGTGAGCTTCGCGACGTCGAGAAACTTGCCTACCGTGCGGCGGGTGGCGACTCGCGTTGCCATCGCGACGTGGCGGGCCTCACATGCGATCGAGCGCGGCGCGCACCGCGTCGAGCAGCTCGTCGGCGGTCACCGGTTTGTGCAGCAGCCGGTGGTGCTCTCGCAACGTGACATCGCGCCGGTGCCCGGTGGCAACCACCACCCGGAGGTCGGGCTTACGCGACTCGAGCTCGGTCGCGAGCTGGCATCCATTCATGCCGCCTGGCATCACGAGATCGGTATAGAGCAGGTCGATCTGCCCGTTCTCGCGCTGCCACACCTCGAGCGCCGCGGCACCGCAGTCGGCCTGGACGACGCGATATCCGTGCTGCTCGAGCAGGTCGCTCACCACTCGCCGAACGTGCTCGTCATCCTCGACGACCAGGATGGTCTCCGAACCGCGAAGCCCGGGCGACGAGATCCGCTCGGTGGCCGTCGCGTTGGGGTCTTCGGCGGCGGGCAGGTAGGCGCGAAACATCGTGCCCTTGCCCGGCTCGCTGTCGACTTCGATCCATCCGCCATGTTGTTCCATGATCGCAAACACCATCGCGAGCCCGAGCCCGGTTCCATGACCGGGGCCCTTGGTGGTGAAGAATGGCTCGAAGATCCGCGGCAGGAGGTCGGGCGAGATCCCGGTCCCCGTGTCGCGCACGAGGATGCAAGCATGAAGCCCCGGCCGGGCAGCGCGCGTGGTCGACGACGTCGCGATGGTCAGCGAGCCGCCGTTGGGCATCGCATCGCGCGCGTTGAGCGCGAGGTTGATCATGATCTGATCGAGCATCCCGCGGTCGACGTGCACGTGGAGGCCGCCGGCGCCGAGCTGGAGCTGGAGTGAGATGTCCTCGTTGAGCACGCGGTGGAGCATGCGCGCGAGATCTGCGACGGCGGAGTCGAGCTCGTGGCGGAGTGGCTGCATCGGTTCGCGCCGGCTGAACACCAACAGCTGTCGCGTCAGGCTCGCGGCGCGTTTGACGGCCGCCGAGACGTGCTTCGCGATTTCGGTGCCCTTGGCGGGCAACGCCGGCAGATTCTTCAGCAGCTGGATATCCAGCACGATCGCCTGGAGCAGGTTGTTGAAGTCGTGCGCGATGCCGCCTGCCAGCTGGCCCATCGCTTCCATCTTCTGGGCATGGCGCAGCTGCGCCTCGAGCTTGCGGCGCTCGGTGACATCCATCAACGCGCCACCCATCCGCACGGGCTTGCCGTTGCCGTCGTACATGATGTACGCGCGATCGAACGAATCCCGAATCTCGCCGTCGGACCGGATGTATCGGTATTCGTCGGTCCAGGTACCGTCGCCCCGCGCTAGCGCCGCGGCAAATCCTTCGACCACACGCGCGCGGTCATCGGGATGGACCCGCGCGATCCATGCCTCCCGGCTGGGGAGAACGCTGCGATCGATCCCGAACCGCTCGTAGAACGTCTCGCTCCACCACGCGGTATTCGCAGCCAGGTCCCAGTCCCAAAACCCGTCATTCGTGGTGCGAGCGACCAGCTCGAATCGCTCGACGATCTTGGTGCGCTCGTGCTCGGCATGCCGTCGCTCGGTGATGTCCTGGGCGACGCCGACGTAGTATTGGACCGTTCCCGATGGGTCGATCACCGGATAGCCGCGATCTCGGATCCATCGATGCTCGCCATCCGGCCGGACGATCCGGTACTCGAGCTCGAACGCTTCTCGATCCGAACGCTTCTCGGTGTTGTTCAGGACGTGGGTGCGATCCTCTGGATGAATCGCTTCGAACAAGGCGGCGTGATCGTCGATCACGCTCTGGCAGGAGCGGCCGTAGACGCGCTCGTACCCAGGGCTGACGTAGAAGCACTTCTTCAGATCCGCCGTCGCCATCCAGAACACCTCGCTGATGGTTTCGGTGATCAGGCGAAAGCGGTCGTCGTGCACGGCGCCGACCCTAACGCCGCGGCGCGGTGCGGGCAATCGAGGCGGGGGCCACTCGTTGCGGCCGCAGTGCAATCGGTGCGCGTCTACAACGTGCGGAGCGATGCCGCCATCGTGACCGCCGAGATCGCGCGCGCGAAGCGCGGTTACTTGCTGAACGTGATCTTGTTGATCGTGACCGGCGTGTTGGGCTTGTCTTGCGGGCCGCGCGGCACGCCGGTGATCTTCTTCACCAGGTCGACCTCGGCGCACTGGCCGAAGATCGTGTGCTTACCGTTTAGCCATTCTGGTCCGCTCTCGGTGATGAAGAACTGGCTCCCGTTGGTGCCAGGACCGGCGTTGGCCATGGCGAGCACGCCCGGCTTCATCGTGAGCCCGGTCGACGTTTCGTCGCCGAAGTTGTAGCCCGGACCACCGGTGCCGCGGCCCTCTGGATCGCCTCCCTGGATCATGAATCCCGGGATGACGCGATGGAACGTGAGGCCGTCGTAGAACGGCTTACCCGTCTCGACCTTGCCGCCGTTGGGATTCAGCCACGGCTTCTTGCCGGTGGCGAGACCGACGAAGTTGGCCACCGTCATCGGCGCCTTGTCGGCGTAGAGCTCGCAGTTGAACGTGCCCATGCTGGTCTCGATCTTCGCCATGAGCTTGCCGTTGCCGGGGATATCCTTGGTGTACGTGGCGAGATCGTCGGCCGTCGGCGGACGCACCTCGGCGGAGTCGCCCGTCGGTGCCGCGGTCGGGTTGCCCGTGCCCGGTGGTGGCATCGGCTCGCTCGGGTTCGCCGCGCTCGGGTCGGGCGCGGTCGGCGTGGTCGGCGTCGCCGGCGGTTGATTGTCCTTGGTCTTCTTTTCGCAGCCAGCCGCAAGCGCCAGCGCGATCACGAGGAACGTTGGGTTGCTACGCATCGCCGCGAACATCGCAGGAACTCGATCCGCTCGCAATCGCCAAGACGCCAGCAACGTGGCCTTGCGCGAACCGCCGACGGTAGTCTTGTTCAAAACCGATGCGTCGGTGCTGGCTGGCGTGGGGGCGGCGGCCGGCGGCGAAGCGGAGGCTCGGCGGTGACCGCGGGCGCGCGAACGACCGGAGGTGTCACGGTTCGAGCCGCAGCGAGGGTCAGCGTATCGTCGCCACACGTGACCACGCGACCGGAGATGCCGATGCCGTTGGTCGCGAGATCGCCGCAGATCGCCTGGTAGCCAACGTTCACGGGGGTGAGCAACGGACGATCGCCGCCGCGTCCGGCGACGCCCTGGAGTAGGAACTGGGGCGACGCGACGACCGCGCCGCACACCGTCCGCAGCGCTTCGCTCGTTACCGCTGACGCCGGATTGCCGAGGTCGCCGAGCATCGTCGCGAGGGCGGTGCGCTCCGCGCCGTCGGCGACCGACGGCTCACCGATCAAGCGGTCCTTCAACGCCTCGACCACGTCCTCGACGCTCGCATTGGGATGCGCGGCCGCCGTTGCGACCAGTCGATCGATGAAGTCCTCGGTTACCCAGCCCGGCTTGGTACAAGACCCGTAGCGATCCTCCCAGTGCAGGCGGGCCTGAAAATCGAGGCCGCGGAACCCACGCTCGCTGTTGCGCAGGAACATCCCGACCCCGCGCTGAAATGCCAGCTCGTTCGCTGGCAGCCAGCCATTCATCACGCAGGCGGCTGCGTGGGTGGTGCAACACTGGCCGTCGTCCTGGCACGCCTGGGCGAGCTGCGCGCACGAGAATAGCTCGCAGCCCTCGCCATAGTCGGGGAACCGCGACACCACGGGAGGCGCCGGCCACTCGAGCGCAGCGGCGGTCGCCGCCGTGAGCGCGCGCGCGGCGATCGGCGTGACTGCGTCGCCGGGACCGTTGTGACGGCGTTCCGGATCCGGGTCCGCGGTCACCCATGGATCGAACACGTTGGGGTACGTGTAAGGTGATCGGCCGCAGCCTGCTTCGGGCAGCTGGCGGTTGAAGTAATCGCTCGAGACGATCGCGGTCAGGAGCTCCTTCAGTGAGAACCCGCTCTGCGCGAACGTGTTCGCGAGCGCATGCAGCAGCTCGCTGGCGGCCTGGTTGCGAGGAAAGTAGTTCGCGATCGTCAGATTCGTGCCGGTGGCCTCTCGCCACACGTCCTCGCTGATCTTGAGCACCACGAGCCATGCAAGCGCGGTATCGGGATCCGTGATCGCCGTGCCGGCAACAACGCCTTGGCCGCGCAGCGCGACGAGCCCGCGGGCCAGCGCAGCCTCGAGATCGTACACCGTCGATCGCGTGCCGGTGACGCTCGCGAGCTTGGCGTCGACGCCGGCGAGGTCATCACCGACCGAGCTTCGCGACGCGAACGAGCCGCAGCGCGAGCTCCAGCCCCACGGTCGCTGCGCACCGCTCCGCACGAAGTCGTCGACACGGAACATCGCATGAGCGCGCTCCGCGGCCACGCCTTTGGGATCGCCGTACACGGCGCGCTCCGGGTCGCCGGCGACCGGCCAGTGGCGGTCGACGTCCGGGTCGTCGTCGTCGGTGACGGACATCTCGCTCGTATGGCAGCCGAGGCACACGGTGTCGCGATGGAGATACGCTGCATCGAACGTCTCGCCAAAATCGGCGCGGCGCGCCAGCTCGGCATCGATGCGGCCGACGTTGGCCGCCGGGATCGGGTGAGACACCAGCGAGAACAGCTGCGCGCGGTAGATCGGTGACAGATCGTCGAGCGCCAGCGAGCTGTTCGCGAGGTCCAGCATCGTGAACGCCATGCCGTCGGCGCTCGCGGTGGCCGGTTGATCGCGCACCGCCATCGCGAGCGCCGGCGTCACGGACTGTCGCAGTGGCGTATCCCAGCAATCCGCCTCGCTCTGGATGTCCAGGCGTTGCACGTGCAAGGCGTCCATCACGATCTCGGTCCAGCGCGCCGCGAACTCTGGACGGCTCATGATCGCGCGCGCGACGACTCGCTTCGGATCGTCGCCGAGCTCGTTCGCCGCGGCGTAGAGATCGCGGTAGACGTCGACCTCGGACTGCGATCTCGGGCGACGACCGTCGAGCGCCAGGAACGCCTGGCGAACGAATGAGCCCGGATCGCCATCGCATTGATCGAACGTGTTGCCGGTGGACGCATCCGCCCCCGCGTCGCGATCGCTCGCGACGTCGTTGCCGCACGAACACCCATGTACGCTCAGGGGCCCGAGCACGATGAGCATTGCGATCAGCCGCATCACACGCTCCTGCCGAGGAACTTGCGGATCGCGCGCTGGGCGGCGTCGAGCTCGCTGGTCGCGCCCGGGACATCGGCGACGTTGAAACCCTCACCGGCGAATGGCCAGATGCCAAGGGCGAGCAGCGCGGCGATCCGATTCTCTGCAACCGAGGCAGCGTCGTCCGCCGCGGTCCCGTCGCGCCCGATCGCGCCAGCGATCCCCTTGTGGTCGGGTGCGATCGGCCCGCCGATGAACGCCGTGACGTAGCCATACGGCCAGTGGTTACGTCCGTCGACGCCCTGGCGAAACGGGGTGCGGCCGAACTCGGTATTGAGAATCACCAGCGTGTCGTCGAGCGAGATCTTCGTCGGATCTGCTTCACCGGGCGCGTTGATCGCCCCGAGCAGCGCTTGCAACATGTGATCGAAGTTCGTGGCGGTGTCGCGCGCGTTGAGCGTGTGGGTGTCGTAGCCGCCCCCGCCCGACGCTTCGTAGAGGCCGGTATCGCTGACGCACACATAAGACGCCGGCTCGGTGGGGTGGGTGAGCAGCTTGCGCGCGGCGGTCAGCCCCATCAGCGGCAGGCTGCGTCGCGAGACCTCGCACGCGGTCGCCTCGCGTGGCTCGAACAGGTCATCGGTCAATACCGCGCGGATCGCATCGGCGTGGCTCGCCGTGCGAAACGCGATCTCCAGATCGTCGGTGCGCGGACTGCGAACGGGGCCCGCGCCGGGCCACGACAGCCGCGCGCGATACTGCTCGAGGTACACCTCGACCAGCGCGTCGTGGTGGGCGCGATGTTCGCCGACCGTCTTGCGCGCCAACAGATCCGTGAACCCGGTGGCGTTGTCGGTCTTGATCAACACGGGCCGCGCACCACCCGGGTGCGTACCCGAGGCGGCGGCGGCCGCGATGTTGTCGCTCGACACTCCGCCGGTCGCGAACACGTAGGCGTGCGGCGAGGCGCGCTCCGGCATGACATCCGCGAGGAGGCGTGCGCGCTGGATATGCGCGCCGAGACCAGCTGCGTTGGGCTGGCCCACCGGACGACCGGTCAGCGCCATCGGCACCGCCGCCTCGTGCGGCTCGAGCGTATGGCGCTGCACCACCAGCCGCATGCGATCGACCACGTCGGGTCGATCCCACAGTCGCTGCGCAAACGGTCCGAGCTCGACGGTTGCGGTATTGGCGTCCGCACCGAACACGCGCGGCACGTCGGTGATCCCGCACTTGGTCAGCGCCGCGGCGGTGCCACTGGGCAGCGCGTAGAACTGGGTGTCCGGGAACTGAGGATCGGTCGGAGTGCCATAATCGCGGACCAGGTACAGCGTCTCCCATGGGGACAGGCCGCCGTAGAGAAACACCTCGAGCACCTTCTTGGCCCGCTGCGCTTGTGGCAGCTGGACCGATCCGGTGCCCTCGGGAAACTCGCCGAAGCTGGCAGCATGTGACCTGCGGATCCACGGTCCGAGCATGGCTGCCGCGCTCGCTCCGCCAGCCAGCGTGAGGAACGTGCGGCGTTTCATCGAGCGCTAACCTAGCTGCAAGGGTCTGCCACGGCGCGTGACAGCCCTCAATCTCGCTCTCACTTCGAGGCGCGTGCTCAGCAGTTCGGGGGGCGACGCCGGTAACTGGCCGACGTGTCCTGTGAGCGACGCTCGAAGCAGCTGTCAACCGCCCGCTCTGGTGAGCCTGTGAGCGACGCTCGAAGCAGCTGTCAACCGTCCGCTCTGATGAGCCTGTGAGCGACGCTCGATGCAGCTGTCAACCGCCCGCTCTGGTGAGCCTGTGAGCGACGCTCGAAGCAGCTGTCAACCGCCCGCTCTGGTGAGCGCGCGCGTGGCGTTGCACGAGGTGCCGCGTGCAACGTCTGGTGGTCCTTGCGGTGGTCGCGGGCGCACAGCGCTGGCAGGATGCGACCGCGGCGTGTCTCGGTGACACCGCCGAGCGGAGCAACAAGGTCGAGGTCGCCGATCTCGACCACCGACGCCCAACACTGCAGCGCGATCGTGCTGGGATGGTCGCGTCGCCGCCGCAGATTTGCCGACATTGTCACGTCCTAGATTTTCCGGTTGAGCGCCTGACGCTCGGAGTAGGATGCGCGCCGATGACCATCACCCGGCGTGATCTGCTCAAGGGCGCAGCAGTAGGGACCGCGACCGTCGCGCTGGGCGCGTGCTCCGACGGAGCCACTCCGCCGGGGGCGACACCCGATGCGGCCGACCCGCCGCTCAACGGCTCACCCGACGCCCCGCAGATCACACCGCCCGATGGCGTTCCCGAGGTTCTCGGGTTCGACCTCGGCGTCTCGGCGGGAGATCTCGCCGCTGACCGGGGTGTGCTGTGGACCAAGTACACGGGCATGGCACCGCTTGTGGCGGTTGCCTGGCGGGTCGAGGGCGACAGTCACGTCGAGCAGCTCGGACCGTTCCCGGCGATGCCGAGCCCCGCGGGGTTCGTGCACGTCTCGATCGCCGGGCTCATGCCGGGCGCGCGCTATCGCTACACGTTCTTCGAGCTCGCAGCCGACGGAGTCACGCGCACGGGCCGTAGCTTGATCGGCAGGTTCCGTGCGCCGATCGCGGATGACGCGATCGAGCCGCTGACGCTCGGAGCGATCTGCTGCATCTCGAACACCAAGTCGCCCGATCCGATCCAGCGTGCCGCCGAGGATGGCGAGCTCGACGCATTCTTGTTCCTCGGTGACACGGTGTATTGCGAGGCCGACCGGCTCGACGGCTATCGCGAGGACTACGCCGGCCACTACGGCCGGCCAGCGCATATCGCGTTGCGTGCCGCGACCGGCCACTACATCACGTGGGATGACCACGAGGTCACCAACAACTGGAACCCCGAGACCCTGGATCCGCAGCAGATCGCCGATGCGAAGGCGGCGTTCTTCGAGCATTCGGCGATCGGCGAGATCGCCGGCGCACCGCAACAGCTCTGGCGATCAGCGCGCTGGGGCAAGACGCTCGAGATCTTCGTGCTGGACACTCGTGGCGAGCGCAGGCCGTCGACGAAGAATACGGACCACGCGCAGTACATCTCGCCGGAGCAGCTCGCGTGGCTGAAGGCAGGGCTGTCGGCATCGCAGGCGGTGTTCAAGGTGATCATGAACTCGGTGCCGATCACCAACATGCCGGTGCTGTGGGATGCCGGCGGCTTCATCACCGGGGACACGTGGGAAGTCTTTGGTTCGCAGCGCGCCGAGCTGTTGAGCTACATCGACGACAACGACATCACCGGCGTGACCTGGATCTCGGGTGACTTTCACCTCGCGTTCATCAGCCATGTCGGCACGCCGGGACAGCCCGGCGAGAACCAGCGCGAGATCCTGTGCGGGCCCGGCGGCCCGTCGGTCGATAACCCGCTGTCGTGGACGCTTCAAGCGCCGCAGTTCTCGTTCGCGACTGCGACCCATAATCACACCAAGCTCGCGTTCGATCCCCAGGCCCGCACCGTCACGGTGTCGTACGTCAACGGCGCCGGCGAAGAGTTTCACAACGAAGTACTGACGATGTGACGACGTGGCTGGCACACGTTGTCTCAGTGCCAGAAGCCGATCGACACCGCGATATTGCGATATCGCGGGGCGACGTCCCCGGTGAACGACAGCCGCCCACGCCGCGGCCCCCACAGGTTGAACGCGAACACGCGGACCTCCGCACCGAACGTCGCGTGCAGGCGTCCTCCGGTGTCGCGATATCCGGTCAGCCGCTCGAACCTCGACGGTTCCCAGTAGCTGCCGGCTCGCAACCGTAGCCGACCCGGCAACCATTCGTACTCTGCGCCGCCGCGAACGGATAGCGCGACGTGGCGCCCCGATCGCTGGAGCTGCTGCAGCGCGAACGCTTCGACGCTGTGACCGTCGGTGGTGGAGCCGGTGATCACGACATCCGCGGCTACCGTGAGGGATCGCTCGTCGCGAAACGGGCCAGCGACGAGCTGGTTCCACTGTGTGGGCGCCCATCGATACGCACCACCGATGATGGTTCGCCACGACGCTTCGATCTGCTCGGGAAGGATATAGCCCATGCAGTTCTGGGGATCGCAACGCAGATCATCATCGACCTTTCCGCCCAGGATCTTGCTCTCGGTGGCGAGCGCCAGGCGAACGTTCTGCGATCGCGGCGCGTACGTCGCACCGGCGATCGCACCGGTGCCGGAGACCCCGAACATCAAACCGTCGTTGCTACTGATCCCGAACAAGACCGACTGGACGCCCAGGCCGATCGAGGTGTCGATCGAAGGAAACCACTTGGCGACCGCAACCCGCAGCCGCAGGTTGAGCGCCTGCAAGCCGAACGGGCTATCGAGGGGCGCGCTCTGGCCGGTCGCAGTGATCGCCCCCGCCCAGTCATGGACGCGCACGCCGAATCCGGCGGTGAACAGCGAGGCTCCCGTCCCTTCCTCGGTGATGATCCCGTTGTTGTCGTAGTCCGACGAGAGTGCGCCGGTCAGGTAGTCGAGGTGGTAATCCCAGCTCCACGCGTCGGTGTCCGTGGTCTGGCGCACCGCGGGAGCCGACGCGTTGATCAACGTGCCCGCGGTGCCGATGACGAGCGCTGCGCCGGCGCCTCCCATCCCGACTTGTGCCGTATTGCCGATCGCGACGCCGTCGTAGATCTCGATCGCGTAGTCCCGGCTGGTGATCGGCCCGTCGGCACGCGCTGCGTTTGCGGTCGCCGTCGCGACCAGGACGACCAGTGCCCCGACTCGGTCCATGCCACATCTTATTCCGGCTCCGAGCTATCCTCCGCGCAATGGCCCCAGATGACGCCCCCGGCGGCGAACCATCCAGCTCGGGTCGAGGTTCTCAACCCGAGCTGACACCGGCGTCATCGCTTGCGCTCGCCGTCGCGGCAGTGCCGTTCAAGCGGCGGTTCTTCGTTCCTGGTGTGGTGCTCGCGTTGGTCGAGGTGATCGGGATCGGTTACCCGGTCTGGACCGCGTTTGGGCTCGCGGCGCTACCGTCCTCGACACTGGTCAAGACGGCGTTGCCGGTGGGGATCGGCGCATGCCTCGTATGGATGGCGGCCACCGCGGCATGGCTGTTGCCGCTGTGGTCGGCGGTGGCTGCGCGCCGCCGCGGGCAGCGAGTGAGCAAGGACCTCGCCGCGCGTGCCTACCGCGCAGCGCTACGCGCGCCGGTGCGCGTGCTCGTGCTGCGCACCGCGCTGTGGGCCGTTGCCGCCGGGCTGACCGGCGTGTTCTTGCATCGCTATCAAGGTTGGCCGTTGCAGCGCGTCGCCGAGCTGACCACGCTCGCTGCGGTGCACGCCTACGTGATCTCGTGCGTGCGCGCGCTGTGGTGGGCGCAGATCCTCGGCGACGTTCGCACCCAGCTGTTCGCCGCCGGCTCGCCGCTCAAGCGCTTCGACGACAGCCACTTCCGGCGTTTCATGCTGGTGTCGATGATCGTCGCGGGCGGTGTGCTCGCCGCCCAGGCTGCGTTCGCCTACTACTTCGTGCCGATCAGCCGCGAGCAGTACCTGCAGCTCGAGACCTATTTTCCGACCGCGACCGTGGTCGGCCTCGCGATCTGGTCGCTGTTCGCGCGCTGGTTCACCCGCGATCTGCGGCGCTACCTCGCGGCGTCGCGAGGTGAATCGGTGGACTCGGCGTTGCCCGCCGCGGTGATCTTTCGCCGCGCCCAGGCGCTGCCCTATCGACTCGCGGTGTTGACGATCGGCGTGTGGGCGGTGATCTCGCTGGTCGGAGCGCTGGTCGCACGATTTCATCTCGGGTTCGATCTCGACGACACGATCGTGGTCACCGCGGCGACCCTCGTGCTCGCGGTCGCCGGTGCGATCTACGAGCAGCTGTGGCACCGCGATGTCCTGAGGCCGCTGCTGTCTCACCTGACCCAGCGCTACCGCGTCCCGGTGCGCAGCATCGCGCCGTCATTGTCGTTGCGCACCAAGCTGTTGCTGTCGTTCGGCGGTGTCGTCCTGCTCGCGTGCGGCATGGCGCTGCTGTGGGGATTCGTCCAGTACAAGAACCTCGCCAACGACTCCGCCGGGCGGCAGTCACGGCTGGGACTCGCCTGGGTGCACTCGAAGGTCGAGAGCGAGGTCAACGTCGACGAGCGAGCGCCGACGGTCGGTGCCGTGCGCGACGCGCTGCGCCGGATCGCTGCGACCGCGCCGGAGACGCCGGTCACGTATTACATCGCCCCCGACGACGAGCTCACCGCGGTCGGTGGAGGGCCTGACGGCGCACCGAAGCCGCCGTGGTACGTGCGCGCTCAGATCGAACAGGCAAGCGGCAAGCTACTCACGATCAGCGACGCCCAGCTCACCGGCCGCGCCGAACCGCTGATCCTGACCTTGCGCGGCGAGCAATACAACCTCGGCGCGGTCGCGGTGTTCTATCCCAGCTACCGCGGCCGCGGCGCCTCGATGGAGCGTCCCCTCAAGGAGCTGCTGGTGTTCTTCCTCGTGCTGTTCGGCGCGTGCGGCGGCATCGTGGCGTTCACGGTTGCGCAGTTCATGTCGCCGATCCGCAAGCTCGAGCAACGCGCCGATGCGATGGCGCGCGGCGAGCTGGCCGACCCGGTCGCAGCGGGTGGAGAGGGCGACGAGATCGGCCGGTTGACGCTCGCGCTCGAGGAGATGCGGCGTGCGTTGCGCGACAAGCTGCGGTCGACCGAAGAGGTCAACATCGATCTCGAGCGGGCCGTCCAGATGCGAACCGCCGATCTCGCGCGCAAGAACCGGGAGCTCGCCGAGGCGCTCGAAGCCCTGACGCGTGCGCAGAAGGAGCTGGTGCGATCCGAAAAACTGGCGTCGATCGGTCAGCTGGTCGCCGGGATCGCGCACGAGATCAACAATCCGGTGAACGCGATCGTGAACACCGTGGGTCCGCTCGAAGAGGCGATCGACAGCATCGACAGCACCGACGTCGCCACCCGCACCGAGGCCGCCAAGGATGTTCGCGAGATGGTCAAGGTCGTGCAGCGCGGTGCGCAGCGCACCAAGGCGATCGTGTCCGCGCTGCACAACTACTCGCGAACCGATGACGAGAGCGTCGTCGATTTCAACGTCGATCGCTCGATCGACGATTCGCTCGAGCTGTTGCGCCACCTGCTGAAGCAGCACGTCACGGTCACCAAGCGGTACGGCGATGTCGGCCGCGTCCGCGGTCACGCCGGTCAGATCAACCAGGTGTTCATGAATCTGCTGACCAACGCCGCACAGGCGCTGACCGGGCGCGACAACGCGACGATCGAGATCGAGACGACGGGCACGGCGGAGCAGGTGGTCGTGAAGATCACGGACAACGGGCCGGGGATCCCCGGCGAGGTGTTGCCGCGGATCTGGGATCCATTCTTCACGACCAAGGATGTCGGCGAAGGGACCGGCCTGGGCCTGTCGATCGTCCACGAGCTCGTCGAGCGGCACGGTGGAACGATCGAGGTCACGACCAAGCTCGGCGAGGGGACGACCTTCACCGTCACCCTGCCGCGTCAGGTGCCCGCCGCGCTCCGTAAGCCGCGTCCCGCGGAAGGCAAAGCACGCGGCGGTTAGGTCCCGAAGGCTACATCCATCGATGATCGCGGCCGCGCGCTCGGGGGCGAGGCGTGCCGCGGGTGCTTACTCACCGGTACGTGACCGAGGAGCAACGACCGCCCGCGGCGGTGGCGAGCGCGCGAGGGTTGGTGCGCGTTGCTGGTTATTGGTCAGGCATCGAGCTCGGTGGCGTTTGTCAGGGTGACAGGTGACACGGCGACGTGTGCCAAACTGACAATCAACCTGTAGGTGCCGGTGGCCGAATACAAGCAACAACAAATAGTTAGGGAATTCGGAGCTGGCCCACGACTTGTTAAGGGAAACCCCATGTGGAATCAGCCTGCGCACGGCCCGTTCCGTCGATTCGCGGCGGCGCAAGTCGACGGCGGCGGAAGTGTGACCGCACCTGACGAGCCGACCGAGCTGCGCGGCGATCCGGAGCATGCCGGGATCGTGCTGGTCGTCGATGACGAGGCCGCGATCGTCGAATCGTTGACCAAGATCTTTCGCCGCGAGGGTCTGAACGTGCTCGCGGCGACCGATGGCAACGCCGCGCTCGACCTGCTGCGCAAGCATCGCGTTGGCGTGCTGCTGACCGACCTGATGATGCCGCAGACCAGCGGCATGGATCTGCTGCGCGCGGCCAAGACGATCGCGCCGGAGACCGAGGTCGTGCTGATGACCGCGTACGGAACCGTCGAGACCGCCGTCGATGCGATGAAAGAGGGCGCCTACGACTTCGTGACCAAGCCGCTCAAGCGCGCGCACGTGGTCCGGATCGTGAAGAACGCGCTCGAGAAACAATCGCTGCTGGTCGAGAACCGCAGCCTCAAGGCACAGCTCGCCGAAAAGCGCCGCCGCCAGATCATCGGCACCTCGCTCGCGTGGCGCCGCACGATGGACATCGTGATGCAGGCTGCGCCGAGCGAAGCCACCGTGCTGCTGCTTGGCGAGAGCGGTACCGGTAAGGAGCTGCTCGCGCGCTCGCTCCACGACAACAGCGCGCGCGCCAAGGGGCCGTTCCTCGCGGTGAACTGTGCGGCGATTCCCGAGTCGATCCTCGAGGCGGAGCTGTTCGGCTACGAGAAGGGAGCGTTCACGGGTGCCGCTGCGGCGCGTGACGGTCGGTTCGAGGCGGCCCACGGCGGGACGCTATTTCTCGATGAGATCGGCGAGATTTCGCGCCACGTGCAGGTCAAGCTGCTGCGCGTGTTGCAAGAGGGTGAGATCGAGCGGCTCGGCGGCAGCGGCAAGCCGCGCCGGATCGATATCCGGCTGGTCGCGGCGACCAACGTGGATCTTGCGGGCGAGGTCAAGGCGGGGCGGTTCCGCGAGGATCTGTACTATCGGCTCAACGTGATCCCGGTGAACGTTCCGCCGCTGCGCGATCGCCGCGACGACGTTCCGCTGCTCGCGCAGCACTTCGCCCAGGTGTACGCCGAGAAGAACGGTAAGGCGATCTCCGGCTGCTCCCCCGCAGCGCTCGAGCGGCTGGTCGAGTACGGCTGGCCCGGCAACGTTCGCGAGCTCGAGAACGCGATCGAGCGCGCGGTGGTGCTCACCCGCGCAGGGAACACGTTGATCGACGAAGATGCGCTGCCACGCGAGCTGCGCGAGACCGAGCGTGGTCGCGGGACGGTGTCCGCGAGCTCGCTGACGTTTCCGATCGGAATGCCGCTGGCCGAGATCGAGATGCGCGTGATCCACGAAACGCTCCGCCACACCCGAGGTGACAAGCGGCTCACCGCCAAGCTGCTCGGGATCGCGACGCGCACGATCTATCGGCGGCTCGAGACCGGTGATCCCGACGAGCCGTCGAGCGAATCCACGCCCGACGACGCCCCGGCCAGTGACAAGCCGGGCGGAGAGGAGCACTGACTATGCAGGAGCTGATCAAGCGCTACTTCTGGTTGCTCGGCGTGATCACCGTGATCGTGTGCTCCACGTTCGCCGCGAAGGCCACCGGTCACATCATCGAGGGCAAGTACCTCGGCGATTCGAAGACGGCACCGAAGATCGCACCGGCGCGCCCGGATACGGCGCCCGCGGTGCCGGCGCACAACAAGGACGGTACCCAGTTCGAGCGGCGCAACGTGTTCTGCTCGGAGTGTGCGCCACCGGTTCCGGTCAACACCGATCCGTCGTCGATCGCGGTGACCACGCTGCCGTTGCAGCTGCTCGCGACCAACGTGATCACCGAGAAGCCCGAGGCGTCGTACGCGACGATCGTCAACACCGAGAATCAGAAGCAGGGCGCGTATTCGGTCAACGATCGGATGCCGGGCGCGAGCGGCGTGATCAAGTCGATCCACTACCAGTACGTCGACTTCGAGAACAACGGCCGGATCGAGCGCGTCGTGCTGCACGGCGCGAGCCCTTCGCCGACCCCGGTGGCGGCCGCACCAGCCGCTCCGTCCGCCCAGCCGAGCAAGGACGACATGCAGGCGCAGATCGAGGCCGGCATCAAGAAGATCGGTGACAACACCTACGAGCTCGACAAGGGCTTGATGGACAAGGTGCTCGCCAACCCGATGGCGTGGGTCAAGGGTGCCCGCGTCGTGCCGTCGGTGCAGAACGGTAAGAGCAACGGGTTCAAGCTCTACGCGATCCGCCCCAACTCGGCGTACGCGAAGCTCGGCCTGTCCAACGGCGACACGATCTCGTCGATCAATGGCTTCGATCTCACCACCGCCGACAAGGCGCTCGAGGTCTACATGAAGCTCAGGGAGGCGACCTCGCTCGAGATGGAGGTCATCCGCCGTGGGAAGCCCGTCACCATGAAGTACACGATCCGATGATCCGGAGATCCAATATGTCCCAACCTAGATTCCAACGAACCGGGATTGCCGCGTTCATGGTCGCGATCCTTGTTTGTTCGGTTGCGCACGACGCGATCGCCCAGGGGCCAAACGGCGGTGGCAGCGCCTCCACGCCGGCACCCGGCGAGGACGACGCGCTCTACAGCTGCAAGAAGATCAAGAGCGGCATGGTCGCGGTGACCTTCAAGCCGGAGACCGAGCTGAAGGACCTGATCGCGTGGGCGATGGGCTTCACCTGCAAGAACTTCATGCTCGATCCCCGGATCGTCTCGACCGGCAAGAAGGTCACGGTGATGGCGCCGGTCAAGATGACTCCGACCGAGGCGTATCGCGTGTTTCTCGTCGCACTGTCGACGATGGGCTTGACCGTGGTGCCCAAGGGGAACGTGTTGCGGATCGTCGAGAGCACCGCCGCCAAGAGCGAGACCGTGCCGATCTTGAAGCGCGGTGTTCCCAAGGATGAGGATCAGGTCGTTCGCTACGTGATGCGGCCGTCGTACGCGCAGGTCGAGACGCTGCGCCAGGCGCTCGAAGCGATCAAGTCGCCGGCCGGCGATGTCCGCGCCGCGGGCTCGATGCTGCTCATCACCGACTATGCAAGCCAGGTCAGGGACATGATGTCGCTTGCCCGCGCGATCGACGTGCCCGGCAACAACGACGGCATCTACACGATCCCGGTGATGCACGCCGACGCGACCGAGCTCGCGACCAAGATCAACGAGATCCTGGGGCTCGGAGCGGGTGGCACGGCGCCGGCGCCGAGTCCGTCGCCGGCCAAGGGGCGTGCGGCGGCACCAGGCGCACCGCACGCTGCCGCGGCTGCCGCACCGAACAACGACGACGTGGCCGCTGCGGTGCCTTCCAAGATCTTGGTCGACGATCGGACCAACACGCTGATCGTCGTGTCGAGCGAGTCCGGGTATCTGCGGGTCAAGGCGCTGGTCAACCGGCTCGACATCGCGGTCGAGGCCGAAGGCGGTACGTCGATCCGCGTCTACCCGCTGCAGAACGCCCTCGCCGAGGAGCTCGCGACCACGCTCACCAACGCGGTCGGCCAGGGTCAGCAGCAGAACACCCGCGGCGGCCGGCCGGGACAACCGGGGGGCAACGCGCCTCCTCCTCCGCCGGCGCCATCGCCCGCCGGCGATCTCGGCTCGTCGCTCCAGGGCCAGGTCCGGGTGATCGGCGACAAGCCGACCAACTCGCTGATCGTGATGTCGAGCGGCCGCGACTATCTGGCGATCAAGGACGTGATCAAGCGCCTCGATCAGCCGCGGCGCCAGATCTTCATCGAGGCGCTGATCCTCGAGGTCCAGCTCGACAAGACGCTGCAGGTAGGCACCAGCTCGCACGGTGGCCTCCCGGTCAACAACGGCGACCTGCTGATCGCGGGCGTTCAGACTCCCGAGCTCAAGTCGCTCGACGTCAAGACGCTCGCCGCCGCGACCGGCCTGGTCGGCGGCCTGCTCGGCTCGCCGCTCGCGAACTCGCAGACGTTTCTGGGCGTCAGTATTCCGTCGTACGGGATCCTGTTTCAGGCGGTCGCGCGGCAAACCAACTCCAACGTGCTGTCGGCGCCGCACGTGATCGCGATCGACAACGAGAAGGCCGAGTTCTCGGTCGGCAACAACATTCCGTACAAATCGGGGCTGTCGTTCGGCGGCATCGGGCTTCCCGCCGGTGGCACGACCGGCGCGCTGCCCGGCGGCATCGGCCAGAACATCGCGCGCGAGAAGCTCAACCTGACGCTCAACGTCACCCCGCACATCTCGAGCGACGACGCGGTCCGGCTCGAGATCGAGCAGGAGATCAAGGATATCGGCAGCCGAGATCCCGAGCTCGGCCCGACCTGGACCGAGCGCAAGCTCAAGACCCAGGTCGTGGTTCGCGACCAGCAGAGCGTCGTGATCGGCGGGTTGATCCAGGAGAAGGACAGCTACGGGGTCACCAAGGTCCCGCTGCTCGGCGACATCCCGCTGCTCGGCTATCTGTTCAAGTATTCGACGAAGACCAAGGTGAAGACCAACCTGCTGATCGTTCTGACCCCGTACATCATCAAGGATCAGCTCGATCTTCAGGCGATCCGCGAGCGCAAGAGCCGCGAACGGGACGAGTTCGTGCGGACGTTCACGACGCTGAACGAGATGAAGTACTTGCCGCAGATCGACTACCGCCGGAAGCGCGGCATGGTCGAGGAGATCAATCGTGCGGTACTGTCGGTGGAGCAGGACCTCGAGACGCTGCGCGCGTTCGGTAGTCAGCAGCAGGTCTTCGATGGTCCGATCGACTACGCGCCTTCGGAGATCGACGATCCCGATGCCCCCAAACCCGCGCCGGACGCAAAGCCTGCGCCTGCGGCCGAGACCAAGCCAGCGGACAAGCCTGCGGCGAGCTCGGGTGATAAGCCCGCTGACAAGCCGGCCGACAAGCCCGCGGCAGCGAAGGAACCGTAAGGTGGAGACGCCAGGCCTGCCATATCGCCGCGCCAGCGCGGTCGAGATCGGTGCAGGGCACCGGCTGGGCGAGATCCTCGTCGCGCGGTGCGCTGTTGCGCGCGAGTCGATCGATCGCGCGCTCGCCAAGCAGCGCGAGGAAGGCGGCCTGATCGGTGAGGTCCTGGTACGGCTCCGGCTGATCGACGAGGACCAGCTCGCGCGCGCGCTCGCGCTGCAAGCCGAGATGGAATATCTGCAAGAGCTGCCGCGCGCCGAGGACATTCCGGTGGAGCTGATCGACAAGCTGCCGATCAACTTCGCGCGCCAGCGCCTGATCCTGCCGCTGGGCCGCGACAAGGTTGGCCGCGTGCTCGTGGCGATCGCTGATCCGACGGCGGTGGACGTGATCGACGCGGTCGCCGTGCTGCTGTCCGAGCCGGTCGAGCCGGTGGTGGCGTCGGGCGCCAAGATCGTCGATCACATCAACAAGACGTACACGCGGCTGCGCGGCGTCTCCGAGCTCGAGGAGGGTGGCAAGAAGGACGACGAAGAAACCGAGGAGTTTCAGTCGGAGGAGCTGGTCGACATGCTCGACGCCAATGACGAGGCGCCGATCATTCGCTGGGTCAACTCGCTGATGTTCCAGGCGGCCAAAGATCGCGCCTCGGATATCCACATCGAGCCAGGCGAAAAAGAGATCACGGTGCGCTACCGGATCGATGGCGTGCTGCGCGAGGCCAAGCGCGCACCCAAGAAGTTCCAGCCGTCGATCGTCGCGCGCGTCAAGATCATGGCCGGGCTCAACATCGCCGAGAAGCGGTTGCCGCAGGACGGCCGGATCCGCCGCAAGATGGCCGGCAAGGACGTCGACATGCGCGTCGCGACCGCACCCACGGCCGGCGGTGAACGGATCACGATCCGCTTGCTCGATCGATCGAGCGTGCTGCTCGGGCTCGCCGACATCGGGTTTGCCGAGGACCACCTCGCGCTGATCCGCAACATCATCGCGCGGCCGCACGGCATCTTGCTGGTCACCGGTCCGACCGGCTCCGGTAAGACGACGACACTGTACGCCTGTCTATCGGAGATCAACGCGCCCGATATCAACATCCTGACCGTCGAGGATCCGGTCGAGTATCAGCTCGAGGGCATCTCGCAGACCCAGGTCAACTCGAAGATCGATCTGACGTTCGCGTCGGGGCTGCGCTCGTTCTTGCGTCACGATCCCGACGTCATCATGGTCGGCGAGATCCGCGATCGCGAGACCGCCGAGGTCGCGATCACCGCGTCGCTTACCGGCCACTTCGTATTCTCGACGGTCCACACCAACGATGCAGCCGGTGGCATCACGCGCCTCATCGACATGGGGATCGAGCCGTTCCTGGTCGCATCGTCGCTGGTCGGGCTGCTCGCGCAACGCCTCGTCCGTCGACCTTGTTACGAGTGCGCGCGGCCGGTGCGCCCGTCCGAGGAGATGCTCCGCGAGCTCGGGCTCGATGCTCGCAAGTTCTTCTCCGGCGCGTATCAGTTCCCCAACGTGAAGGGCTTGCGACCACCGCCGGTGGGCACCGTGTTCGAGCCGGTGGGCTGTGCATCGTGTAACCAGCTCGGTTATCGCGGCCGGACCGGGATCTACGAGCTGTTGATGATCAGCGATCAGGTGCGCCGGCTGTGTCTGGACAAGGCCGACGCGGGTGCGATCCGCAACGCCGCGATCGAGGCCGGCATGGTGTCGCTGCGGTTCGACGGCGCGCGCAAGGTGGTGCAGGGCATGACCACCCCCGAAGAGGTCATGCTGATGACCGCGGAGAGCGGTGATTGATGCGTGGCCACGCTCCTCGGATCGTGAGCGTAGACGTGCACGCACGCGCACGTACGCGCCTGCACGAGGGTGCGGCTGGAGGGCGCTGCTGATGCCGATGTACGCGTTCAAAGGCGTCGGCCCGAGCGGCAAGAGCATCAACGGCGTTCGCGATGCGGAGTCGCCAAAGGTGCTGCGCCAGCTGCTGCGCAAGGACGGCGTGCTGGTCACCAGCTTCGAGCTGTCGCGCGGCGGCAAGGCGGCCAAGGAGCTCAACGCCAAGAAGGGCGGCCTGTCGCGCGACGTCGATCTCGGCGGGCTGTTCGGCGGCGTCAAGAAGACCGAGATCGCGGCGTTCACCCGCCAGATGGCGACGCTGCTTCGCGCGGGTATTCCGCTCGCCGAGGCGCTCGGCGCGCTGGTCGAGCAGATCGAGAACGTCCGGCTCAAGGCGCCCGTGTCCGAGGTGCGGACCGCCGTCAACGAAGGCCTTTCGCTCGCCGATGCGCTCGCCAAGCACCCCAAGCTGTTCGACGAGCTGTTCATCTCGATGGTCCGCGCGGGTGAGGTCGCCGGCAACCTCGACGAGGTGCTCGGCCGGTTGGCCGACTTCCTCGAGAGCGCGCAGAAGCTCAAGTCGAAGGTCCAGGGCGCGATGGTCTATCCCGCCGTGATGGTGGTCGTCGGGGTCGGCATCATGACGGTCCTGATGGTCAAGGTGATCCCCGAGATCACCTCGATGTTCACGCAGCAGGGCAAGGCGCTGCCGATCAACACCCGGATGCTGATCGCGTCGTCGCAGTTCATCGGCGGCAACATCCTGTGGCTGTTCATGGCCACGATCATCGGGATCGTGCTGTTCCTCAAGTGGTCGCGGTCCAAGGAGGGCAAGACGACGTGGCACCGGTTCGTGTTGAACCTGCCGGTGCTCGGCCAGCTGGTGCGCACGATCAACGTCAGCCGGTTCGCGCGCACGCTCGGGACCATGCTCAAGAGCGGCGTGCCGATGCTGCGCTCGCTCGACACCGCGAAGCAGATCATGGGCAACGTGATCCTGCAGGCCGCCGTCGAGCAGGCCAAGCAAGCGGTCACCGAGGGTGAATCGCTGGCCCAGACGCTGAAGAAGTCGGGCGAGTTCCCGGCGACGATGATCCACATGGTCGCGGTCGGCGAGCGCGCCGGCCAGCTCGAGGAGATGCTCGAGCGGATCGCCACGACCTACGAGACCGAGGTCGACGCCAAGCTCGGAAAGTTCACGGCACTGCTCGAGCCCTTGATGCTGGTCGTCATGGGCGGCGCGGTGGCGTTCATCGTGTTCTCGATCCTGCAACCCATCATGGACCTCGGTCAGATCTCTGGTCCGAAGTGAACGTCAAAAGGAGACCTGTATGCGCTCGCTAGCAACCCGCCTCGCTCGTTCGTCCCGTCACGCTCAACGGGGCATGACCCTGCTCGAGATCATGATCGTGCTCGCGATCCTCGCCCTCGTGATGGGGCTCGTCGTCGGTCCGCGCGTCATGAGCATGTTCAAGGAAGGCAAGAAGGACGTCGCTCAGGCCGCGGTGATGAAGTTCGCCCACGAGGCGTACACCCAATGGAGCATGGCCAACCCGCAGAAGGGTTGCCCGGAGAAGATCGAGGACCTCAGCAAGTACATGAACAGCTCGGACGTCAAGGACCCGTGGGGCACGCCCTACAAGATGTTCTGCGGCGCGAACCTCCCCGCTGGCGTGCAGGGCGGGTTCGGCGTGATGTCCGTCGGTGAGGACGGCAAGGAAGGCACCGAGGACGACGTCAAGTCCTGGGAGCACTGATCGCGCCACCATGTCGCCAGCAGCCCCATCCCGGCTCATCGATCGCGACGGCAAGCTCGCGCGCGGTCAACGAGGCATGACCGTGCTCGAGATCATGATCGTGCTCGCGATCATCGGCGCGTCGATGGTGCTGCTGCGCTCGGGGTTTCGCAGGGTCACCAAGGCCGACATGGTCGAGAACGCGACCGAGCTGGCCGCGGTGATGCGGCGGACCGCTCAGCTTGCGGTCGAGCGTGGCGAGGTTCACCGGGTGCTGTTCGATCTCGAGAAGCAGCTCTACATCGTGGAGGTCTGCCAGGGTCAGGCGGCGATCGTGCGCAACAAGCAAGTCGAGCTCACCGAGGAGGAGACCAAGGAGGCGATCGAGCGCGGCAAGCAACGGTTGACCCAGGTGCCGGACGATTCGTTCGCTGCGGGAGATCCCGAGGAAGCGACGCGGAAGGCGATCGCGATCGCCGGGCATCACGTGGCGGACCGCGTGTGTGTTCCCGCGGAAGGCAAGTCGGGCGACTCGACCGGCAAGAGCTTTCATCGCGCGCTCATGGCGAGCAAGGGGATCAAGTTCAAGCAGATGTGGGTGCAGCATCGCGACACGGCGGTCAGCAGCGGCACCGAGTCGATCTACTTCTTTCCGATGGGCTCGGCGGAGAAAGCCGTGATCGAGCTGACCGACGGCAGCGACATCTTCACCGTGGTCGTGCACGGCTTGACCGGACGGATCGAGCTTCGCGATGGCGAGCTGAGAAGCGTCGACGATCACATGATGCGCAACGCGATGGGCGATCGCGAAGCCGAACGGGAGACCGACAGGTGACCGCCGCCGCGTTGATCCGACGCCATCGCCGCCGCGGCTTCACCCTGATCGAGGTGATGCTCGCGCTGTCGTTGCTCGGGCTCGCGCTGGTCGTGCTGGTCAAGAGCTCCGCCTCGAACATGTTCGCGGCGCGCCAGGCGCAGATGATGGGCGTCGTCACCGACCTCGCGCGCGCGAAGATGTACGACATCGAGGAGAAGCTGTTGAAGGACGGGTTCTCCGACACCGATCAATCGGAGACCAGCGAGCAGACGTTCGAGGAAGAGGGCTGGCCGAACATCACGTACACCTACAAGGTCGATCAGGTCGAGCTGCCGAGCTGGGACAAGCTGCAGCAGCTCACGCAGGCGGGGGCGGCCGCAGCAGCCGGGTCGGGTTCCGGGGCGGGTTCGGGCTCCGATGGCTCGGCCGCGAGCGGTGGGTTCGGCGACAGCGCGCTCGGCGGAATGTTGTCGATGCTCGGCGGCGGATTTGGCGGGGGGGGCGGAGACATCGATGCGCAGGCCGGTGCGTCGTTCGTGCAGAGCCAGTTTCAGATGTTCTCGGATGTGCTCAAGGCGTCGATCCGCAAGGTCTCGCTGACGGTGAAGTGGAAGGTCGCGGACTCGGAGCGCGACATGACCGTGGTGGCGTACTTCACCGACGCGCCGGCGATGGACAAGGTGCTGTCGGGCCTGGGCTCGCAAGATCTCGACGATGCGCCCGGCGGAGCAGCTGACAGCGGTTCCGGTGGCGGCACGGGTGCTACCGGCGGCGGGCGCACCGGTGGCGGCGGCTTGAGGTCCGGGGGCTCCGGTCGGGGAGGGGGACGCTGACATGCGGCGCACTCAGTCCGGGCTCACGCTGATCGAGGTGTTGATCGCCGTCGCGGTGCTCGTGATCATGATGGCGCTCGCATGGCGCACGATCACGAGCACGTCGACGGCGCGCAAGACGTTCGAACAGCTCGAGGACCGCAACCACGAGCTGCGGATGGCGCTGGGGCGGGTGGTCGCTGACTTCGAGGCGGCGTACCTGTCGAGGAACGAGGACACCAACGCGACCCATCCGCGCACGATGATGGTCGGCAAGTCGGGCAGCAAGTTTCCCGAGATCCGGTTCTCGACGCTCGGGCATCGCGTGTTGTGGGCGGATGCCAACGAGTCCGAGCAGACCGTGATCTCCTACGTCACGCGCAACAGCCCCAACAAGCCCGGCGCCACCGATTGGATCCGTCGCGAGCAGCGCCGGCCATCGAACGAGACGCCCGATGACGAGGCCGCCGACTACGACGTGCTCGTCAGCGATATCCAGGAGGTCAAGCTCGAGTACTGGAACTGGAAGTCGGTCGAATGGCAGGACACCTGGGACACGACCCAGGCCGATGCCCAGAAGGGTTGGTTGCCGAGCCGGGTGCGGATCACGATCACGACCAAGGACTCCAACGACAAGGACTACAAGCTCGTCACCCAGGCTCGGATCGGCATGCAGGAGCCGCTGAACTTCGTCCAATGACCACCATCGGCCACATCGCGGGACGTACGTGGCGGTTTCTGACCGCGGAGCGGACGTTGCGTCCGCGACCCGCAGCGCCGCGGCGCAGCACCGCGGGAGCGCAGCGCCGGCAGCGCCGGCAGCGTGGCATCGCGCTGATCCTGGTGATGGTCGCGATCGCGTTCACGCTGGCGATCTCGAATCAGTTCAGTACGAGCACCAACATCGATCTGATCGGCGCGGCGAACTATCGCGACAAGATGCGCGCGCACTTCCTCGCGCAGTCCGCGGCCAACCTGTCGGAGCTGGTGATCCGGCTCCAGCAGCGGCTCGACAACGTGAAGCAGCTGCGCGGGCTGATCCAGATCACCGAGTTCGCCGATCAGATCCTGATGGCGTTCTGCGGCACGTCCGAGGAGGTCACCGACGCGCTCGGGTTCTCATCGAGCGACATCAAGGGGTTCGGCGCCGACATCGGAAGCTGCGGGCTGACCAACCAGATCACCACCGAGGACGACAAGATCAATCTCAACTGCGCCGCCGGCAACGAAGCCACCGCGAACTATCTCAAGAGCGTGCTCGATGCGCTGGTGTACTTCCCGTCCTACGATCCGGTGTTCGAAGAGGCGGATGCGGAGGGCTATCGCCGCGATCGGGCGACGCTGGTGTCGGCGATCATGGACTACATCGATGGTCCGGCGGTCGGCGGCACGCGGTTTGGAGGCGAGCGCGGCAGCACCGAGAACTATGGCTACGAGAGCCTCAAGGACGACTACAAGCCGAAGAACACCTATCTGGATTCGGTCGGTGAGGTGAAGCTCGTACGCGGCGTCGACGATCGATTCTGGTCGCTGTTTGGCAGTGCATTCACGATCTACGGCGGCTGCAAGACCAACCTGTCTGCGGTGTCCAACACGCAGCTGATCGCGGCGCTGCTCTATCTATCGGTGAAGAACGAGCGCGATCCGATCCTTCAGAACCCGCAGCGGTTGTTCCTGCTCGCCGGCCTGGTCGCACGGGCCAAGCAGTTCGGTCAGAACTTCACGACGATCGACGAGTTCGTCGAGTTCGTGAAGGATCCATCGGCGTCGCTGATGTCGCTCGCCAGCGAGACCGGAACGCTGCAAGGCAGCGCCGCCAGCGCGGCGATGGGCGCCGGGATTCCGGGGTTGTCCGGCGGCGAGAAGGTTGGCCTCGAGCTCGACAAGGCAAAGCTGTCGCAGATCGCGACCGCCGGGCCGCGTCGCACCTATCGCGTCGAAGCGTGGGGCGAGATCGAGCGCAAGCAGAAGAACGCGGACGGCTCGCCGGTGTTCCCGCCGATTCGCACCACCATCACCGGCGTGTGGGACACCAAGGTCGTCCCGCAAAACGTTCGCAGGCCGCCAGTTCCCAAGGGAACGTGGGTGTTCCGGAAGGAAGATTGAAATGGCGAGTCGAGTGTTTGCAGTCGATCTCGGAGCGTGGAGCGTGAAGCTGGCGATCGCCAGTCCGGGTATTCGCGGCGCGACGTTGCTGAGCGTCATCGAACGCGCGGTGCCACCCGGCGAGGAATCGACCGAGCTGCGCGCGAAGGCGGTGCTCGCGGAGCTGGTCAGCGAGCTGCGGCTGCGGGGCGAGAGCGGGTATCTCGGCGTGTATGGCGATCAGGTGTTCACGCAAGTGCTCGAGTTCGGGTTCAAGCATCTGCGTCGTGCCGAGCTCGAGAAGGCGGTGGGCGGCGAGCTCGAGGGCGTCGTGCCCGTCGACCTCGAGGACATGGTCTACACGTTCGAAGCGATTCCCGCGGCCCCAGCGACCGGTCCGGTCGGCGATCCAGGGCCCGGTCGCGTGGCGCCACCGACCGATGGCATGCGCGTACTGAGCTATGCGATGCGCCGCGACCGCGCCGAGCGGCTGATCCATCTCGGTGCCGAGTGCGGCTTCGACCCTCGCGGCGTGCTGGCGTGCGGCGGTGCCGCGGTTCGGCTGGTCGAACGCACACCGTCGTTGGCCTCGGCACGCGTCGATGGGGCGGTCGCGGTGATCGATATCGGGCACGAGCGCACCGACGTCATCGTGGTGTCCGATGGTCGCGCGGTGTTCAGTCGCAGCATCGCGCGCGCCGGTAAGCACGTCACCAAGGCGATCGCGGATCACTGGAAGCTCGCGTGGCACGACGCCGAGCGCGCGAAGCACAGCGATGGGTTCATCGCGTCGCAATCCGAGCCGGCCACCTCGGAGGCGTGGTCGCGGATCCACCAGGTGACCGAGGTCGAGCTCAGTCCGTTCGCGCGGGATCTTCGTCAGACGCTGGCGGCGTGCCGCGCGCGCACCGGCTTCACCGTCAGCGCGGCGCTGCTGGTGGGCGGCGGCGCGCGGTTGCGCGGCATCGGCTCGTTCTTGACCGAGAAGCTCGGGATCCCGTCCTGGCGAATGACCGCCGATGACGCGACCGCGATCGCCGGACCCCGATTGGGCTCCGATCCAGTCGCCGGGGCATCGATCGACAGCGCGGCATTGACCATCGGCATGGCGTACGACGCCGCTGGCGGTCGCCCGATGTTCGATCTGCGCTCCGGCGATCTCGCGGTGAAGGTCGACCTTTCGTTCTTGCGTGCCAAGGCGGTGCCGCTCGGCGCGGCGATGCTGGCGATCGCAGCGTTCGCGGCGGGCAGCGCGTATTCGGATCTGTACCGGCTACGCAAGGCAGAGGCGGTGCTCAACCAGCGGCTCGCCACCGAGTCGGCCCAGTACTTCGACGGCAAGGCCAAGACCGCCGACGAGATCTTGAAGACCACCGGACCTGACGGCGAGGCGTTCGTGTCGCCGCTGCCCAAGGCATCGGCCTACGACATCCTGCTCGAGGTCAGCGCCAAGGTGCCGCCGCGGGAGAAGATCACGATCGACATCGACCAGCTGGAGATCGACGACAAGCGTGTCGATCTTCAGGGCACGACCAAGACCGCCGAAGGCATCGACGTGCTGGTGGCGGAGCTCAAGAAGGTCTCCTGCTTCAAGGAGGTCAATCGCGGCCCGACCGAGAACGGGGCGGATGGCGCGAAGCGCTTCAAGCTAACGATCACCGCCGCGTGCATGTGAGGTAGTCATGGCCAGCATTTCCGAACGAGCTCGAGACTTCTGGGACCGCATCTCGCCGCGCGAGCGCAGGATGGTGGTGATCGCAGCGATCGCCGTGCCCGCGACGATTGCGATCTGGCTTGCGCTGTCGATCCACGACGGCCTCACGGCGATGGAGGCCCGGAACGCGACCGCGCGCAAGGCGCTGCGAGTGCTCGACGATCTCAAGGCGCGAGGCACGTCGAAGACCGATGACGAGGTCACGAAGCTGCTCAGAGAGCAGGGGCCGGAGCCGATCAGTCTCGACACCTACCTGAGCAACGCGGCTCAGAAGGCTGGGTTCACGCTCAAGGGCACCACGCCGCGCAATCCAGTTCCGCGCAATGGGTTCGTGACCACGTCGGTGAGCTGCGACGCACGCGGGCTCACGATCGATCAGCTGCGCAAGTTCCTCGAGGAGATCGAGACCAAATCGAAGCTGGTCATGGTTACCAACCTGTCGCTGCGGCGCGATCGCAACGCCAAGGAGAAGATCGACGCCAAGCTGGAAGTCTCCACGTATTCGCAGGCCACGCCGGCGCCCGATGCCAGCGCCTCCGGCTCGGCGAAGGGAGGCTAGTGATGGCGCTGCCGCAGCTTCCCCAGCTTGGCCCGCGCATGCGCAAGGTCGTGCGCGTGCTCGGCTACCTCGCGCTCGCGCTGATCACGTTCGTGTTCGCGCTGCAGCTGACGTTCCCGTACGACCGCGTGAAGGATCGGATCCAGGACGTGCTGTCGGCGAAGTACGACGTGTCGATCGGCAGCGTCGAGCGCGGGATCATGCCCGGCCGGATGTACCTCAAGTGGGTGACGCTGCAGAAGCGCGGCAACGAAGCGCCGCCGCCACCGGCAGCCGCGGAAGGCAGCGACACACCGGCCGCGCCGCCACCGCCAGCAAAGCTGGTGATCGAGAGCCTGGAGCTCGACGTCGGCTTGCTGGCGCTGCTTGGCGGGACTGCCGAGATCAACTTCGACGCAGAGATCAGCCCCGGGCATCTGGTCGGGACGATCGCGCTGTCGAAGACGTCGACGGCGGTCGAGGTCGAAGGCATCGCCCTGCCATCGAATCGGTTGCCGGTGCAGGACTACACCGATCTTCCGATGACGGGACGGCTCGACTTCGCGTTCTCGCTGACCCTCCCGAAGGAGAAGAACAAGAACGGTCAAATCGCCAACGACTGGACCAAGGCGACCGGTGCGCTCAGCTTCGATTGCGCCACCGGCTGCACGTTCGGACCCGGCAAGATGAAGCCACCGGTCAAGGATCACCGGCGCCAGGTCGTGCTTGGCGATGGCGTCGCGATCGGCAAGATCTTCGTCGAAAAGCTCGCGATTCGCGTGGACATCAAGAGCAGCAGGCTCGAGCTCACCAAGTTCGAGCTCGCGTCGAAGGACGGGGAGGTTCACTTCGATTACACGATGACGCTGGCCCCCGTGTTCGACGATTCGTTGGTGTCGGGGTGCCTGCGGTTCAAGGATAGCCCCGAGCTCGAGAAGCGAGAGCCCAAGACCTCGGCGGCGCTCATCAACTCGGGCGCCGAGCGTCGCGCCGACGGCCTGTTCCACATCCGGCTCGACGGCACGTTCAAGAAGATGAAGCGGCTGAACCAGATGTGCGGTCCCGCCGTGAAGAGCGCGAACATGGATGATCCGGGTGGCAGCGGTGGCGGCGAGCGCCCGACGCTGACGATCCAGCCGCCCGAGGACAGCGCGAAGAATTCGGCAGCTCCGCCGACGCCCCCGCCGCCCGGCGATGCGGCGGTCCCGGTCCCGGTGCCGGGGCCCGAGGGTGAGCACGCGGGCTCGGGCGCTGCAGGCTCGGCGGGTGCAGGCTCGGCGGGTTCAGGCTCGGCGGGTTCAGGCTCGGCAGAGGCAGGCTCGGCCGGCTCTGGCTCGGCAGGTTCAGGCTCGGCGGCGGTTCCGGGCGACCCCGGAGCTCCACCTCCCGTGGAGCGGCCCAAGGATGCGTTGAACGAGCCGGACTGACAGGGCAGACGCCACCTGGCCAATGTGGAGCTGGCCAGAGGCCACCTGGTCAACGTGGAGCGGCCAGACGCCACCTGGTCGACGTGTGGCTGGTAAGGCGCACGTTGGCGTCAGGGACCCAATCCGACCCAGGTCGCGCCGTCCTCGCCGAATTCTTTCTTCCAGATCGGCACGCGATCCTTGAGCCGATCGATCATCGCGCGGCACGCGGCAAAGGCCTCGGCACGGTGCGGCGCCGCGGCAGCGATCACGACCGCGATGTCGCCGACCGCGAGGGTGCCTACGCGATGCTCGACGGCGAGCTTGGTGCCTGCGATCTCGTCCTCGATCTCGTTGCACAGTCGCGTCATCTCGCGCACTGCCATCGGTCCGTAGGCCTCGTATTGCAATCGATCGATCACGGTGCCATGGCTGTTTCGTCGCACGGTGCCGGTGAACGTCACGATTCCGCCCATTCCGGGTCCAGCGACCGCGGCGATGCAGCGATCCAGCGACAGCGGCGCGTCCGACAGCACGACGTGACGAGGATCGATGCCGCCTGCGACCGGCGGGATCAGCACGAGCTCGTCACGGTCGGCGAGCACGTGATCGTCGGGCACGAACGCCTGGTTGACCGCGACTCGGAACCGGCCGCGGAGCGCCGCGATCGCCGCATGTCGGTGGGCGAGCGTCTCGATGGCGTCGCGAACCGTCGCGCCGGCCGCGAGCTCCACGGTCTCGTCGGCTCGTCCGAGCTTCTCGCGGAAAACCGCGAAGTACAGCACCTGGATCTGCATCCACGCCTGTCGTAGCGTGCGCGACGCGATGCCGTCCAGTGCTAGCCGGATCAGGCGTGGGCCGACCAGACTTCGGTCATCGGACGATTCCGCTGACGCCTCGGCGCACGTCCGCAGGCTGTATGCTGCGATCTATGACGTGACGCGGCGGATCCCGCGCGGCCGCGTGGCCACCTATGGTCAGGTCGCCGAGCTCGCCGGCATCCCCGGCGGTGCGCGCGTCGCCGGCGCGGCGATGAAGGTCAGTAAACCGAGGGATCGGGTGCCGTGGCAGCGGGTGATCGGCAAGGCCAGCCGTCTGCGCGGCCGGATCGCGATCCACGATCCGGTGGGGGCCGCGATTCAGCGCCAGCTACTCGAGCAAGAGGGCGTCGACATCGGCGACAGCGGGCTGATCGCGCTCGATCGGTTCGGCTGGCTTCCGGCGACCCGCGCGGTTAAGCCACCGCGACGAGCAAGCCTTACAGCCGGATCAAGCCGCGACGCATCGCCTCGACGACCGCCTCGGTCCGGGTCGAAGCGCCGAGCTTCATCATCACGCCGTTGACGTGGAACTTCGCGGTGTGGTCGCTGATGCCGAGCCGATCTGCGATCAGCTTGTTGGACAGGCCTTCCGACAGCAGCTGCACGACCTGACGCTCGCGTTCGGTGAGCTCGCCGCGACCCTTGGTGGGAGCGCCCGTGGTCGATCTCGCGACCGCGTTGACCTGGGATGGAACCAGGGTCTCGGCGAGGGCGGTATCGATCACCGTCAGCCCGCTGCGCACCGCCGCGAGTGCGGCATGAATCCCGGGACCGACCTGATCGCGCAACACGACGCCACGCGCGCCAGCGGCGATCGCCGGAGCTACGTGAGCAGGGTCGCCGACGACTGCCACCACCGGGATCTCGAGGCCGCGAAGCTCGCCGAGCCGGCCGAGCGTCTTGCTCGGATCCGAGCCAGCATCCCAGAGCGCAACGTCAGCGGCATCGCGATCGACGACCTCGATCGAGCCCGCCGTACCTAGCTGGCCCAGGAGGCTCGACAGGCCCGTCCGAAGCAAGGTGTCGTCCGTGAGGAGCGCCACCTTGATGGGGTCAGAAACCGCAGACAGCTGGACGGATGGATTCCTGGTCATGGCGAATGGCGACCAACCTGTGCACGCCAAGCGTCCAGGTCAACCCTGCCCGTAAGGGCAGCCAAAGGTGGCGGGATCACCTGGAACGTGCCGGAGCCTCGCCAATTTTCCGCAGGGTTCCCCTCCAAATGGCCGATAGGCGTGCCGCGTCCGTCGAGCCACGTTGTCGACGAGGAGAAACTCGTCATGGCAATACCAGCACTTCAAGCGCTCGATCAGGCGCTCTCGGGCGCCGTCGCATCGGTTGCCCCATCCGTGGTTCATGTTGCGCGTGGGCGGGGAGGTGGTAGTGGCGTCGCCTGGTCCAGCGACCTGGTGATCAGCTCCAGCTTTCACACCCCGGACCGCACTCAGATCGGGATCGGGACCACGGACTTCGATGTCGAGTTTCGCGATGCCGAGGTGATCGGTCGCGACCCGGGCAGCGATGTCGCGTTGTTGCGCGTCGCGGGGGGCGGGCTGACTCCCGCGCCGTTTCGCGAGCTCGAACAGCTCGGCGTGGGGAGCCTCGCGCTCGCGATCGGCCGGCCAGGGCGAACCGCACGGGCATCCCTGCGCGCGATCGGTGTGCTCGGGCCCGACGTCCGGACGCCGTGGGGAAAGCTCGAGCGCTACGTCGAGTCCGATCGCCAGATCCCGCGTGGGTTTGCGGGCGGCCCACTGGTCGACGCGGCGGGGCAGGTGATCGGCATGAACACGCGCACGCTGATCCGCGGCGCCGACCTCGCGATCCCGGCCGTCACGCTCCGCCGGGTCGTGGCGGAGCTCGAGGCCCATGGTGGGGTCCGTCGAGGTTACCTGGGCGTGGGGGTGTATCCGGTGGCGCTCGCCGCCGCCGTGGCCACCACCGCCGGTCGGCAGCGCGGCGCCCTGGTCGCGAGCATCGAAGACGGCGGTCCTGCCGCCGCGGCCGGCATCCTGGTCGGTGACATCCTGATCGCGATCGATGGTGCCGCGATCGAAGGCCCCGATGGCCTGCGCACCGCGCTCGATGATCGTCCGGGCGACGACGTACAGCTCGAGCTGATCCGCGGCGGCGTGGTCCAGCGCCTCTCCGCGACGCTGGGGAGCCGGCCGTGATGGCGACCCCGCAGCCGAAGGTGACGCAGCGGATGCTGGCGCCGGCAGGGGTGACGCAGCGGGGACGAGGCCAACGCGCCGAGCCGCGCGACGACCGAGAGCTGCTCGACGCGTATTCGCGAACCCTGGTCGATGTCGTCGAGTCGGCCGGTCCGGCGGTCGTGAGTCTCGAGATCGGCAACGGCAAGCGGGGCCCGCGCGGTGCCGGGTCCGGGTTCGTCGTCACGCCCGATGGATACGTGATGACCAACAGCCACGTGGTCTCCGGGGCGTCTCGCATCCACGTGCGAACGCCAGCCGGCGAAACCGCAGAGGGCAGCCTCGTCGGCGATGATCCGGTCACCGATCTCGCGGTGATCCGCGTCGAGACGTCGGCGCTGGTGGGGGCCTCGGCGGCTCCCGTCCCGTATCTCGCGGTCGATGGGCGGCTCGCCCCACGCGCCGGACAGCTCGCGATCGCGATCGGCAATCCGCTCGGGTTCGAATCGACCGTGTCGACGGGCGTCGTGTCGGCGCTCGGTCGCAGTCTGCGCAGCAAGGCCAATCGTCTGATCGACGGTGTCATCCAGCACACCGCACCGCTCAACCCAGGCAACTCCGGCGGACCCCTGCTCGACGGTGCAGGGCGGGTGATCGGTGTGAACACCGCGATCATCGCGGGCTCGCAGGGTCTTGGCTTTGCGATCGCGGTCGAGACCGCTGCCTGGGTGCTTGGCCAGATCATGCAACACGGTCGCGTGCGGCGCGCGTGGTTGGGCATCGGCGCGATTCGCCGCCCGCTCGACCGCAGGCTCGCGTATCACCACGGGCTCGGAGCGGCCGCGGTAGAGGTTCAGTCGGTCGAGCGAGATAGCCCCGCGTCGCGCGCCGGACTGCGGGACGGTGATCTGCTCGTGAAGCTCGCCGACACGTCGATCGAAGGTGTCGATGATCTGCATCGTGCACTGCGGACCTGGCCCGCGGAGGTTGCGACTCCGCTCGTGGTGATCCGGCGTGGCGCGCGGGTGGTGGTCGACATCACACCGGTGTGGTCGGCATAGTCCGACCCGATGTACGACATCGACCCCCGCAGCTGGCACGCGCAACCTTGGCGCAACGGCAGGGGCACGACTCATCAGATCCTCCGGCATCCCGACCGAGACGACTACGCACTCCGGCTCAGCGTTGCGGAGGTCACGCGCTCCGGCCCGTTCTCGCGGTTTGCCGGATACCGTCGCTGGACGATGCTGGTCGACGGTGGGCCGATCGAGCTCGCAGGAGCTCGGCTCGCCTCGATCGGTGATGTGGTCGAGCTCGACGGCGACGAACCGGTCGCCGCCACCGTCATCCGAGGTGCAAAGCTCGTCAACGTGCTGGCACGGGCTGAGCTCGCGCTGCGGGTCGGCTACGGACCTACGCCGCGGTCGCTCACGATCGCCCTCGCCGTCTGCGACGGAGGCGTCCTCGACCGCTGGCACACGCGCGTGTTCGACCAGCCGACCGCGTTCGATGCCAGGTGTTGTGCGTGGGTCGACACGAGAGCGGGCCTGTCAGCGCCGTAAGTCATCGAATTGCGTCACCGACGGCGGCTGATCATGGCTGAAATTGCGGTCATCACCTGCAATGAGCGGTGGCATCACCGGCTTTGATCTCGCTCTGGATCTCGAGCACCGTAGCGTCACATGACACAGCGCCGGATGTTGGGGGCGGTGTTCCTGCTGTCGTTTGCCGTGCTCGCGTACGAGGTCGCGCTCATGCGCGTGTTCTCGGCGCTGCTGCAGCATCACTTTGCGTTCCTGGCGATCTCGGTTGCGATCTGTGGGCTCGGCCTGGGTGGCCTGGCCCTGCATGTTCGCCGTCGGCGGCGCGCGCCGGCGGAGTCCGTCCTCGCCGATTCCGCTGCAGCATTTGCGCTCAGCGGCGTCATCGTCGTCGTGTTGCTGCTGATCCTCGTGATCCCGCGCGCGGTGAACGCGACGTGGCTCGCCGGGGCGCTCCTGCTCGTTCCATTCGGCTGCGCCGGCGTGTTCCTCGCCGAGCTGTTCGCAGCCCATGCCGCGCACAGCGGCCGGCTCTATGCCGCCGATCTGATCGGAGCAGCGACCGCAGCGCTGGCCACGCTCGGGTTGGTGCAGATCGCGGGAGCGCCCAACGCGGCGATGATCGCCACGCTCGCTGGAGCGCTCGCCGGTGTGATCTGCGCCCCGACGCGAGCCATCCGGGGGCGCTCGATCGCCGCGGCCGTGATTGCGGTCGCGATGGCCGCCGCCAACACGGCCACCGGCTGGCTCGAAACGCCCGCGATCGCCTCATCCGGCGCGCCGGACGACGAAGAGGCACGCGCGCAACCGCTGTTCACGCGACTGGGTGCGCCTGCCGGCGAGCGACCCGACATCATTCGCACCGAGTGGAACGCGGTGATCCGGACCGATGTCGTCAAGGACCCCACGCTCGGCGCGCGCGCTGGCGACGTGCTGCAGATCTACAACAACGGCAACGTTCCGACGCGCATGCTCAGGATCGCGGGCGACCTTCGCACCGGTTCGGTCTCGGCGCTGGTCCAGCCCCTGATCGATCAGCACATCATTCCGCCGCTCGCAGCCCTGCCGTTTCAGATCGGCCCGCGCGATCATGCGCTGTTCATCGGCCCAGGCGGCGGCATGGACGTCTTGCTCGCGCTTCGCGCGGGGTTTCGTCACATCGACGGCGCCGAGCTCAATCCTTCGATCCTGCCGCTGATGCGCGAGTACGCCGACTTCAACGGCCACGTCTACGAGCGCCCCGAGGTCAAGGTGATCACCGGCGAGGGCCGTAGCTTCGTGCGGCAGTCCGACCAGCACTACGATCTGATCTACGGCGCGCTCACGCAGAGCGGGACTGGCGTCCAAGGCCTCGCGATGATGGAGAGCTACCTCTACACCGAGGAAGCGTTCGCCGAGTACTGGGATCACCTCGCGCCTGACGGCCAGCTGGTGTTCGTGGTCCACAACCCGCTGTATGTGCTGCGCTGGGTCAACACGGCGGCAGCGCTGCTGCGTAGCCGCGGGATGACCGACGTGCAGCTGATCCAGCACGTCATGGCCGCCGCGAGCCCGGCCGCTGCGTATTCGTACGTGTTCGCGCTCAAGAAGAGCCCGTACACCGCCGCCGACGCCAGCGCGCTGCGAGCGTTCTGCGCCGAGCATCACATCAAGCCGTTGCACCTGCCGCCGAGCGCTGGTGGCCAGCTCGATCCGGTCATGAACGGCCAACAATCGCTCGACGCATTTCTCGCGGCGGCGATCGCGACGTCCGACGAGCCGATCAACATCTCGGTCACCCACGACGATCGCCCGTTCTTCATGGACCTCGTACCGAGTGCGCCGCGTTCGCTGGTGAACTTGATGATTGCCGCCGTCCTGCTGGTGCTGGTGTTCTCGGCCTATGCCGTGCTCGATCGCCGGCGCTACAGGGATGAACCATCGGGGGATGGGCGCTTTGCGGTGTACTTCGCGCTGCTCGGCGCGGGCTTCATGTTGATCGAGATTCCCTTGATCCAGAAGCTCACGCTCGCCTTCGGATATCCGACGCTCGCCGTGACGGCGACGCTGTTCGCGGTGCTGCTCGGCGGCGGGATCGGAAGCGCGGTGAGTCAGCGGATCGCGCGCCCGCGATCGCTGGCGCTGTTCGCCGCGGTGATGGCGGTGCTGGTCGCGGTGCTCGCGATCGGCATCGGGCAGGGCGTGGCGAGCTTCCAGCCGCTCATGGCCATGCCGCTGGCCGCGCGCGCAGCGGTGTTGATCGTGTTCTTGCTGTGCCTCGGGTTCTGTCTCGGGGTTCCGTTCCCAGCGGGCATGCGGCTGCTGGGCGATGCGGGCAAGCTCAGCGCGCCGTGGATGTGGGGCGTCAACGGCGTGATGTCGGTGGTGGGCTCGGTCGGCGCGGCGCTCGGAGCGCGGGCGTGGGGGTTCGGCGCCATGCTCGCGCTTGGTGCGGTCGTCTACGTGGTCGTCTGCGGCTGGCTCGTGTGGGCTCGGCGTACTGCGGAGGCGTAGGGCCGCTTTGCGCCGCTCGGCGCCCTACTTGAGCTCGAGATCGGGGCGCACCTGGATGAACAGCTCCTCGAGCTGCTTCTTCGAGACCGGCGTCGGGCACTCGGTCATCAGGTCGGAGCCCTTCTGGGTCTTGGGGAAGGCGATCACGTCGCGCAGCGATTCGGCGCCGGCCATCAGCATCGCCAGCCGATCGACGCCGAACGCGATGCCGCCGTGGGGTGGGGGACCGAACTTGAACGCATCGAGCAAGAATCCGAACTTCGCGCGAGCGTCATCGTCGGAGATCCCGAGCGCCTTGAACACGCGTGCCTGCAGATCGCTGCGGTGGATACGGATCGAGCCGCCGCCGATCTCGACGCCGTTGAGCACGAGATCGTACGCGCGCGCGAGCACCTGCTCGGGCGCGGACTCGAGCAAGCCCTCGTCCTGGACGCGCGGCGACGTGAACGGGTGATGCGCGGCGGCGATGTGCTTGGTCGCGTCGTCGACCTCGAACAGCGGTGGATCGGTGAGCCACATGAACTGCCACTCGCCCTTGCGGATGAGCCCCAGCTTGTCGCCGATGTGGAGCCGGATCGCGCCCATACAGGTGTTCGCGACCTTGGGCTTCTCCGCGACGAAGATCAGCACGTCTCCCGCGCCCGCACCGGCGATCGCATTGACTGCATTCCGTGCGGCGTCGGAGAAGCTCTTGGCGAACGGCGCCTGCCACACGCCGTTGTCCTGAACGCGCGCGAACGCGACGCCCTTGACGCCGTACGACTTCGCAAAGTCGGTCAGGCCGTCGAGCATCGATCGGGTCAACCGCTCGCCGTCCGGCACCCGCATCGCCTTGACGATGCCGCCGCTGGCGATCACGCTCTCGAACACGCGGAATCCGCTGGCCTTGCAGCCCTCGGTGACGTCGCACAGCACCAGATCGAGCCGGAGGTCGGGCTTGTCGACGCCGTACTTGTCCATCGCCTCGGCGTAGGTCATGCGCCGCAGCGGCAGCTTGATCTCCACCCCGAGCACGTCGCGCCACAGCGCCGACACGAGCCCCTCCATCATGCTCTGGAGGATCTGCTCGTTGACGAACGACATCTCGATATCGATCTGGGTGAACTCGGGCTGGCGATCGAGCCGGAGATCCTCGTCGCGGAAGCAACGAACGATCTGAAAATAGCGCTCGTAGCCCGCGACCATCAGCAGCTGCTTGAAGATCTGCGGCGACTCGGCCAGCGCGTAGAACGAGCCCGGGTTCAGGCGCGACGGAACGAGGAAGTTCCGAGCGCCGCCGGGCGTGTACTTCACCATGAACGGCGTCTCGATCTCGAGGAATCCGTTGGCCCCGAGGTACTCACGGGTGACCTTGGTCATCTTCGACCGCACCATCATGTTCTTCTGCATCTGCGGCCGCCGTAGATCGAGGTAGCGGTACTTCAGCCGCAACGCCTCGTTGGTATCGACGTCGTCTTCGATCGCGAACGGCGGGGTGTCGGCGCGCGAGAACACTTCGATCGCCTTGACCCATACTTCGATCGCGCCGGTGGGCAGCTTGTCGTTGACCTTCGTGCCGCGCGAACGGACCTCGCCGGTGATGCCGATGCACCACTCGGAGCGCAGATCGCCGGCGACCGCGTGGGCGCCCTTGTCGAATTCGGGGTCGAACACGAGCTGGGTGAGGCCGTCGCGGTCGCGCAGATCGATGAACACGCACCCACCGTGATCGCGGTAGGACTGAACCCAGCCGGTCAGCACGACATGCTTGCCGGTGTCTTGGGCGCGCAGGGCGCCGCAGCTATGGGTCCGTGTGTGCGTGGACAAAAACGCGCTCATGGGGGCGTGACGATAGCCCATCGTCCCGACCCGGGGTGCGATCCCCCCAGAAAACCGGGGACGGGCCCCGGTTTTGCCAACAGTTGCGATCGGATCCGATCCCTTTATCCACAAGGAATTTGATCCATCGTGGACCACCGCGTTAGCATTTTTCTCGTTGGTGGACAGGTAGCTGGACGGGGAGGGTGAGGTCGCCACCGGCCGGGCTGAGACCATCGAAGCCGAGGGTCTCTCGAGGGGTGATTTGCGAGCGAAATGTGCTTCGGCCACACCCCTTCGTGATGTGCTTGAATAAGAGGAGTCTGCGTTGAGTGAAGCGTTGCCTGCCCCTCCAGCCTCGTCGCCCGCTCCGTGCACTGGCGGTCCGCTGACCAGTGAGGGGACGAGTCGTGCGGCGGGCCTGGTAGACGCGATGCGCCGATCGCGGCGCAGCGCAGACGCGACGCCGCAGGAGATCCTCGAAGCGCAGGACAGCCTGGAGCGGCGCATCCGCGCGCACCTCGCGAAGGGCCGAGTCACCGTTACCCTGACCGACAATCGCTACACGATGATCTCGGTGCGCCGGGTTCCCAAGGAGCGCCGGTTCGAGGTCCGGCTCCATCACATGTTCGCCGACGCCGATCCAGTGATCACGCGCGCGCTCGCGCGCTACATCGCCGACAACGATGCCGATGCGTCGCGGGTGCTGGGCGAGTTCATCGACGAGAACTCGGGTCACGTACGCGGCCGGTCACGGCGCGCGCCGACGCAGGTGATCTTCACGGCCGGCGAGCATCACGATCTGCGCGAGATCTACGACGAGCTCAACGCGAAGTACTTCGACAACAAGATCGACGCGTCGATCACGTGGGGCGCCCGCACCGGCCGCCCGCGCCGGCGCAACAGCATCAAGATGGGCAGCTACTCGGTCGAGGATCGCCTGATCCGGATCCACCGCTCGCTCGACCGCGCGTTCGTCCCGCGATTCTTCGTCGCGTGGATCGTGTTTCACGAGATGCTTCATCAGGTGCACGACATCCGCGTGCGCAACGGTCGCCGCGAGTTTCACTCCAAGCAGTTCCTCGCCGACGAGGCCCAGTTCGAACATTACGACCAGGCGCGGACCTGGGAGCGCAGCCATCTCGACGCGCTATTGACGTACTGACGAGTCGAATCGCCGCAGCTCACGACCACACGAGCAGGTCGTCGCGGGCATCGCGCGGCAGCCGGGTCGCGCGATCGACGCGGAACTGGTAACGGGCGCAACCCGGCGTGGCCCACGAGTGACACTGGCCGAACATCGTCACGAGATAGATATCGCCGAACCGGCGATAGCCCATGCGCTCGGTGGAGCGCAGCGACTCGAAGTTGTTCGAGCGCACATACGAGATCAAGCCGCGCGCGCCATCGTCGACGTAGGCCCGCATCGCCAGCGCCATGCCGATGCCGTGCAGCCGTTTGCCGCGCCAGCGGCGCAGCGTGTAGCCCTTGTACATGTAGACCCACGACGGATCGAAGTGCAGCACCAGATCATCGCTGATCCGCGTCGGGAGCTGCGAGTACCAGCCGAACGAGACCAGCGCGTCGCCGTCGAACAGGCCGAAGCAGCGGTCGCCTTTTGCGAGCGCCGCGCGGACGAACGCCGGAGTCAGCTCGTCGGCGAGCTCGCCGAATCCGGCGATCGTGAGCAGCTCGTGTCGCTCGACGAATCGCGCCGACAACCGCCCGGGATCGAACAGTCCCGGGTCGACATCGCTCGGAACCGCGGTCATCCCACGCAGGATCGACACCGGAACCGCCCGATTGAGCGCCAGCGTTTCGAGGTCGTGGATCGCGGCGCGAGATCCGAAATGCCTTGCGGTGGTGGCGAGTCGCTCGACGAGCGATCGCGTGCGCTGAACGATCGGGCTCATGTGGCGAACCCGAGCAAGATCGCGACCAGTTGCACAGCGCCGGGATCACATTCATCGTCGCCGCGACGCCTGGCGATCGCCAGGCGTCACGCGCCCAGCGTGCGCCGATGACCATCGGATCAGCGCACTCCCGAGCTGCACTCACCGCCACATCGACCGCCGCACAGCCCAACGAACGCGACGAGGGTGACCAACACGCGGCGATCACGCTGCCGTGAGCTCGTCGATCTCCGCGTCGAGCCTACCTGTACGATCGCGGATCAGTCGTCGCGGTCGGCAGATCCTGGCGCCGGAACGACCTTCTCTGCATGCACGACGCCGTCGACCAAATGCCTGGCGATCGCGGGTGCATCTTCGACCGCGAGGCCGCCGTACCAGACGGCGTCGGGGTATACGACCGCGTTGGGACCGTCGAAGCACGGGCCGAGGCACGCAGTCGCCGTCACCAGCACATCGGTCGCGTCGCGCTCGATCAGCAACCGGCTCACGTCGGCCTGAAGCTCCGCGCCGCCGCGCGCGCCACACGCCGGCTTTCCGCTGGAGCGCGTGTTGGTGCAGACGAAGAGATGCCGGCGGGGCACGCCGCGACGATCGCGGGCGCGGCGCTCGGTGTCAATCGCACCGCCCGTCCCGCAGATGTTTTTGGCGGCCACGCAGCTTGAGCGCGGTGTCCGACCCGCTAACATCCCGGCGCTCGTGACGCCTCAGCATCACATCATCAAGGAGACGTCCGAGACCCTGTCCCGCCTGTTGCAAGACGAGTTCAAGCGCAACGGCTACAAGCGGGTCCACATCGTCGAGCAGGCGCCAAAGCCCGATGCGATCGAGGGCAAGCTGCCGGCGGTCTCCGTGTATCTGTACCAGATCTCGATCGATCCCGAGGGCTACGACTCGACGCCGTACTCCGAGATCGTCGAGGTCAAGCAGCCGGACGGTTCGATCAAGGAGATGGCGCGCCGCCGCCGGCTTTGGGTACGACTCGACTACCTGATGTCGGCCTGGGCGCAGACGCCGGAGGACGAGCAGCTGCTGCTCGGGCTGATGATCCGCACCGTGATGGAACATCCCGAGCTCCCGCGCGACAAGCTGAAGGGCAGCTCGTTCGAAGACGACTTCAAGCTCAACATCCTGCTGTCCGCCCGGCTCGATGAAGGTACGCTCGCGCGGTTCTGGGGCAGCCTCAACCAACCGGTTCGCCCCGCGCTCCAAGCGTGGACCGCGGTCCCGATCATTCCGGAGCGGCTGGAGGGCTTCCAGCGGGTTCGGACGCGTCAGCTGGACTACCGATCGATGACGGATCCCCGCGTTCACGAACGGGGACCATCCGGCCAGCCGCTGATCGGCAGCCGGATCGATCTCGGTGGAGGCGGGACCACCGAGAAGAAATGACGAGGTTCGCTCGTAAGGTGCACGAGGCACGAACGAGCGTGGGCCGGGCAGCGCCCGGCATGCGGGTAGACGGACGAAGACCACCGCCACCCATCAAGCGCAAAGGAGAACAAACGAATGGCTACGAGTTACCTGTCCCCTGGCGTCTATGTGGAAGAAGTCGATCGCGGCTCGAAGCCGATCGAGGCGGTCGGAACCAACACGGTCGGATTCCTCGGCGAATCCACCAAAGGTCCCGTCAACGAGGCGGTGCTGATCACCAACTGGTCGCAGTTCGTGAAGACGTTCGGCGACTTCAAGGATTGCGGTGAGCACCTCGCGCATGCCGTCTACGGGTTCTTCAACAACGGCGGCTCGCGCTGCTTCGTCGTGAACGTCGGTGCACCCGATCACGCGGCGTTCGTCAAGCCGGTCGAGAAGGACAAGGACAAGAAGGAGGACAAGGCTCCCGCTTCGCAGAGCACCAACCGCGACGGCGCGTACATCGGCCGCGACGGTGGTCCCGGCGCACGCACCGGCCTGAAGTGCCTCGACGAGATCGACGAGATCGCGATCATCGCGGCCCCCGGTCAGACCTCGCCCGCCGTGCAGGATGCGCTGCTCTCGCACGCCGAGACCCGCAAGGACAGGTTCGCCATTCTCGACAGCCCCGAGACCATCACGGGCGGCATCGACAAGCTGCCCAAGCCGCGCGATTCGAAGTACGGCGCGTACTACTTCCCGTGGATCCAGGTCTACGACCCGGACAAGGGCAACATCTTCGTCCCGCCATCGGGTCACATCGCGGGTGTGTACTCGCGGACCGATAGCGAGCGCGGCGTCCACAAGGCGCCCGCCAACGAGATCGTTCGCGGCGCGCTCGGCATGAAGTACAACGTCAGCAAGGGCGAGCAGGATCTGCTCAATCCCAAGGGCATCAACGCGATCCGCTACATGAACGGCGCGATCCGGATCTGGGGCGCTCGCACGCTGTCGACCGATCCATCCTGGCGTTACATCAGCGTTCGCCGATTGTTCATCATGGTCGAGTCGTCGATCGAGCGCGCCACCCAGTGGGTGGTGTTCGAGCCCAACGACCATCGGCTGTGGAAGCGCGTGCAGCGCACGATCTCGTCGTTCTTGACGCTGCTGTGGCGCAACGGTGCGCTGATGGGCACCGCGCCCGAGCAGGCGTTCTACGTCAAGTGCGACGAGGAGACCAACCCGCCCGAGGTCGTCGACGCTGGCCAGCTCGTCGTGGAGATCGGCCTTGCGCCGGTCAAGCCGGCCGAGTTCGTGATCTTCCGGATCGGCCAGATGGCGACCGGTGGAGGCGTCGAAGAGTAACCGGCGCGCCCTTCAGGACCTCGAGTCCTGAGGCGACCCGTCGGCCGCGGCGGTCATGTCGCGACCCACAGGTCGTAGGGGAAGGAACCCAGGGAGCACCTCGTAGACAGAGCGTATCAAGTGGGCGTTCATCGGCACTACCGCCGTGAATGGACCCGACGGCTAGAAGGAGCAGTCCAAGAAAACGTCAGGGGGATCTTCGGTGACCACAAGGAAGTGGGGGACGACATCCGTCGTCAGGTGAAGGGCGTAGCGTTGTGGCCGCCGATGCTCTCTGTGCCGGGCCGGCCGAGTTAACCGTAGAGGACTGGAGACACGCAGATGGCAGCAAACGCGATGGGCAAGCGGACATATACCAGCGGACGTTTCGCGCTCGAGATCGACGGCGCCAACGCCGGCTATCTGAAGAAGTTCAGCGGGCTCGCGATGGAAGCCGACATCGTGACCAACGACATGGGCAGCGATAACGTGCAGAAGAAGCACGTCGGCAACATCAAGTGGACGCCTGGTAAGGCCACCATCGGCATCGGCATGGGCAAGTCGCTGTACCAGTGGATCGCGGCTTCGTTCGACAAGGGCTACGTCACCAAGAACGGGGCATTCGTTTCGGGCGATTTCGACTACAAGGCGCAATCGCGGCTCGACTTCTACAACGCGCTGATCACCAGCCTCACGGTCCCCAAGCTCGACGGCTCCAGCAAGGACGCAGCGTACTTCGATGTCGAGTTCGATGCCGAGCAAGTGCGTTGGTCCGACGGCGGTGGCGCCGCGATCCAGCCGCTGGTCAATGACAAGCAGAAGAACTGGTTGTGCTCGAACTTTCGAGTGACGATCGGCAACCTGCCGTGCAACCGCGTGGCGTCGGTCGATTCATTCACCTGGAAGTGCGCGGTCGCCTCGGACCAGGTGGGCATCTTTCGCGAGCCGACGAAGCACCCAGCCAAGATCACGGTGCCCGATCTCAAGCTCGCGATCTCGTATGCCGACCATGATGCGTGGGCGAAGGCTGCGCACAGCTGGTTCGTGAGCGGAAACCATTGCGAGAAGGACGAGATGAACGGTTCGATCGAGTTCCTCGGGCCGAACATGAAAGAAGTGCTCGGCTCGATCGAGCTGCACAACGTCGGGTTCAAGAAGTTTTCGGCCGAGGATTCCGAGGCGAACTCGGAGAAGATCAAGCGCTTCAACGTCGAGCTTTACGTCGAGAAGATGAAGTTCAACATCGCCTGCGCCGACTAACAACAGCCCAGCTGGTACATTGCGGCCTGCTTGGGAAACCGAGCGGGCCGCTGGCGTTTTACAGCCCGCTCGTAAGCGAACAAGAGGATCGATGGCGTTCAAGACTCAGTATGCGTTTCGGTTGCCGCGAGGCTTCGTCGATGAAGACGGAGCGGTCCATCGCGACGGCGTGATGCGGCTTGCGACCGCGCGCGACGAGATCCTTCCGCTTCAGGATTACCGCGTGCAGTCCAACCGGGCCTACCTGGTGATCGTGTTGCTGTCGCGGGTGATCACGAAGCTCGGTGACCACTCCAACATCAACGTCGACATGATCGAGAACTTGTTCTCGACCGACCTGGCGTACCTGCAGGAGTTCTATCGCAAGATCAACGAGGAGGGCGGCGCACCCAAACATCGAGTGAGCTGCCCCAAGTGTCAGCATCAGATCGATGTCGACATGGTCACCGGCGCGGTGGTCGCCGAGGACGGAGGTAGTGGCCAGTCTGGCCCGGGGTGACCTGGGCGGCGGTCGCCACGTACCCGCGCGAGCAGCTTCATCAGGAGATCGCGTACATCGCGTATCACTTTCATTGGTCGATCGACGACATCCTCGATATGGAACACGAAGAGCGCCACATCTGGCTTCGCGAGATCGCGCGGGTCAACCGCGAGATCAACGAAGCGCGACGGCGCTAGTCGGCCGACCGGTGGGTTGAAGCTGTCATGCGAATGCGACCGTCCGCAGACCCGAGAGCCCCCGGCATCTACCAGACCTACGACTCGGTAGCGCCGCCGCCGCTGTCGATCGCCAACACCCGGATCGCGGGCTTCATCGGCACGACGCAGAAGGGGCCGATGAACGAGCCCACCCGGCTCACCAACTGGGACGAGTTCGTCGAGCAATTCGGCGCCACCGCGAGCTCGTACACCACCGACGCGGTGCACGGCTTCTTCATCAACGGCGGGACCGACTGCTGGGTCGTACGGGTCGCTCATACCCCAGCGGACGGCGAGCTTGCTGGCCCCGATCACGCCGCCCGTGCCGAGCACATCCAGCTCGATGGCTGGGGCAAGCCAACGCTCAAGGTGCGCGCGCTCGACGAGGGAGATTGGGGCAACACGATCTGGATTCGCTGCCTGCATGCTCCCGGCGCGCAAGCGCTGTTGACGCGCGACCTCGACATCGGCGCCGGCGAGGCCCACGTCAATCTGACCCGCGGCTTCGAGGTTGGCGCGACGGTCAGGATCTACGATCGAGACAGCTCGGACTTCGTCGTGATCACCGAGGTCGGCGACAAGCTGATCAAGTGGGGCACGGCGACGCCCGTGAATCGCCGGCATCGCGCGGCCGCGCCGACGTATCTCGAGGTGATGACGTTCGAGCTCCATGTCGCGCTCAAGGATCGCCGCGAGGTGTTCAAGGGGCTGCAGATGGATCCGGCGTCGCGCAACTACGCGCCGCGAGTGGTCTCGCAGCGCTCGCGGCTGGTCCGGCTCGAGGATCTGTCGACGACGTCGCCGGTGCCGCACAACGTGCCCTCCACCCTCGCCATGACCCGGCTCGCCGGTGGTCGCGACGGCGTTGATGCGCTGACCCCCGAAGACTTCATCGGACATGACCTCGGCCCCGGACAGCGCAGGGGGTTGATGGCGCTGGCCGCCAACGAAGAGATCTCGCTGCTCGCCGCGCCGGACGCGATGCGATTTTACGATCGCGAGCCGGGACCGCTCGGCGAGCTCAAGGCGCAACGCGTCCAGGACCAGATGATCTCGATCTGCGAGACGACGCTGGATCGGTTCGCGGTGCTCGACATCCCCCAGAGCAAGGATATCGAGTGGGTACGCCGGTGGCGCCGCCGCACGGACTCGTCGTATTGCGCGTACTACTGGCCGTGGCTGCGCACCGATGGGGTGGGGGCGGGAGCGCGGATCGTTCCGCCATCCGGACACCTCGCGGGCTGCTACGCGCTTCGCGACCTCGACGGCGTCCACCACGCCGCCGCCAACCTCGAGATCCGGGGAGCGCAAGACGTCTCGCTGCGGGTCACCGAGGACCATATCGGGCTGCTCAACAGTGAATCGATCAACACGTTCCGTCTTCAGCGCGGGGTCCGGCCATGGGGCGCACGGACGGCATCGTCCGATTCGCAGTGGCGGTACATCTCGGTTCGCCGTCTTTTCATCATGTTGCGGCGGTCGCTGGAGGCGGGCTTTGCGTGGATCACGTTCGAGCCGAACAACCAGCGCACCTGGGACCTGGTCAAGGACCGAACCGTCGCATTTCTCTCGGATCTGCATAACCGCGGCATGCTGGTCGGAGGGAATCCCGAGCAAGCATTCTTCGTAAAATGCGACGCCGAGACCAATCCGGCCGACCAGGTGGAGACCGGCCAACTGGTTTGTGATGTCGGCGTGGCCCCGGTCGCTCCCGCCGAATTCATCATGATCTCGCTGACGCAGACGATGAACAGCCCGACTTCCTAGGAGTGGAGATGGCGAGCCAGCGCAAAGATCCGTTGCCGGTGTTCTGCTTCAAGGTCGAGCTCGCCTTGAGCAGCGGCGCCGTGGCCGACGCGTTCTTCAAGAGTGTGAGCGGGCTGCGGTCGGAGACCGAGGTGGTGCCGGTGCGCGAAGGCGGCGCGAACGACACCACGTTCCAGCTGGTGGGCGCGACCAAGTGGTCGAACATCGTGCTGAAGCAAGGCTTCACGGGTTCGTCGGCGATGCTGCAGTGGCGGCAGGATTGGATCACCGGCGCGGCGCGCAACCGCGTGCCGACCGGCAAGATCATCCAGCTCAACACGGCGCTGGATCCGGTCGCGACCTGGACGTTCTTTCGTGGCTGGCCGGTGAAGTGGGAGCTCTCGGAGCTCGACGCGTCGAAGAGCGAGCTCGCGATGGAGACGCTCGAGATCGCCCACGAGGGCATCAAGTTCGGGTGAGCGAAGACGATGGCGAGCGACGCTAACGAACCGCGCGCGATCAGCGCGGCGCTTGCTCAGCCGGCGTTCACGACGCGCGCGGCTGGACGGGCGCTCGGCGCTGCCGACCTCCACACCACACGGTGGGCGCCGGAAGTTGAGGCTGCACGGGTGCGGCCGCTGGCGACGCTTGGATTCGTCGATCGCGTGGTCACGCCGTGGCTCGAGACCGCGGATCATTCGCCGTCGCTGCGCGCGATGCGCCGGACCGAACGCGATCCGGCGCATCACGTATCGTGGGTATTTCCGCGGCCGTGGTATCGCGACGAGCTGTCGTGGCTCGCAGCTGCACGTGCGGCGACGCCCTCCTCGCAGGCGGCAGTGGCGGCATCGTTGCACGCGTACGTCGCGCCATCGACCGCAGGCGCATCACCGGGGCTGGATCCATCGTCCATGGCGTACGCGCCGCTGGTGTCCGCGACGGCCGGGCATGCGGCACAGGTGATCGATCGGGCCACGGCGCCGCTGCGGGGATCGTTCGGTGCGATGGCTCCCCAGCTCGATTCGGTGCTCGCCGACGCAGCCTCGCGAGCCCACAGCCCCATGAGCACGACCAGTCGTCTCGCGTCGCTCGCGCCCGAGATGGTGACGCCGCCCGCGCCGCACCGGCCCTCGGTCAGCGACGAGGTGGCGCGCGGAGTTGCCGAGCGAGCCGCGGAGCAACGCGCCCTGGTGCGCGCGGTCGAGCAGATCGCGCGAGCCAGCGCGCTCCAAACCAGCGACCACGCACGCGCGCCGAGCTCGTTGGAGACCGCCGCGTCCGAGTCGCGCAGCACGATGACCGAGCCCGCGGGGTCCGGTGGACTTCATGCGCAGGCGCGAGCCGAGGCGATCGCCGATGCGCGTGCGGCGGCCGCTGGTGAACGCCCCGGGGATCGGCCCGCTGCGACCAGGAGCGCGATGGTGCCGAGCGCGACCTCGGCCGCCACCACGCCGCATGCGCAGCGCTCCGCGATCGCTCCGCCCGCGCTTGCCGCCGCGATCGGTGCGCTTCCGATCGAGCTCGCGACGGCGATGCGCGATCGGTCAGGCGATCTCGTCGAGCTCGAGCATGCGTTGCGCGCGGTCGAGTTGCTCGCGCGCGCGTCCGCAGCGGGAACACCATTCGCGTCGAGTCGCGGACCTCGCGTCGTGTTACCCGCTGGGCTGGGTGGTGCGGTTTCGTCGAGCGCGCTCGGTGGGTCGAGCGCGCCCGGGTCGCCGAGCGCGGTGGGGAGGCCAATCCCTGGGCTCGCGGCCGTCGCCGCAATGCCGCCGGCTGCGCTGGCCCACGTCGGGTGGGCAGATCGCTGGTTGGCGCGATTCGCCGGCGCGAGCGCGCATTCGCTCGATCGGCTCGCGATGGCACCGGCTGGGCAACATGGCCGTGACACTGCGATTGCTGGATCGGCACCCCCCGCCGTGTTTGTCGCTCCCATGCATGAGCGCGTGCGCACCGCGTCGTCGGCGGTACCTACCGTGCCCCAGCCGGTGAGCCCTGCACCCGCATCGGCAGCGATCCGATACGACGACGATGCACAGACTCCCGACGATGTGTTCGCGGCGATCGCTGCGTCGGCGGCGCGAACCAGGGTCGTGACGCCGACGGCAGCGCAGCCACGAGCCAGCTCGACGACCGAGCCCGGCCGGTCGCCTGCTGCGACGGCCGCACCTGCGGCAGCGATGACCGGAGCCGACGTCATAGCTCGCTCACTCCCCGTGGTGAGCGGGGCTGGCGTGTCACCGCAGCTCGTCGCATCGCCGTTTGCGCCGGTGCTCCAGCATGTGACTGGGCAGCAGGCCGCGTCGACGTTCGATGTTCGCGGCTTGTTCACCGGTAGGCTTGCCGCCAGCTACCTTGCCGAGCTGATCGCACCCGCCGACCGCTCGCCATCGGCGGTTGCTTCGTCACGCGCTGCGCTCGTTCCCGGTCGAGGCGTCGACCTGGCAGAGCGAATCTGGCCGTCGGCCGCCTGGGCGTCGAGTGGTTCGCCGTCGAGTGGATATCCGGCCGGCGGACTGCCGTCCAGCGCGTGGACATCGCATCGCGCACCATCGAGCGGGTCACTGCCGGTGATCGCGCCAACGAATGATCCGCTGGCGTCCGGCGCGAGCGCGGATCACCAATCGAATCCGTCGGTCTCGAGCCCGTTCGCCTCGGTTCCGCTCGTCTCGGCTACCTACGTCGCGCATGCATCTGCGTCGACTCCCACCGCGCCGACTCCGGCCGGGTCGACTCCGTCCGGGGAGCCATCGTTCGCGTCGCCATCGTTGGCGGCATTGGTGCCGGGCGCATCGACCGCGCGTGCAGCCGTTGGTTGGACCGGCCCGGGCATGGTGGCGGATCGCGCCGAGGGCTGGTCACTCGAACAACAGCGATCGGTCGCCGATCTGTCGCTCGATTTTGTCACGCCCGAGATGATCCTCGCAGCGCAGGTCTACGGCCTGGGCCCGACCGACGCGGCCCACGCGCTGCGGCTCGCGATCGCCGGACCACGCCGGCTCGCAGCGATGGCGGGTACGGTCGATCGAACATTCATCCAGGCGCTCGCGCAAGCGTCGGACCGGGCCAGCGCGGCCACCGCGATGCACGCGATGGTTGGCGTCCCGGTGGATCGAGCGATCCCCACAGAAGGTGCCATGGCGGCCGCGACCGGCGAGCCTGCCAGCGTCAGATTGGGCACGATGTCGGGCTCGATGGTGACCATGCTTGCGGGCACCGGGCCGTTCACGGGCGAGCAGCCGCGGCGTCCACGTGGCGCCGTGTTGTGGCCACCGGCGGCGGTGGCGGCACTCGGACTTCAAGCGTTGCCACCCGATGGTGAGCACGCAGCGTCGGTGGCAGCGCTCGAGCTGCTCGCCGCGCGCCTGGTGGCGGAGGTCGGAACCTACGCTGTCCTCGATCATGGCGTGGATAGCGAGAGGAACACCTCGGTGGCGCCGTCGATCATCGATGGTACTCGGGCTCGCGCGAGCGGTCGCATCGAAGCTCCCGACGAGCGGCACCGCATGGCCGCGGAGCTCGACGCCACGCCGCCACCGCTGGGCCGCGCGCATGCGATCGACGCAGCGAGCGCGGCCGCGGCGTCCGGTTGGTCACCTTCGGCTCGCGCAGCCCGAGCGCTGGCAGCGCTGGGGCGTGGCGAATACGCGTCTCGTCCCGCGCTCGAACGCGCTGCGATCGCCTGGCAGGCGATGCCGGTGGTGTATGGCGAGCTGGGCGGTGGACCGCGACCGATGGCTCGCGCCGATGACATCCGATCCAGTCACAGCGCGGATCCCTCGCAGCTGTCTTCTCGCATGGCATCGGAGGCGACGGTCCTCGTGGGTGATCCGGGCACGAGCGCCCATGGTGACGATGCGCCGCAGACCAGCTCACCGTCTGGCGGACGGGCGATTGGTCGATCGGCCGATCGGTCGACCGCGTGGCAACCAGCCTCGGTCTACGCGGCACCGGTGCACGGTTCCCCAGCGCGCGGTGATCGACCCAACGCGCATCGCGACCCACGCGAGGTCGATCGCAGCCGAGCCGGCGAGCTCCTTGAAGGTTCGTGGATCGATCGCCCCGGCCTCGCGTCACTCTCGCAGCGCGCGGGTGAGGCACTGGGCGCATACGTCGCGCCGGCGATGCGTGACGTGGGAGCACCGGCTGCCGAGCGTTCGAGCGTGGCGGCGCGAGCTTCGCTCGAGGCGCACGAGCTGGTCCGAACCGGTCGACCGGCCGGGCGTCACGGGGGAGGTGAGGTCGACATTCCGCCGTGGTTCGAGGCTGCAGCGCGCAAGATGCTCGAGGAGCGCACCGGCGCGAGCGATGGGATCTCGCACGCGGAGCTCACGCTGGTCGCCGCGGCGCCGGCGAGTCACATCGCGGCGGCATCGCGCGGAGCCGCGAGCACCGCGCCGATCGCTCCGACGCCGGCGGCGGCACCGGCCAGCTCCTCGACGCCACAGATCGATATCGACGAGATCGCGAACGACGTGTATCGCGCGATCCTGGTGATGATGGACGCCGCGCGAGCGCGCAACGGGGAGCCGTTTCTATGAGCTTCGAGCCAGCCAAGAACAAGTTGACGATCGGCAGCCTCGATGATGTCGATCTCACCGTCGAAGCCCAGTTCAACCCGAAGGAGCTGCAGATCGACAAATCGATCCCGTGGTCCAAGCACGGTCAGGCGAACCAGGCCAACGAGGATGGCATCCACCTCGAGTTCACCGGTGGTGATGGACGCTCGATGAGCATCGAGCTGTTGTTCGATGGATTCGAGAGTGGCGGCACCACGGCCAGCGGCAAGACGGTCGAGAAGCTGATCTCCGATCTCGAGACGCTCGCTTCGGTACGCAAGCCGGGTGCGTCTGACGAAAACATGCGACGACCACACCACTGCGTCGTGACCTGGGGTCAGGGCGAGGTGTTTCTCAGCACCAAGCCATTCAAGTGCGTGATCGAGTCGATGTCGGTCAAGTATTCGATGTTCTCGAGCGAAGGAAAACCGCTGCGGGCGACCGCGACGCTCAAGCTCAAGGAAGCCGGTAAGCTGAGCGCGGCGAAGGCTGGAGGGGGCAAGGGCTGATGGGTACCGCCGCGGCACCGAACGTCGACATCATGCTCGGCGGCAACGAGCTGCCCGACGATCATTTCTTGTCGTACGTCGTCGATCGCGACATGAACCAGCCGGACATGGCCACGGTCGTGTTGACCAATCAGAACGACATCTATTCGAAGACCAAGATCGGCGCGCCGCTCGAGATCAAGGTCGGCAAGTCGAGCGCGGACCGGACCAGCATCTACAAGGGCGAGGTCGTCGCGCTCGAGCCGATCTACAAGGGCGGGGAGAAGACGCGGATCCTGATCCGCGCGATGAACAAGCTGCATCGGCTGCTGCGCAAGCGAAAGTCGGTGACGTTCGCCGAGCAAAGCGATCAACAGATCTTGAACAAGCTCGCCGGCGACTCGGGGCTTACCGTCGAGTGGAAACACGACAAGTCGATCACCTACAAGCACGTCTACCAGCACAACCAGACCGATTTCGAGTTCCTCCGCACCCGTGCGGCGCGGCTGGGCTGTCACGTGTGGTGCGTCGACTCGCAGATCTTCGTCAAGCAGCCAGACCTGTCGGCGAGCTCCGGGATCACACTTTCGGTCGATGACGCGGAGGCCGACATCCAGCTGCGCTCGTTCACGCCGCGGTTGTCGTCGGCGGCGATCGTCAAGAAGGTCACGGTTCGCGGATGGAACCCCGAGACCAAGGAGCTGATCACGGGTGAGGCGAGCGCGCAGAGCTCGCCGCTGGGGTCGTCGAATGCCGCCTCGGCGTCGGGTCCGCTCGGCAGCGAGGAGACGTTCACGGTGGACCATCCGATCTGGAGCAAGGAAGAGGCGAACGCGCTGGCCAAGGCGCGACTGTCGGATCTGTCGCTGACCTACATCACGGGCGAGGTCGAGGTCAGCGGCAGCCCGAAGTTCGAGCTCGGCAAGACGATCGAGATCACCGCGAACGCCGCGGACAAGTCCGACCCGTTCAATGGCAGGTACTACGTCGTCGGCATCAGCCATCGCCAATCGTCATCGTCCTCGAGGAACGGCGAATACGTCACGACGCTCAAGCTCGCGCGCGATGCACAGAGTGGCTCGGGCGCCGCTGCGACGGCGACTCCGGCCGGTGCTCCGGCCGCTGCTCCGGCCGCGCCGCTGCCGGCAGCTGCCCCGACCACGCGCGCGACCACCAGTTCGCCTGGTGCGAGCACCTCTGGCGCGGCGACCGTGACGAATGGAACGAACGCGCTCGGCGCGACAAGCGCGACGGGCGTGACGGGCGCAGCGAACGCGACGGGCGCAGCGAGCGTGACGGGCGCAGCGAACGCGACGGGCGCAGCGAGCGCGACGGGCGCAGCGAACGCGACGGGCGCAGCGAACGCGACGGGCGCAGCGAACGCGACGGGCGCGGCTAGCGCGACCAGCGCACCGAGCGCAGCCGCCGCGACTGCCGCAGCGACCGGCGCAAGCAGCTCCACGTCGGTGAGCGCGGGCTTCAGCACGGCAAAGGGTGTGAGCGTGGCGTCAGCCGACACGGCGATCAGCGGCGGCCTCGGCGGCGGTAGCGTCTCCAGTGCTGGCACCAGCGTGGTCGGCGGAGCAGGCGGCGGTACGTTGTCCACGAGCGATCTCGCGATGCAAGGTAGTGCGGCTGGCGGGAAGCTCAGCGCAGCTGGTGGTGCGATGGACGGCGGGCCCGGCGGTGGCAATCTCGCCGCGGGCGGCGTCGATCTCGGCGGCGGCGCCGGTGGCGGTCACCTCGGTGCCGAAGGGCTGGCGGCGAGCGGCGGAGCTGGCGGCGGCAAGCTCGCAACCGAGGGTGTCGCGATGGGCGGCAGCGCGGCCGGCGGCACGCTCAGCGCAGCCGGCGTCGAGCTCGGCGGCGGCCCCGAGGGTGGCAGCATGAGCACCGGTGGTGTGAGCGTTCGCGGAGGCACCTCCGGTGGCAGCGTCGGCGTAGCCGGCGCCGAGCTCGGCGGCGGTGCGAGCGCCGGCAACCTAGCCGTCGACAAGCCGGACGGCCAGAGCTGACCATGCGCCCGGGCGGACCACGCAGCGACACGCTGGATCAGTTGCAGCTCGGCCTGCATTACGCGGTCGTGTGCCAGAACAAGGATCCGGACAACCTGGGACGGATCAAGGTGCGCCTGCCATGGCTGGATCGCGGTGATAGCGATCAGACTCACTGGGCACAGCTCTTGACCCCGATGGCAGGCAAGCGATTCGGCTGGTACACGCTTCCCGACGTCGATGACGTCGTGGTGGTGATGTTCATCGCCGGTGATGTCTCGCAGCCGGTGGTCGTCGGAGGCGTGTGGAGCAAGCCCGACGCGCCACCGGAGCCAAACGCGGACGGCGCGAACAACTTCCGCGGCTATCGCAGTCGGTCGGGACATCGGCTGATCTTCGACGACAGCGATCAGGTCAAGGTGGTCGTCGCGGATGGCACCGCGAACCACATGGTCGGCGTCGGCGCGTTCGAACGTGCGGGATCCGGGCCGAACGTGTGCGCGATCTACAGGCCGGCGATGGCAGGCAGCGCGGGCGTGTCGATCTCGTCGATCAAAGGCAACCTCGAGGTCACGTGCAAATCGGGGACGCTCAAGGTGAGCGGTGCCGGCATCAAGCTCAGCGCGGAGACAACGGTCGACATCGCTGCCGGCGGTGATCTGCGGATCAGCGGTAGCTCGACCGCGAAGCTCACGTCGGGATCCCCCAGCGATTACGACGCCCCCAAGGTCAACATCGCATGACGCATCCGCCGATCGACCGCGTGATGACCAGCGCCCAGCGCGCGGCCCGCTTGCTCGGCGTTCATCTTGCGATCGTGGTCGACAACAAACCCGGTGACGGCGGACCTGGTTACGCCGTCAAGGTCAGATTTCCGTGGCTGGCCGAGCAGGAGACCTCCTCCTGGGCCCGGATCGCCGTGCCGATGGCCGGCAACGCACGTGGCAGCTATGTGCTGCCCGAGATCGACGATCAGGTCCTGGTGGTGTTCGAGCACGGCGACGTAGATCGCCCGATCGTGATCGGCTCGCTGTGGAACAAGCAGCAGCCTCCGGTGGAGGCGAATGAATCGGCGAACAATCACACCAAGCTGATCAAGTCCCGCTCCGGTCACCGGGTGATCTTCGACGACAAGGATGGTTCGGAACGGATCGTGATCGTCGACAAGACCAGGCAGAACAAGATCGTGCTCGATGCGGCCAACCAGTGCATCAAGATCGAGTGCGCCGGCGACATCGAGGTCAAGGCATCCAACAACGTCATCATGCAGGCCAAGGCGGTGAAGGTCGGCACGGCCGAGTCGATCACCGCCCATGCGGTCGAGGCACTCAGTCACGCCGCGGCAGCGTTCTCGCTCAAGGCGGGAGCTCAGATCGACATCAAGGGAGCCAACGTGGCGATCAATGTCACCAACACCCCGGCGACCTCGGTGTCTGGCTCGAGGTCGGGCTTTCTCGAAGGCGTTGGCGCCCAGCCCGCAAAAGCTCAGGTCACCGAGACGGGTGGCGCGGGAGGTGGATAGATCCCGCCAATGCGCCATGCATCAGTTCGCTGCAGGCGCGCAAAGACCAACCGCAGGCGTTGACCGGGAGCGGCCGTGTTCCTACGATTCCCCGCTCGACGCAGACCGGTCGAAACGAAAGGATTGTGGGTGGACGAAGAAGCTCTCGTTGCTTGGCAAGATGTGCTCGATTCGATCGTCGCGGGTCGACCGAACGACGCCAGCTGTCCATTCTGCAAGCACCGTCCGTTGACCGTCGAGGAAGTCGACCAAACGACCAAGGTCTCGTGCTCCAGGTGCGGGAAGTTCATCCAGGGCCGGTTCGGGGTCGGCTGAGATGGCGAACGAGTTCCTGGGCAAGGGCCTGCGATTTCCAGTCTCGCTGAACCTCAACGGCGGGGTCTCGACCTCGGCGCTCGAAGAAAACGTTCGGCAGTCGATCTTCATCATCCTCGGCACCGCCCCTGGCGAGCGCCTGCATCGACCCGACTTCGGGTGTCAGATCCATGATCTGATGTTCGCCCCGAACAACGACATCACCGCCGCGCGTGCCGAGGTGTTTTGCGAGGAGGCGATCTACAAGTTCGAGCCGCGGATCGAGAAGGTCAGCTGTCGCGCGGTTGCCAGCGCAGAGGAGCCCAATCGGCTCGACGTTCGCATCGAGTACGTGATCAGCGGCAAGCACGACAAGCGGAACCTGGTGTTTCCGTTCTACCTGCGCAACGACGAGGACGAGCCCGTCGTGCAGGATCGTTCGGCCTGATCGGCCCCCGGCGTAGTTGTCATGATCCCACCACCCAAACTGGACGATCGCAGCTTTCACGACATCGTCGAAGAAGCGATCTCGATGATCCCGCGCTATGCGCCGGAATGGACCAATCATAATCCCTCGGATCCCGGGATCACGCTGATCGAGCTCGCCGCGTGGATGACCGATCTGCTGATCTATCGACTCAACCAGGTACCCGACAAGAACTACATCGCGTTCCTCAACCTGCTCGGCATCAAGCTCCATCCGCCGCGCGCCGCGAAGGCGCTGTTGCGGTTCGGGCTGGTCGAAGGCGCGCACAAGCAGCGCGTGCCTCGCGGCACCCAGGTGTCCACGCCGCACGCCACCGAGGAGCAGACGGTGACGTTCGAGACCGCGCGCGATGTCGTGGTGTCGCATGCGCGGCCGGATCGCTGCTTCAGCTATTACGACGATAGCTATGCGGAGAACAGCCGGTTCATCGATAGCTCGCCGAGCGCGTCCGACGCCGCGTTCGAGATCTTCGGTGGTGCCCAGCGGATCGAGCGCTACCTCTATCTGTCGGATCCGCGGTTCGCAAACACCGGCGAATCATCGCTGCTGCGGGTGTTCATCGGTACGCCGGAGCGCGGTGGTCGCGACCTCGCGCGACTGCTCGAGTGGGAGTACTGGGAGGGCACGCGGTGGAAAGATCTGCCTCCCGCCTCGATCGAGGTCGACCGGGGCGAGGTGGTGTTCGCTGGCCCGCTACGGTTCGAGCCGACCACGGTCAACCACGTCGAAGGCTTGTGGATGCGAGGACGGCTCGCCGAAGTGCCGCAGTCGCCGGAGGATACCGAAGTCGACACGATCCGGGTGCGCGTCGAGGTGGTGGGGGAGGGCGTGCTTCCGACCCACGCCTACGCGAACCTGGACAACAACGCATTCATCGCGCTCGACCTCGGCAAGAACATGTATCCGTTCGGCAAGGAGCCAAAGGCGGATTGTCTGCTGTACCTTGCGTGCGACGACTTGTTGCAGACGGCCGACGCCGTGGTCTCGATCGAGATCCAGCTCGCCGATCCAGCGGTCTACCCGAGGCCAAATCCGTCCGATCAGCTCGTGATGGCGTTCGAATACTGGGATGGTAAGCGGTGGCGCTATCTCGGGCGATCGTCATCGCGCGGCGTGTTGCCCGGCGCGGGAGACGAGCTCGGGTTCTTCGATGACACCAAGGCGCTCTCGCAGGCCGGCGCGATCAGCTTTCGGCGTCCGCGCGACATGGAATCGACCGAGATCAACGGCGTGACCAAGCGCTGGGTTCGCCTGCGGATCGAGAAGGGCGATTATGGAGAGACCGGGACCTACACCCTCGAATCGGAGAAGTGGCTGTTCAAGGATGACCGGCCGCTGCGCCCGCCGGTGCTCCGGGCGATCGGCTTGCACTATCGCGAGGACTATCGCGACGCCCGGCACGTCCTGACGTTCAACGACTTTCAGTTCACCGACGTCACCGAGGTCGCACGCACCGAGTTCACGATCTTCCAGCCGTTTCTTGCCAAGCCCGAGGAGTCACCAGCGCTCTACATTGGATTCGCGGCCAAGCCGCCCAACGAGCCGATCGGGCTGTACTTCCAGCTCGAGGAAGAGCTCGGGCTCGGATCGTTGCCGGCCGATCAGTCCGACGTGATCACCGGCGAGCTCTCGAAGTACGAGGCCCAGCGCCGGCTTGCATGGGAATCCGGGCACCGGGTGATCTGGGAGTTCTGGAACGGCCAGCAATGGGAATCGCTGTCGGTCGGCGACGAGACCCAGGGGTTCACCAGCTCCGGGTTCGTGATGTTCGTGGCGCCAGACACCTGGGACGTGTCGAGCAAGTTCACCGAGGATCGTCACTGGCTGCGGGCACGGCTCGAGCAAGGCGGCTACGTCAAACCGCCGCGCGTGCGGATGATCGTGACCAACGCGATCGACGCCTACCACCACGAGACCATCCGCGACGAGATCCTCGGCAGCTCCGACGGTACGCCGCTGCAACAGTTCCGGCTGCTGCGCGGACCGCTGCTCGAGGATGAGGCGATCGAGGTCAAGGAACGCCAGCGCCCACCCGCCGACGAGCTCGCCGATCTCGGCCCGGATCCGGTGCGCCCCGTCGAACCCGACGATCCGCAGAACAACGAAGTGTGGGTGCGCTACCGCCGGGTCGAGAGCTTCTTCGCGTCGGGTCCGCGCAGCCGGCACTACGTGCTCGACCACGTCAGCGGTGTCCTCAGCTTCGGCGATGGACGGCGGGGCGTGGTGCCGCCGGAGATCGACAACGGTGTCGTGGCGACGTCCTATCGGATCGGTGGCGGCTCGGTCGGCAACGTCAATGCGAACACGCTGACCTCACTCGGCCGCGCGCTCGCGTACATCGATGGCGTGATCAATCCGCTGCCCGCCGGTGGCGGGTCCGATCGCGAGACCATCGAGGAGGCGAAGGCCCGCGCACCCAACGCGATCAAGAGCCGCGACCGCGCCGTCACCGCCGAGGACTACGAGATGCTGGCGCTGCGTGCGTCGACCACGCTGGCGCGCGCGCGTTGCGTGCCCGATCGTGCGAACCGCGGCCATGTCACTCTTGTCGTGATCCCCAAGGGAGAGCTTCGCGGCGATGAGCTCGCACGCCGGCTGGTGCCATCCAACGAGATCCTGCGCTACGTCAAGCGCTACCTCGACGAGCGCAAGCTGGTCGGCACCGTGCTCAACGTGGTTCGCCCGCGCTACAAGGATCTGTCGCTGCGGTTGGTGTTGATCCGGCGAACGATCGGAACCTCGGACCGGCTCCGCAAGGACATCGAGCTCAAGCTGCGGCGGTTTCTACATGCGCTAGTCGGCGGTAAACAAGGCAGAGGTTGGGAGTTCGGTCGTCCAGTGCTCAAGCCCGAGCTGATTCATCTCGCCGAACAGATCCCGGGCGTCGAGGGCGTCGACGCGCTCGAGATCCGAGACGAGCTTCGCAACGTCGCCGTCGAGCATCTCCGCCTCGACGACGACGAGCTGCCTTTCCTGGTTCACGTCCACGTCGCCGAGAAGGTTCGGGACGACATCAAGTAGCGATGGTGACCGAGCTGCTCAACCGGCGTGTGGTCCGAGTCCCCGATGTGGCGGGCCGCCCGCTCGCCAAGGCGCGGATCGTCCTCGAGGACGCTGGCCTCGCCAACATCGTCACGTTGTATCGCGAGAGCTACGAAGATCGCGACACCGTGCTCGAGCAGCGTCCGGCTCGCGGGCAGATGGTCTACGAGGGGACCGAGGTCACGATCTGGGTCGCGCGCCGTGGTTATCTCGAGCACCTGCCGGCGATCTATCGCCGCTCCGACCTGACCGGGCGAAACCTCGTGCGCGAGCTGTGCTTCGTATTCGAGCACATGTTCGACTCGGTCGATGCCAACCTGGCCGATGGCTGGCGGTTCTACGATCCGCACGCCGCGCCGAGCGAGTTCCTCGATTGGCTCGCGGCGTGGACCGCGTTCACGCTCGATCTCGACTGGCCCGAGGACAAGAAGCGCGGCCTGATCAAGCGCGCCGTCGATCTGTACCGGCTACGCGGCACCAAGCGCGGGCTCGCGCTGTTCCTCAAGCTGTTCACCGGTCACGAGCCCGAGATCGAGGAGAACGCCTGGCCGTTCCGCGGCTTCAGGGTCGAGGGTGACGGCGCGCAGAACGGCGCACGGATCGGGCTCGACTCGGTCGTGTTGCCACCCGTCGATCTCGCCCACTGCTTCATCGTCACGATTCCGGTCAAGTTCGAGACCGTCACGCCCGAGCTGGTGATCCGGATCCATCAGATCATCGCGATGGAGAAGCCAGCGCACACGCATTACTACCTGCGGTTTGCCGAGGACAAGAGCGACGTCGAGTTGCGCGAGTTCTTCGCGATCGGACTACGATCGGGGATCGGGATCGGCGCAGAAGTCGTTCACAAGGACGAGTCATGAGCGAGAACCAGCAAGCGGGATTCAAGCGGATCAACTTCTTCAAGGGGTTTCTCACCACCGAGACCGATTGGAATGACGCCGAGCGCTACCACATCGACAAGCGGCGGCTGCACAACCGCATGCTGCACTCGCCGGGCGTGGTCTACGGCCACGCTGGCGATCTGCGGGTCACCGCCCGCGCGCGTGGCGACCTGTCGGTCGAGGTCCAACCGGGTTACGCGGTCGACGGTCAAGGCAACGACCTGATGATCTCCAACGCGACGATCCGCAACATCAACCTCGAGGAGTTTCGGTTGCCGCAGACGATCTACGTCGTCCTGCGCTACTTCGAGGAGCTCACCGACTTCATCGCCTACAAGGAAAACCTCGAGTACAAGGGCCACCGCCGGGTGCTCGAGTCATGCCGGGTCGAGGTGTCGCAGACCGAGCCCGACATCACGCGCGAGGTCGAGCTCGCGCGGATCTATCTGGAGAAGGGCGTCACGCGGATCCGCGACGCACGCGATCCATTCGAGCCCACAGCCAACGAGATCGACATGCGGTTCGTGCCATTTGGCGGGATGGCGGGCTCGACGCTCGCGCCGCAGCTGCGCAATCGACTCGGAGCGCTGCTCAACCACGTGCGGCGCGTTGCCCTCGAATACGCGCGGCGCGGCGTGATCACCGGCCACGATATCGTTCAAGCGTGCAATTCGGCGCTCATGTTGCACGCGGCAAATCTGCTCGGCCTTCACAACGTGTTCGACGTGTTCCGGCTGGTGATCGAGTCCGAAGCCGAGCTCGCGCTCGACGTCGACGTGCATCACCCGGCGATCGCGCAGAAGAAGGAGTTCGCCGAGTACCGCCGGCAGGTGGAGGTGCTCCGTGGCTTGCTCGCCGAGGGCAAGACCACCATGGAGGCGTACATGAATCTGCTGTCCTACCAGGCCAAGTGCGCCGAGATCGCGCTGTCGGCGATCGCCGGCGAGAAGCCGCTGATCGACGTCGCCGCCGAGAAGAAGGAGGCCCCGAAGCTCGCCGAGCTCAAGGATTGGGAGATCGTCAAGACCATGCCCAAGCCCGGGCCCTCCCTCGAGCTCGAGGGCATCACGTGGGTGCTGGTCGACGAGATCGAGATCCTCAACAAGGAATCCGAGGACAAACACGGGTTCGCGATCAAGGAAGCCAAGGATTCGTACCGCTCGCGCCAGAAGCTCAAGTACCCCGATGGCACGACCGTCGAGGACACCGGCCGCGCGCACGTCGATGGCTACAGCGAGTTCAAGCTGATGAACCTATCGCCGGGCCGGCCGCTCGTCGTGCTCCGCCGGATGGACTACGTGTACGGCGATTACGAGCTCGAGCTGGCGATCAACGGCAAGAAGTCGGTGGTGGTATCGTGCGTCGGTACCGATCGCGTCCATCGCTGGCGCAACTGGCCGGCGTTGATCGGCGCCGAGCACGTGACCGAGCCGACGATGACCGTGCGTCAGCAATCGATCACGGCCGGACGCGACATCAACATGTTCCACATCTGGGTCTACCAACCCAAGTAGCCGACCGTCGTCGAATGGTGATCGGGAGTGGTTCACGTTAGACTAGCCCCGCGCATGAGGTCGTGACCCGATGTTCCTCAAATATCTGGACTTCGTGTTCGCGCCCTTCCGCGCCATCAACAACAAGATCGTCGGTGCGCGCAACGTCAAGGGCAACATCCAGGTGGACCTCAACCGCTCCAAGGCGCTCGCCGAGCGCGGCAAGAGCTACGCAGCGCAGGCGGGGCAGATGAGCGGGCAGGGTGATGCAGGAGGAGCAGGATCGGGGCCGCCCGGGACACCCGGCGCTGCTGGCGCCCAGGGCATGCCGGGAGCACCGCCGGCCGTCGCAAATCCACCTATTCGCACGACCGGCATTCTGTTCAAGAAGCGGTTCTGCACCCAGTGCGAACAGCAGCTCGACAAGAGCTGGGACAGCTGCCCGTTCTGTGCGCAACGCGCCCAGCAGCTCGCCGCGGTCCCCCAGGCGGCACACAAGACCCAGGCGCTGGTGTCCGACGGGGGCATGCAGCTGCTCGGCTGGATCGTCGCGCTCGAGGGCCCGCATCGCGGTGAGCTGTTCACGCTGTCGCCGGTGACGACGATCGGCACCGACCCGGCTTGCACGGTTCGGCTGCAGGACCAGTTCATGTCGTCCAAGCACGCCGAGATCAAGGCCGAGAACGGCGTGTGGATCCTCCGCGACACCGGATCGACGAACGGTACCTACGTCAACAACAAGCGCGTCGACCGTCACGAGCTGGTCGATAACGACTTCGTCAAGTTCGGCAGCGCGCAGCTGAAGTTCAAGAGCCTATGACGCGGCGTCTGTGCTCTGGGCTACCGCTGGTCGGGTTGATCATCGCGTTCGTCACGGCGCTGGCCGTGCGACCGGTACATGCAGACGGCCAGGTCGTGGTGTTCTTGCAGGTCACGCCGCCGGATCCGCAGGATCCGAAGGCGAAGGACGCCGCGCCGACGATCGACGCCACGATCGTCGGTGGACCCAACCTGACGGCGGACAAGTTCTCGCTCACCGAGCCATCGGCCAAGTCGCCGATCGAGCTAAAACCGACGGGACCGCTTCGGCCGTACACCGCCGGTACCGAAACCATCGCGATCGCGATCGTGTTCAACGGGCAAGAGGTGTGGATCGGCAACGACGACATCGAGCCGGAGGACAGCGCAGCGCGGTACCTCGGGATCCTCAAGAACCTCAAGCTCGCGCTTCAGTCGGTGCCGTTCGCGAATGCCGGTCCGCCCGGCAGCAAGGGCATGTTGATCGCGTATGGCGACAAGGCGGAGGTCAAGGTCCCGATGGGGCCGCTCGCCAACATCACGTCGGAATCGTTCGGCACGCAGAAGGACTACTACAAGAAGCTGGGCAGCGCGCTGGTCGAGGGGATCAGCCTGGCGGTCAGCGAGCTCCACAACGTCACCACGTCGCGCAAGGCGTTGATCGTGGTCAGCGATGGCAACGATACCAACAACGATGCGGCGAAGGCCCAGCTCGCTGCGCTCAAGAAGCAGGCGGCCGCCGACAAGATCCAGACGTTCGCGATCATCTACAAGGGCCCGGTATCCGAGCCCGGCAACGTGATCACGACGATGATTCCGACCGCGACGACGGTGAACAACGCGGAGGGGATCTCGACGACGATCCAGACGATCTTGTCGCGGATGGGCGATCGTTACTACCTGACGTTCCCCGGCTACGATCCCAAGCTCACGGTCGGGCTCGCGTGGGACGGCAAGCCGCACGATCTGGTGATCAAGATCGACAAGGACGAGACCGATCCGGTGACGCTCACGCTCGCACCGGTGTGGCAGCCGCCGAGCGCCGGTGGATTCCCGTGGTGGATCCTGATCGTCGTGGTCGCGCTCGTGGTCGTGATCCTGGTGGCCGCGAAGATGCTCAAGCGCCAGCCGGCGCCCGCGCCCGTGCTCGAGATGGCACCGGTCGAGCCGCCCAAGCCCTCGGCACCGGCGAAGACCGTGATCCTCGGCGCCCACGGCAGTCAGGATGGATTTCCGATCGTCGGGTGGATCGTTCCGCTCAACGGCAACCAGGCGTACAAGACGTTTCGATTGCGTTCGGGCGGCACCAAGATCGGCACGGCTCCGCCGGCTGACGTCGTGATCGATGATGGCTTCATGAGCACCGAGCACTGCCAGATCCACGCCTCGCCGGCCGGGTTCACGCTGATCGACAATGGGTCGACCAACGGCTCGTACGTCAACGATCGCAGGGTGCAGAAGCACGAGCTGGTCGACAACGACACGCTCACGCTCGGCAAGACCACGTTCCGATTCAAATCGATCAACTGAAGCCGCTGTGACGACTCCAGCGCTGATCGCAATCATCTCCGGCGGCTCGTTGCTGCTGGTGGGCCTCGTCATCGTGCTCGCGCGTCGATCGCGCCCGACCGCGAAACGGCTGTGCGGCGGTTGTCAGCGCGCGATGCTGCAGGCCTGGGGCAAATGCCCGTTCTGTGGCTGGGTGCCGATGGCGCGTCTCGACTTCATCCTGGGGCCGCTCGCCAATCAGAGCCTGCCGCTCTACGACGAGGTCACGACGATCGGATCCGTCGCCGGTAACACGGTGGTGCTGGCGGATCCGGCGGTGTCGCGCAAGCACGCCGGAATTCGCCGGATCGAAGGTATCTTCGAGCTCGCCGATCTGGGCTCCACCAACGGGGTCTACGTCAACGGCCACAAGGTGCCGAAGAAGACGCTCGCGCCCGGCGACGTGATTCGCGTCGGCAACACGGAGGCCATCTTCAAGCGCGAGTGACCCGGCGTTCTCGACGCTGGCAACTGGGACGAGCCCCCGGTACGATGACCCCACTGAATGGCGCGCCTCCTGTATCGGGACAGCCAGGGTCGCGAGGGAGCGGTCGAGCTGTCGACAACCGAGCCGCTGTTCATCGGGCGCGGGCTCGAATGCGCGATCCGTACCGACGACGGCATGGTGTCGCGCCGGCACTCGCAGATCCGGCTAGAGGGCGGCCGGTTCATCGTCGAGGATCTCGGTAGCTCGAACGGTACGCTGCTCAACAACGTGCGGATCCACAAGCAGGTGATCTCGCATGCCGACGTGATCCAGTGCGGCTCGCTCGTGATCCGGTTCATCGACGAGGCGGCGGTCGCGGGTCCGCCGCCGAAGAAGGGCGGCACGATGGTGATCGGCCGCGACGACGTACCGCCCGGAATGCCGCCGCCCACAGGCGCTGGGTTCCAGCAGCCGGTGGGATTTCCTCCGCCACATGGTTTTCCGCCACCCGGACCGGCGGCACCACCGGGTCACGCCGGACACCCGCAGCCGGTCGGCCCGGGGGCGCTCCCGTTTGGCGGTCCGCCACAGATGCCCGGGGGCGGCACGAACCCGGGCGGCCTCGTCGGTCCAGGCGGTGCTCCGGGAGGTGTGTTCGGTGGCGGACGCGGAGGATTCGGTGGCTCGGCGATCGGAGCGCAAGGCGGTCACGCTCCACCGGGACCAGGGCCATTGCCGTTCGGCGGACCGCCCTCCATGCCGGGGATGCCCTCCGGTGCAGCTCCGGGAATGCAACCGGGCGCCGTTCCGTATGGTGGTGGAGCTCCATCGCACGGTGGCGGTCCACTGCCGTTCGGTGGGCCGCCCGGAATGCCTCCAGACATGCACGCGCCCATGCCCTCGAGCGAGCCGTTTGCGGGACGCCCGGGGGGGCATCCGGCTGCGCACGATCGGCCCGCCCCCGATCCCGAGCACAGCAAGGTCCTGGTGGATCTCGGCCTGGAGCTCGATCCGCAGAAGGCAGATGCCGAGATCAAGCAGCTCCGCGAGCAGCTGGAGCACCAGGCTGCGGCGTTCGATCGCGAGGTGGCCGACGGCAAGCGGATCCGCGCCGAGGCGTCGACGCTTCGCGACCGGATCGAAGAGCTGCGCGCCCAGCTCAAGGATCGTGACGATCAGCTCGCGGCGCACGATCGCGTGGCCGAAGAGATCCGCGACGAGATGCAGCAGCTCCGCAACGAGGTCAACGAAGCGCGGAGCGCAGCCAACGAGCTGGCCGAGACGTTGGCCGCGCGCGAGCGTCAGGCGGCGCGTGCCGAGGATGAGGCGAACAAACAGCGCGAGGACCTCGACGAGCTCAACCGTCAGATGATGGAGCTATCGCGGACCAAGGACGAGGGCTGGAAGAAGCTCAACGATCAGCTCACGGAGATCGAGCACCTCCGCCAGGTGATCAACGAACAGGAGCGCATGCTCGAGGAGCGCCGCGTCGGGCTGATCTCCCAGGAAGAGGTCATCAAGGAGCTGCGCGCCGAGAAAGAGAAGACGCTGAAGACCGTCGCGCAGCTCAAGGCAGCGCGCGACGAGATCACCGCTGCGGGATCTCGCGCGAGCGCGCAGATCGTCGGCCTGGAGGAACAGAATCGGCGGCTCGGCCAGTTGCTCGTCGAGGCCCAGACCGAGGCCGGGCGCGACGCCGCGAGCTCGGATCGGCTCGTCGCGTTGACCAACGAGCTCCAGGAGCTGCGGACCCAGCTCAGGCGCGTCGAAGCGGATCGCGATCGGCTGAGCGGTAAGCACGACGCGGAGGATCGCGATCGCGAGGTGCTGGCGGAGCGAGTCGCGCGGCTCGAGGCCGACCTTCAGGAGCTCGACCGCAGCAAGCTCGCGGCCGAGAGCGCGCGTGGAGTGGCGCAGGATGCGCTGGCGAAGGCCGAGGTCGCTCGCCGCCGGGCGGAGGAACAGGTCCTGGCGGTGACCAAGGCGAACACCGAGGCGATCGCCGCCGCCGAGGAGCTCCGTCGCGAGCTCGCGCGCGCTCGCACCCGGATCGCCGAGCTCGATCGAGTGAGTGGAGAGCGCTCCACGCAGGAGCGCGCGACCGCGGAGCAAAAGCTCGACGAAGCCATCGCGCGCGCCACCGAGCTCGAGCGCGAGCTCGAGGCCGCGCGAGCCGAGGCTGCGAGAGCCCGGGCCGAGGCGGCCGCGTCGGGTGCGCCTGGTGGTCCGGACCGCGATGACCGCCAGCGTGGGATCGCGAGCGTTGCGCTCGAGGTCTACACCGTCATCAACGACATCCTCTCGGACATGCGCGCCCGCATGGTGGTGGTGAGCGAGGCAGCCCCGAAGCTCACAGGCGATCCGCAGACGCGACAGGCAGTGATCGATGCAGCCGACGCGCTGGTCGGAGACGCGGAGACCGCGAAGGGTGCGCTGCGCGGCTTGCGCGACCTCGCGAACGATGACTAACGAGAGCGGCGAGCGATGACCATCGACCACAAGCGAACGAGCAAGAGCGAGATCGAAGATCTGGTGAAGGCGCGGTACTCCCTGATCTGGGTCACCTCGCCCGAGGAGGCCCGCGTCGAGGACTCGCTGCGAAAATTGTGCGTCGAGCGCGAGATGCGGCTCGAGGTGTGGTCGATCACCGAAGGCTTCAGGACGGTCGCCAACGGGCAGGGGGCGCGCGACGTCAAGGATCCGATGAAGGCGATCGATCACGTCATGCGGGCCGAGGGCCGTGCGCTGTTCGTGTTGCGCGATTTCCATCCGTATCTCAAGGAGCCCGCGGTGGTGCGGCGGCTGCGCGATGCGGCCAGCGAGCTGCGCAAGACGAAGAAGAGCCTCGTGGTGCTGTCACCGATCACCAAGATTCCGCCCGAGCTGGAGAAGAGCATCTCGGCGGTGGTCGATTGGGAGCTTCCGAACCGCGCCGAGATCGAGGGTGCGGCTCGCAAGGTCTTGCCGAACCTCCCAGCCGCCACCCAGCAGGTGATCGAGAGCGACCCGACGTTCATGGAGCGCGTAGTCGAAGGCGCGCTTGGTCTGACGCTGGTCGAGGCCGAGAACGTGTTCGCGAAGAGCGCGGTGCGGACCCACACGTTCGACCTCGACACCATCCTCGAGGAGAAGAAGCAGATCATCCGCAAGAGCGGGCTGCTCGAGTACTACGAGCATCGCGAGGAGTTCTCGGATGTCGGCGGCATGGAGATGCTCAAGGACTGGCTGGTCAAGCGCCGCAATGCGTTTGGCTCGCGCGCACGAGATTTCGGATTGCCGCTGCCCAAGGGGATCCTGCTGATCGGCGTGCCCGGTACAGGAAAGTCGTTGACCGCAAAGGCCGTCGGCGCGTTATGGCAAATGCCGTTGCTCCGGCTCGACGTCGGCAAGATCTTCGGTGGGCTCGTGGGGTCGTCGGAGGAAAACATCCGCTCGGTGATCAAGACCGCCGAGGCGATCGCCCCGGCGATCCTGTGGATCGACGAGCTGGAGAAAGGGTTCTCGGGCACGGCATCCTCGGGACAGACCGACGGCGGCACGACCTCGCGGGTGTTCGCGTCGTTCATCACGTGGCTTCAGGAAAAGACCTCGCCGGTGTTCGTGATCGCCACCGCGAACAATGTCCATCAGCTGCCACCCGAGCTGCTGCGCAAGGGCAGGTTCGACGAGATCTTCTTCTGTGACCTGCCGGATCGCGACGATCGCCGCCAGATCATCGACATCCATCTGCGCAAGAAGAACCGCGACCCGGGTCAGTTCGATCTCGACAAGCTGCTCGAAGCGACCGGCGATTTCTCCGGCGCGGAGCTCGAGCAAGCGGTGATCGCCGCGCTCTATGACGCGTTCGATAGCGGCAACGATCTGACCACCGAGGGCTTGCTTCACACCGTGCGCGAGATCGTGCCGCTTGCGATCACGATGCGCGAGCAGATCGAGTCGATGCGTGAATGGGCGCGTACCCGCGCCCGGTTTGCCGCTGCCCGCGGCGGCAAGCCCGCCGCGACCAAGGAAGGATGGATGGCGCGTCATGGCGCGCGGGCCGCGAATCTGGGCGACAAGGCCTCCGAAACCTCCGACGACGGCGAACGCAAGATCGAGCTGTAGTGGGGTCAGACTCAAGTTGCGCAACTTAGCGTCCGAAGTTCGGCCAACGAGGCGCCACAAGTTGCGCAACTTGAGTCTGACCCCGGGAAGCTAACCGGCCAGCCTGGAGTAGACTGACGGGCGATGTCGCATTTCACCAAGTGCGCCCTCAAGATGACGAACCTGGCGGCGATCAAGCTGGCGCTCGCCGACATGCAGCTTCGATTCACGGAGGCCGAACAGGGCCAGACGGCGATCGTGCGCGGCTATCGCGGCGACACGCTGCAGGCGGCGATCTCGGTCGACATGGGGCGCTACGATATCGGTGTGGTGGCGAGCCAGGATGGCACGTACGACATCACCGCCGATTGGTGGGGCGTCGAGACCACCAAGGGCGTCTCGGAGGAAGAATTCAAGAACCAGCTCAGCCAGCGCTACCAGTATCACAACGTCAAGCAGGCCTGCGAAGCGAAGGGCTATTCGGTCGAGGAGGAGCTCAACGAGGAAGACGGCTCGATCCGGCTGGTCGTTCGCAAATGGGTGTCTGAATAGCGACCATGTGAGGGCACGATGCGCAAACAGGATATCGAGATCGTGATCAGCCCCACCGGCGAAGTGACGTTCGAGGTCAAGGGCGTCAAGGGCGCGAGCTGCGTGGACGAGACCAAGTTCCTCGAGGCCGCGCTCGGTGGCGAAGCCGCGGTGGTCGACCAGCAGAAGACCGGAGAGTACTACGAACAGGCCGAAGGATACGCGTCCGCGTGGGCAGGGGAAGCAAAGGACGAGTAAGCTCGTACGACCCTCAGCGTGAGCACTGACCTCGAATCGTCGAGCGACCAGGAGTTGGAGCCGTCACTCGACGCGGCCGAACCAGCCGATCAGCTCACCGACGAGCTTGCGCGCAAGTACGACCCCGAGCGGTTGCTGACGCTGGTCTCACGACGCGCGGGCAGGGGCGAGTCACTCGAGCACAGCGTACGTGCACGCTACGAGAAGCGCTTCGGCGTGGATCTGTCTCACGTCCGGGTCTACACCGGCGAGTTCGCCGAGGAGTTCAACCGCCAGCGCAACGCGTACGCCGTCACGGTCGGCTCGACCGGCATGATCTTGATGGGCGGCTCGCCCGACAAGGCGCTGCACAGCGCGAGTGGACAGGCGTTGCTCGCTCACGAACTGACGCACGTCGCCCAGGCGCAGCGCGGGTTGCATCGCAAGTCGTCTTTCGACGGTGCGATGCCGTTTGCGGAGGAGCACGAGGCGGAGGCCGAGGCGACCGAAGCCGCGGTGCTACAGGAAGTCTCCGGCGTGCCGAGCGCGGGCCAAGCCGCGGTGGATGCCGCAACCGCTCGCAATGCACGCGAGGAAGCTCATCGCAACGTGCTCGAGGAGATCCGCGAGCGCGTGTTCGCGATGGCAGCGGAGGCTGCTCGCATCCAGCTCGCACGCAACGGATCACAGCGCCGGCCGTGACGCTTTGTCGGATCGCGAGCGGGGCGGTATGGTGGCGGCGATGACCGACGTAGCTGGGGATGGCGGTGTGATCCAGTCGCGAGTCCAGCTCGAACGATTGGTCGCCGAGCACGAGCTCGCCGGGCGCACGGTGCGCGGCTTTGCGGCGCCATCGGTGCTGTTGCGCGGTGCCGACCTCGACGGCGTCACGCTGGAGCGACTCGACTTGCGGGAAGCCGATGCCGACGATACCCGGCTGGAGCGCGCCGAGCTGCGCCAGCTCGACCTGCGCGCTTCACAGTGGCGGGGTGCGCTGTGGCATCGCGTCCGTGCAAAGGATTGCGATCTGACCGAGCTCGACCTCACGGGTGCTCAGCTGCTGCGTTGCGAGCTCGGTCCGGTGCGGATGCCCAGAGCTCGCCTGCATCGCGCCCGGATCCAGCGCACGCAGTTCATCGAATCCGAGCTCTACGGGGCGGACTTTGCCGGCGCGGTGCTGCTCGGCACCACGTTCGAGGGTTACGCGCATGCGACGGTGTCGCTGTCGCGCACGGACTGGACCGGCGCCTCGCTGTTCGACGTCGACTTCAACCAGGCAAATCTGTTTGGCGCGGTCCTCCGCGACACGGTCCTGGTGCGCTGCAACTTGCGTGGCGTGAACCTGTGCGATGCGGATCTCACCGGAGCGCGGTTTGTGGGTTGTGACACTGCAGGCGCTGATCTCGACGGCGCGAAGGTAGAGTGAGCGCGATGCCATCCCGTCCTGATCTTCGCGAGCTCGCCAGCAACGTCCGACAGGCATTTACCGAGCTCGATCGCGACACGCTCCTCGAGATCTTGACGTTCGTGGTCAAGGAGTATGTCGTCGAAGGCCCGCCGCCGATGCTGGTCCATCAAGCCGAGCGGCTGTCGGATCTCGACGGATGCTCGTTCGCCCAGTTGATCGCGGCGCTGCAAAATCGATTCGATCACCCCGAGCTCGCGATGTTCGTCGTCGACGGCGACCAGGTCGGGGTCCGGATCGGAGGCGTGGTCCATCCCCTCGTGCCCGGGCGGCAGCCGCTGGCTCCGACCGAGCTGCCGCGGCCCGCCGCTGGTGTGCGCGTCGTCGAGACGACGCTGCAGCCGCGCCCAACAGCGCCGAGCGCGGCCGCGGCGCCACCACCCGCACGCGGTCTATCGGTCCGCGGTCAACCCGCGCCACAACCGCCGTCGTCGTCCTCGTCGTCGTCGCCCCAGCCCGCAGGACCACCGGCGCCTGCACCGGAATCCGCCCCGCCGGCAGCGGCGGACAAGCCCGAGGGCGGCGGTGATGACGCCGCGGCGCGGTTCAGCTTGCTGGAGCTCGACTAGTGACGGTCGCGCGGCGCTACTACGATCGCGGGCGGCAGGCGCTCGACGCCGGCGATCTCGAGTCGGCACAGGAGGCCTTGCGCGCGGCGGTCGAGCTGTCGCCGAGCTTCGGTAACGCACGCGTCGCCTATGCCGTCGCGCTCGCGAAGGCCGGCGATTGCCCGCGCGCGGCTCAGCTGTTGCGGATCGGGATCGCGGGATCGCCGACAACGATCTCCGCTGCCGCGATGTACGCGACGCTGGGGGATGTGCTCACGCTCGGTGGTGATTTCCTCGCCGCGGAGCAAGCGTTTCAGCACGCAGCACGCACGCCCGGCTTCGAAGCCCGCGCCGCATCGGGCCTCGCTCGCGTCTACGCCCGCCTCGGCCGGTTTGGCGAGATGGCCGCGCAGCTAGCAGCGGCGGCGAAGGTCCGCTGAAGGAAGCCTGCCAAGGCTGCGGAAACGGCCTTACGGCCGAGACGCTCCTTGCTAGTTCTTCGGCGCTCGTCGAGCGAATAGTGAGGACTGAACCGGGACCGGGAAAAAGAACGGAACGTTGCGATTGTCAGGATCGATTCTAAGACGTGCACCTCCACGCCGGCGGGCAAGCCCAACAGGGTGCCAGCGGCAAGTGACGCACGACGCCCGACACGAGCACCATCGATCAGCCAACCAAGCGACCAATCATCGGTGACCCGTCGGCGGTTTCCGTACGAAACGTCTGTTCAATAGGACTGCGGCTGCTGCGCGTACCCGTGGTTGGGGACCCACAACGGATCCACGAAAGCATGCGCGAGCACCACGGTGATGTTGTCGCTGCCGCCGTTGTTGTTCGCGGCGCGGATCAAATTGTCGGCCACCACCTCGAGCGACTCGCCCGAGGTCATGATCTCGCGGATCATCCAGTCGTCGACGAGATCGGACAGTCCATCACAGCACAACAGGTAGACGTCGTTGTGCTCGGGCGTCATCGCGTTGTGCTCGATATCCACGTTGGCGTCGAGGCCGATCGCGCGAATGATCACATTCGAGGTGGCGGGACCGAGCGTTCCGATCAGATCCGGCCGTTCCTGATAGAGGTTGCGTAACGAGTGGTCGCGGGTCAGCTGCTGGAGCTGACCGTGGCGCAGCAGATACGCACGCGAGTCACCGCAGTGGCAGATGTGGACCAGGTTCTCCTCGAACCGGAGGCCAACCGCGGTGGTTCCCATGCCGTGGCAGCTGATGTCGGCCAGCGCGCGCTGGAACACCGCGGCGTTGGCGGCCTTCATCGCAGCGACCAGCGGATCGAAGCCGGGAACCACGGGTTCTCCGGTCTTGAGCGAGTGCACGATCGTCCGGATCGCGATATCGGACGCGACTTGTCCGGACGCGTGTCCGCCCATCCCGTCACACACCACGTACACGCCCAGGAAGTCGTCGTAGTACATCGCGTCTTCGTTCTGCGTGCGCTGTGCGCCGACATCCGTGCGCCCTACACCTCGCAGCAAGAACCGCTCCGCGGGCACCGCGCGCGACTCGCTCATCGGATCCATCACGTGCAGTCTACGCCGGGAATGCGCCAGCTTGGGTTCATTCGCGCACTCTGCGGTTTGGAAGCATGCCGGCGGTCACGACTTCGACCCACGACGTGCGATGGATCGAACGTAGCTCGCGATACAGATCGCGCGCCTCACTCGCCGACGAGCGTTCAGCTGGCGATACCTTCCAGCGCGTCGTCATCACGCCGGCCACTGTCGCCCTGGCGTCGACACGCTCGCGGGTTTCGGTCATCTCGAATTGCTTATCGAACTCCAGCTCGGGTCGATGAAGGTCGCGGAGCAGCGCCTGTGGCGTGCACTCGCGCAGGTCGTCTTCGATCTCTGGCGGTAGCTCCACCAAACGCGGCTCGAGTGCAGCGTGACGGCGCTCGACCATCCCGAGATCGAGTGACGCCAGCGATGGATCGACACGGACATCGATCGACGCCTTGAACGTGTACATGCGATCCGCAGCCGCGACCGCGCGTTGGCGATGCGACTCGACGAGCGCCGGATCGACGGCGGCTAGCACACGCTCGCGACGCTGGCGTGAGGCGACCGCCTCGGGATGTTCAGGTGGCGGCGGTGGCGTCGACGCCTCCTCGAGTTGCTGGAACGAAGGCAGCGAGAACAGTTTCTCGAGCTCCGCAACGTCGTGCGGCGCGCGGCGATCGAGCAATTGCTTCACCTTCGGATCGTCATCATCCGTGGACACGACTGACCCTCCAGGTCATGCGAGGCGGACGAGCAAGTACGCAAATGCACCGACGCTGGCGCCGATGGTGAGCGAGACGATCCAGAACAACGTGGTCGCAGCTTGATGGATCATGCCGGGGCCGACGGGCTGAAGCGGATGTCCGCCCCCTGCGAGCGACACCACACCGTCGGTGGGCTGGATCTGGATGGTCTTGTTCGGCCCGCTCGGCACGTGCGGCTGCGGCATCTGGGGATACACGCCCTGCGGCTGCATCGGCGCCTGCACCTGTGGATACCCGCCCTGGAGGGGCATACCCTGCGGATAGGCGCCCTGCGGATAGACGCCCTGCGGATAGACGCCTTGCGGATAGATGCCCTGCGGCGGCTGCATCTGCGGCGGTTGCATCTGTGGCGGTTGCATCTGTGGCGACGGCATCTGCGGCGGCTGCATCTGCGGCGACGCGGGTTGCGATGGCACTCCGTACGGCATCGCTTGGTGCTGCATCGGATAGGGGGCTCCGTGCGCTACTACGGGCTGCCCAGGCGGAACGATCCCAGGATTCGGAAGTTGGTCGGGTGCGAGGTTCGGCGGTGTCATCCCGGCGATGAAGGTCTTTTGATTCGGCGAGGCGACCGGGGCGGATCCAACATTGGGCGCACTCGGCGAGACGGGAGCCGCCGTCGGAATCGGCGTTGGCGCCGCGAGCAGCGTTTTCTGATGCGGCGACGCCGCTGTGTAGCTCGGCCGCGGTTGTGGCGATCCATGTGGTGGTGTCGCCGGGCCACGGGCTTGGATCGGCGCACCCGGCGGTCCGACCTGAGCGCCCGCCGGGCTGGGCGCGAGCAGCGTCCGCGGCATCCCTGCCGCGCCGATCGAATACCCGCTCGCTGCGAGATCTGCGAACACCTGCTGGCAGTGCTGCATCATCTCGCCGGCTGATTGGTAACGCCGCGCCGGATCCTTCTCGAGTGCGCGCAGCACGACGGCCTGGAGCGATGCAGCAACGGTGTCGGGGATCCGCGGCACCGCGGCATGGAGATGCAGCTGGATCAGCTGCATCGGATTGTCGTCGTAAAATGGTACGCGGCCCGTCACCATCTCGAACGCGAGCACGCCGAGCGCGTAGAGGTCCGAGCGCGCATCGAGCACCATCCCGCGGCCCTGCTCGGGCGACATGTATTGCGGTGTTCCGAACACGATGCCTGCTTGGGTCCGCAGCCGCGCTTCGAGCAGCTTGGCGACCGAGAAGTCGAGCAGCTTCACGAAGTCCGGCGAGCCCGCCATGTTCATGAGGAACACGTTATCGGGCTTGATGTCGCGATGGATGATGCCGATCGAGTGCGCCTCCGCGAGCGAGGCGCAGCACTGGATCAGGATCTTCGCCACGCGTTGGCCGGCGAGCGGCCCGGCTTGAAGTGCCTGGCGGAGTGACATTCCGTCGAGGAACTCCATCGTCATGAACAAGCGGCCGTCGGAGGTCTGGCCGAAGTCGAACATCCGGATCGTGTTGGGGTGCTGGAGCCGCGAGCACGCTTTGGCCTCGTTATAGAACCTCTGGACCCACGTCGGATCGGCCGCCACCTCGGGGTTCAGCATCTTGAGCGCGATCACGCGATCGATCGAGAGCTGACGAGCCTTGTAAACCACGCCCATGCCGCCTTCACCGACACGAGCCTGGATCTCGTAGCGATTGTCGATGACCTTTCCGACGAACGGATCGAGGCTCATGGCGCGGTTAGCTTGACCCGGGGGTTTTCTTTGATCTGATCGATCGTCAACTTGACCTTCCCGATCGTGAACCCCTTGTCGACGCGAGTGATCGTGATGTCGCCGCCGGCGAGTGGTGTGGCGGTATCACCGCGGAGCACGACGCCGTGCCAGTCCTTCTGAACGCCGGCGCTGCTACCGCTTGCGATCGTGATGACGACCTCGCCGCCCTGGATCTCGTTCTTGAGCACGCGCGCGATCACGGGTGGCCGTTGATCGCAGTTGGGATTACCGGGATCGGGGTTCTCGAAGTCGCACTTCGGGAACCGCTTGCAGGCCTTGACGCGCCGGTCGGGCGGGTTGGGGCAGGGCATCGTTGCCTGGCATGCCGGGATGCCGGCGTCGGGGGGCGTGGGGCATTTGCCGGCGCATCCCGGCCATCCCGGCGGGGCACCCGTCGTCGGGCACACCGTCTTGCATGCCGGGTTCTTCACCTCGAACGTCGTCTCGTCGCACGGGATCTCGGGTTCGGGGACGGCTGCGAGCTTCGGCGGATCCGGGATGTTCAGCTTGCTGGGATCGATCGCGAGGTTGCCATCGTCCTTGACCTCGACGGTGAGCTTGTACTTGCCCGCATCACCCCGGCGGGCGGCGTACACCCGGACGAAGTACTTGCCCTTGGCATTTTCGACCTTCGCGCGTCGGCTGCGCGCGGTGACTCGCTTTGCGATCGCGACCGGTGTGTTCCACTCGTCAAACACATCGAGCTTCAGCTGAAGCCCGGGCCGCGGTGGCGTCCACCTCAGCGTGACGTACATCGTACCGCGCTGCTCCGGGGGTACCTCGACGAGTCGCCAGTCCACGCGGTCGCCGCCCGGATACGTCACGATGCCGGAGGCCTTGACCTCTCCGTTCTCGAGGATCAGCGGCTTCGCACCCTTGATCTTGCCGTCGGATCCAGTGGCCTTGTCCTGGCGAACCGTGTGGGCGCATCCGGACGCCACGAGACCGATCACAGCGACGAGAGCCAGTGACCGTAGAGCGCGACCGAAAACCGCGGTCGCGGTCGAGCTCCCGAGCATGATGAGCGATGTTACCTGGTCGGGAGCACCAGGCAATAGCCTGCTCGGACAACCTGAGGCGCGAAGTCGGAGTGACGCGCGCGAGATCCGTGCACGCGTTAGGGCGGCGCTGAGGGGCGGCGCTAGGGCGTCAACACCACCGTTCCGCTCGATGCCTTGATTTGATCCGGCGTGGCGCTCACCTTCGCCGCGCACGTCCGCGCTGTGCATGATGCCAGCTCGAATCCACCGCCGGCGAGCCCGGGGATGCTGCCCTTCATCCCGGTTGCAGCCCCTCCCTCGGTGCCGCGGCCGATCGTGATCATCGTGCCGCCGGGTTGGACCTTCACCCCAATGATCCGTGCCGACAGCGCCTTGGCGGGAGGCTCCTCCTTGGGAGGCTTCTTCTTGACCACGGTGACGGTCGGCGTCGCTGGCCTGGACCCGCGTGGCGAGTCATCCTCGAGAGGGACCATCGGCAAGGCGGGCGGAAACGCGACGTTCACGCCGAGATCGACCTCTGTGGGTGCGGTGCTGCGCTTCACCGCCGTGCGCAGCGTGAAATCAGCGATGTCCATGCGGCCCTGGAGATAGAGGTGAATCAAGTAGCGACCTGCGTGCAACCCGCTCACCACCCTCGTCTTGGTGAGCTCGTGCGCGTCTTCGTCCTCGAGGTCGCTCTTGGCAAGCACGTGGTAGCTCGCGTCGAAGACCTCGACGCCGAGATCGAAGTCGTCGCCCGTTCCATCGCCCGCCGGCATGCTCTCGACCTGAACGGTGAGCTCACCGTCGAACGCCAGATCCACCGCGTACCACTTTGCACGGCGCATATCGGGATATGACAGCTCGCCGCTCGCGGTCGCCTCGAGCCTGTCGTCGAGCTTGAGCGCCTTGGGTCGCTTCCATGGCTTCAGCGTTTCAGACTTGTATCCACGGTGTGCCGGGATGCCCGATCCGCCGCACGCCGCGACCAGCAGCACGCATGCGATGACAATTCGTCGCATGGTTCGGACAGTAACACGGGGTTGCCTGCGGCCTCGTTGGGTGCCACATCACTGTGGTGCGGTTACTCGCGGTTGCATCGTCGCTGTTGGTGTGGGCGTGCAGCCCTGAACCGACCAGCTCGATCGATGGCGCGAAGCTGTTCGGGAGCTATTGCGCGAGTTGCCACGGCCCGCGCGGGAAACCCGATCAGGTGATGGCCGCGCGACTTGGTGTTCGCGATCTCACCGCGCGCGACGTCCGCATGCGGCTGACCCCGGAGCTGGTCGAGAGCCAGATCCGCAACGGTTCGCAGAACAAGCAGATGCCCTCGTTCAGCTCGCTGCTCGGCGATCCTCAGATCAAGGCGCTGGCAGCCTATGTCACGAGCCCCGCGTTCGTCGCTCCGGCAAACCCCGCTCCGTAACGGCCGCGCCGCCTCGTGCTCAGCGCGACCGGTCACGGCGATCGATCGGCTCATGTGCGACGGCCGCCGGGTGCGTTACCGCGGGCCGTTCACGCGACGAGCGTGAATGGACATTCATGCACTCGCTCGTTGACGTCCGCTCAGCATTCGAAGCGGCTGATCTTGGGCGAGCGCCGCGACCGGAGGCCTGGGCAAGAGACTTGCACATCGCGCCCGCATGTTTGCGCGCATCGCCTTGATTGGTTCTCTGGTCGCCGTGGTCGCCTGTGATGCTCACCTCGAAGACCGGCAGGACGTCACCGGAGCTGTCTGGTCCGACGATGATCTCGAGGTCGCCGCCTTCCGCCGCGAGTACTCGGTGCTGATCCACGACGAGATCAAAGGTGGCGAGATCGAGCGCTTGATGGACATGACGTTCACACCGATCGCACGCGATCTCGCCACCGGAGCCGAGCGCGAGATCGGAGGATCGTATGCCGGCACCCCGAGACGGCTCCACTTCATGCGAAGCGCTGGGTACCTTTCGATCGCGTTCGAGATCGGTGCCGAGGTCGACATCATCGATCACTTCGAGCGCATCGATCTCGCGACGGGGGAGGCGGTCGAGCTTCGAGCCCCGTGCAGCAGAATCGCGGACCTGTGGTGCAGCGCGCTTCCTTCACCCGATGGAGCGCTCATCGCAATCGTCGAGAAGGCGTTGGTGGGTTCGCGCACTCGCGTCGAGCTTCGTCGAGCGTCCGATGGCGGGATCGCGGCCGAAGCCGAGGTGCCGGCAGCCGAGGCTGGAGATCGCATGACCTGGCATCCATCGGGGGCGTTCGTGTTCAGCGTGAACAGCGAGACGGGCGAGACCTGGCAACTCTCGGAAGATGGCACGCTCGCCGTCGTTCCGGTCCCTCCGTGTTTCAGCCCGGCTACCACGTCGAGCGCCGTGAGCTCGCAGGGGCGCGTGCTACTCGCGGACGGGACCCTCGGTGGCGAGCTCGCCGAGCCGTTCGGCTGTCAGGCTCGATGACGTTCGAGCTCGGAGCGAACCGCCGGATCCGTTTCCGTCAGTCGTGCCGCGTCGATCGCTTCACACGCTGCCGCAACATGCTCGAACCGGCCGAGCGCCCAGGCGGCGTGACCACGGACCAGCGGCTCGGTGTGTGCCAGCAGGGTGATCAGCGCCGGCACGGCTGCGTCGGCGCCACTGTTGCCGAGCGCGATGGCGACATTTCGTAGCAGCACGTCGCGCGGGATCCGGCGCATGGCGGTGCGTTTCGAAAATCGCCGCAGCTGGTTGCTCGGCTTGGTCGCGAGCGCGATCAGGTCCGGCAACGCGTGATCGAGCGAGCGGGGCGTCAGCAGTGGATCGACCGGCTCGCCCGATCCGGCGTTGAACGGGCAGACCTCCTGGCACACGTCGCAACCAAAGATCCAGCTGCCGATCGCGGCGCGCAGCTCGACGGGAATCACCCCGTGGTACTCGATCGTCAGGTACGAGATGCAACGCCTCGCATCGAGCACGTAGGCGTCGACGAACGCACCGGTGGGACACGCATCGAGGCACGCGCGACAGCTGCCGCACCTGGGCCTGGATGGCTTCTTCGGTGCGGTGATCTCGAGCTCGACATCGACGAGCAGCTCGCCGAGCACGATGTACGAGCCCGCACCGGGTGCGATCAGCATCGTGTTCTTCGCCACGAACCCCAGGCCGCCGCGTTCCGCCCATTCGCGCTCGTGCATCGGGGCCGAGTCGACGCACGGCCGGCTCGCGACGCTGCGCCCGAGCGTCGTCGAGAGCCGATCGGCGAGCGCGACCAGGCGATCGCGCAGCACCAGGTGATAGTCCTCGCCACGCGCGTAGCGCGCGATGCGTCCACGCAGCAAGCGGTCCGGTGGCACGGGATCATGTTTGCCGTAGGCGAGCGCGACCACGATCAGCGTGCGCGCGTTCTCGAGCAGCTGGCGCAGGTCGGCGCGCGGCTCGACGTGCGCGGGCGAGGCGAGATAGGTCATCTCACCGGCGCGGCCGTCGGCGAGCCAGCTCTCGTAGACCGCGTGCCGCCGCGGCGACTCGATCGGCACGGTCGCCGCTCGGGCGAACCCGAGCTCGCGCGCCAGCTCGGCGATCACAGATCCTCGAACGCCTCTGCGGAGCCTTCGCGATCGTCGTCGAGAGGTTGACCGGCGAACCAGATCGCATCGTAGGCGACCTGACAATCGCGCTCGCGTGGCTGCGGATATTCGATCCGCGCGCCGCGATACGTCCGCACGATCACGCGCTGCTCGTCGAGCTGCTCGATGTAGCTCGGCACGATCGGCACCTTGCCGCCGCCACCGGGCGCGTCGAGCACGAGGTGCGGCACCGCCATGCCATTCATCCAGCCGCGCAGCCCCCGATAGAGGTCCATCGCGGTTTCGACCGGTGTACGCAGATGATCGGTCCCGAGGACCGTGTCGCCCTGAAACAGGTAATACGGCCGCACGCGTGACCGCAGCAGACCACGCATCAGCGCGCGCAAGCTCGTCACCGACGAGTTCACGCCGCGCAGCAGCACCGTCTGATTGCCGACCGGGATGCCCGCATCGACCATGCGCTCGCACGCGGCACGCGCCAGCGGCGTGAGCTCCTTGAGGTGATTGAAGTGCGTGTTGATGAACAGCGGATGATGACGGCGCAACATCGCCACCAGCTCGTCATCGATCCGCATCGGGCACACCACCGGGAGCCTCGTGCCGATCCGGATCGTCTCGACGTGATCGATCGCGCGGAGCCGCCCGAGCAGGTAATCGAGCCGCCGCGTCGATAGCAGCAACGGGTCGCCGCCCGAGAGCAGCACGTCGCGGATTCGCGTGGTGCGTGCGATGTAGTCGAGCCCGGCCTCGAGGTCCGCCGTGGTTGGGGGCTCGTCCCCACCGACGAGGCGGCGGCGGTTGCAGTGCCGGCAGTAGATCCCGCAGCGATCGACGACGAGGAACAACACGCGGTCGGGATACTTGTGGACCACACAGGGCGCAGCCAGATGACTGTCCTCGCCCAGCGGATCGCGCAGCTCCTCGTCGCGCACATTGGCTTCCTCGGGATGAGGAATCGCCTGCATGCGGATCGGACAGCTCGCGTGCGCAGGATCCATCAAGCTCGCGTAGTACGGCGTGAGCCCCACGCGAAACAGTCGCGCCGAGGCGGCCAGCCCCGCACGCTCGGTGGCCGACAGCTCGACCACGCTCGCCAGCTCGTCCGCGGTGGTCAACATGTGACCCAGCTGCCATCGCCAGTCGAGCCACTTGGCGTCATCGACGTCCGCGCGGCGGACAGACGGGCGCGGCGGCGGGTTTGCCGGCGGTGCTAACGGGAGGTGGACCACGCCGCGTGTGTAGCACGGGCGCGCGCGATCACGGCGGTCAGACCGTCGGTGACCGGCAGGGTCGCCAGCTCCGCATCGTCGACGAACCGCGCCGACCGCGCGTCGCTGCCGGCCCTCAGCTCGCCGCCGATGACCCGCGCTGCGTAATCCAGGATCACGTAGTGAACCTCGGCTGCTGGATCGATCACTTCGACCACGCAGGCCAACGTTCCGATCTCGACGACGAGCCCGGTCTCCTCGCGGACCTCGCGGGCGACGCCTTGAGCCAGGGTCTCGCCGGGGTGGAGCTTGCCACCCGGGACCGACCACACGCCCTCGTTCGGCGGCCGGCCACGCTCGACGACCAGCACGCGGCCCTCGGCATCGAACACGATCCCGGCGACCGCGACCGTGGGAGTCACCCGCGCGCCTCCGCCTTGGCGCGTGGCTTTGTGCCGGCGAGCTGCACCAGCGCGGCGCTCGGGCAGCTCGGTGCCAGCGTGCAGTGATCGCAATCGGGCTTCTTGGCCTGGCAGATTCGCCGGCCGTGCCAGATCAGGCGATGGGCGAACATGGTCCAGTGCTCGCTCGGCAACAGCCGCATGAGATCTTGCTCGATCTTCACCGGATCGGTCTCGCTCGTCATCCCGAGCCGTTCCGATAGCCGCGTCACATGGGTATCGACCACGATTCCAGCCGGAATTCCGAGCGCCGTCCCGAGCACGACGTTCGCGGTCTTGCGCGCGACGCCGGGCAGGGCGATCAGCTCCTCCATCGTGCGCGGGACCTCGCCACCATGGCGCTCGACGAGCGCCTGAGCCATCCCGAGCAGGTGCTTTGCCTTGCTCCGGAAGAACCCGGACGACTTGATCATCACCTCGAGCTCGGCCTGATCGGCGCGCGCGAGCTCGCGCGCGGTCGGGTACTTCGCGAACAGCGCGGGAGTCAACGTGTTGATCATCTTGTCGGTGGATTGCGCCGACAGGATCGTCGCCACCAGCAGCTGAAACGGGTTCTGATAGTCCAGCTCGACGACCGCATCAGGCCATGTCGCAGCGAGCACCTCCGCGAGCACGCGAGCGCGCTCCGGGGTGGCGTTAACCAATCGCCGGCGCACCGGCGACGACATTTGGGCACCCGGGCGCTGCGTTGTGCTATTCCGAATGCGACCTCCCATGCGGCTCGGGCACCCTAGCACCTTCTGCTTGTTCGCGGCGATCGCATGCCTCGCCGGCGGTTGTCACAACAAGAAGGAGATCGAGATGGCGCGGCGCTCGGTCTACGACGCCGATTTTGCCGTGGTCTACAGCGCTGCACTCGAGGCGACGCGCGAGCTCTACGCCAACCTCGATGACTTCCCGGGATCGGGGATGATCAAGACCGCGTGGCACCAGGTCTCGTTCGCGAACACCCAGGATGACCTGTCGTCGAATCGCACCCTGTCGAGCAACTCGGCGCAGCTGCCTGCAACGAGCGGCGGCATGCCCACCCGGCTCGCCTACAAGCGCCAGTTCATTCGATTCGATGTGTCGGTGACAGGTGGCCGGCCATGGCGAGTGAAGGTCGTCGGTCACGCAGCCGAGTGGGACCCCGGCAACGCAATGCCTACCGAGCTGCGGGGAATGGCGCGACCGCCATGGCTCGACGGGCGCACCGAGGCGCTGCAGGTGGCGATCTATCGGCGGATGAAGTCGCACGCGAAGCCCATGAAGGAGAAGATCGTCGCGCCACGCCCCGAAGACGAGCTGCCCAAGACCGATCCGAGCACGTTCGCCAAGGTGCCGGCGAAAGCGGCGAGCCAGCTGGCGCTGATCAAGGATGCGCTCGGTCGGCGCGACTATAACGGTTTGCGCTCGATCGTCGCAGACGATGTCGTGTGGAGCCTCGGCGGCGCGCCGGGAGCCGACACCGCGCTCGCGATGTGGCAGGCCGATCCCGAGACGCTCGATGCGATGGCCACAGCGATCAACACGGGCTGCGCTGGCGAGGACAAGCGCGTTGCATGTCCGGCTGGACCGGCCAAGCGCGGCAGCTGGCAACTGGTCCTCGAGCTACGCGGCGACACCTGGAAGATCGCGTCGTTCCTGAAGGCCGAGTAGGCCCGATTCACGGCTGCATGAACGAGATCGACCCGATGGTGGACGTGCACCCGCCAGCGACGTCTGTCCCATCGACCAGCACTTCACGGAACGTCAGGTTCTCGGCCGAGCCGGCAGGTGGCGTCGTGGCCGTGAGCGTCACGGTGCCACTGGTCGCCGCGTAGAACTTGGTCGGGCCGACCATCGGAACCAGGTCGGCGATGATGCTGACACACAGCCCGCAGTCGACGAAGTCGGTCTCGACGCCCGAGATCGAGAACGTGCCGGTGGTGATCCCACCCGCAAACACGCCCCGGTCGTCCTTGAGGTTGATGAACAGGACGTCGCGCGGTTGGCCCATCGGTGCGAGCTCGACCGCGAGTCCGGTCGGGCCCATCGACTGCGCGCCTGGCTTGGCGCCGAGCGCGCCGTAGTCCGAGCTGATCAGACACTGCGCCGTGTCGTCGGCGTCGATCGAGACGGCTGCGTCGGGGGAGTCGGAGGATTGGCCACTACCACCGCACGCAGCGAGCAAGGCCATGGACGTGAGCCTCATGCGCATGATGCGATCCTCTCACATCATCGGCGACCGCCGAGGCGAAAACCGGTCTCGTCGGTGGCCGCGGACTGCGATCTATCGCACGCTCGCGGTATGGATCCTCGCGCGCGCGAAGTCATCGAGCTCTGGTTCGGTAAGGACGCGATCGTTCCGCCCGAGCTCTCAAAACGGTGGTTCGTCCAAGATCCTGCGTTCGATGCCGAGATCGGTAAGCGCTTCGGCGCTCTGATCGACGCGGCCGCGCGCGGCGAGCTCGATGATTGGGGCCACGAGCCAACCTCTGCGTTGGCGCGGATCATCGTGCTCGATCAGTTCCCGCGCAACGTGTTCCGCAACGACGCGCGTGCGTTCGCGACCGATGCGAAGGCACTCGCCGCGTCGCGCGCCTTGATCGCGGCGGGCGGTGATCGCGAGCTGACGTTCTATGGCCGGATGTTCGCCTATCTGCCGTTCGAGCACGCCGAGGATCGCGCGACCCAGGCCGAAGCCGTCGCGCACTACGAGCGCCTGGTCGCCGATGCCGCGGCCGCCGATGCACCGCAGCCCGTGCGCGAGCTGATGGGCGTGGCGCTCGACTTCGCGCGCAAGCACGCCGAGCTGATCGAGAAGTACGGTCGGTTCCCGCACCGCAACGCAGTGCTCGGCCGACCGTCGACCCCCGAGGAGCAGGAGTATCTGGCGAAGCCCGGCGCCGGGTTTTGACCGGCTCGCGCGTGGTGGGACCGAGCTACTCCGAGCAGCCGCGGCGCGCCGGCAGGACCTTGCCGGGATTGAGCAGCCCGGATGGATCCCACATCGCCTTCCACTTGCGCTGCCACGCGAGCAGCTGATCGCTCTGCTCCATCGGCATGAAGTCGCGCTTCGTCAAGCCGATGCCGTGCTCGCCGCTGAGCGTGCCACCGAGCTCGATGGCGTGTGCGAACACGCGGCGGGCGCCGCTCCACATCCGTTCGCGCACGGCCGGATCAGCCGGGTCGTCGTTCGACAACAGATTCACGTGCAGATTGCCATCGCCTGCGTGGCCGAACACTGCCGAGGCGATGCCGGTCTCCGCCGAGACCTGATCGACGCGCGCGAGCATCTCGACGATCCGGCCGCGCGGGACGCAGACGTCCTCGTTCACCTTGATCCGGTACGCATGCTTGAGCGACGACGAGATCAGCCGTCGCGCTTCCCACACCGCGCGACGCTCGGCTGGTTCGGTCGCGGCGAGCACGTCGAGCGCGCCGAGCTCGTCGCAACGCATGCCGATCTTCTCCATCATCATCGGCATGGTCTCGTGATCGCCATCGACTTCGATCAGCACGATCGCGCCGGCGTTCGCGGGGAATCGATAGCGGCTCTTGGGCCGGATGTGATCGATCGAGGCGCGGTCGGCGAGCTCGAGCACACGCGGGCGCAACCCGTCGTGCAGAAGCTTCGAGATCGCACTCCCAGCTGCCGCGGTGTCGGCAAACACGCCGAGGATGGTTGCCGCCGACGGCGGATTGGGCAGCAGCTTCACGACGAGCTCGGTGATCACGCCGAACGTGCCCTCCGTGCCGACGAAGCCGGCCACGAGGTCGTAGCCGGTCACGCCCTTCGCGGTGCGCCGGCCGCAGCGCAGCACCTCGCCGCCGATCAGCGCGACCTCGAGCCCGAGGATGTACTCGCGGGTCACGCCGTACTTGAACGCGCGCGGCCCCCCGGCGTTGGTCGCGGCGTTGCCGCCAATCGAGCATGACTCGAGCGATGCGGGATCGGGCGGATAGAACAGGCCCTGTTCCTCGACCGCGCTCTGCAGCTGCCCGGTGATCACCCCGGGCTCGACGACGGCGACCAGATCTCCCGGATCGATCTGCTTGATCCGCTGCATCTTCTCGGTCGACAGCACGATGCCGCCCTGCACGGGCAGCGCACCACCAACCATGCCGCTACCGGCGCCCCGCGGCGTGACGAACACCTTGCGCTCGAGGCAGATCCTCAGCACCGCGGCGACTTGCTCGGTCGACTCGCAGAGCACGGCGCACTCGGGCGGATAGAACTCCGGCAGCGGACTCTCGTCGCGACCGTAGTCCTCGAGCCGTGGATGCCCGGGACCGATCACCGCATCGGCGCCGAGCTCGCGCTGGAGGATGCCGGCGATCTCGCTCACGCCGTCATTCTACTCGGCGTTGGAACAACGCGCGTCAAACCGAGAACGACGAGCCGCAACCGCAGGTCGACTTGACGTTGGGGTTGTGGAACTTGAAGCCGGCGCCCTGGAGCCCTTCGACGTAGTCGATCTCGGTACCGATCAGGTACATGAGGCTCATCTCGTCGACGACGACCTTCACGCCGCCGACCTCGAACTGACGATCGACCTCGGTGGCGGCGTCGAAGTACAGGTCGTACGAAAATCCGGCGCATCCTCCGCCGACGACGCGAAGCCGGAGCGCCTCTTCTGGCTTGATGTCTTCGGCCGCGCGGATCTCGTTCACCTTCGCCGCAGCGACCGGTGTGATGTGCACCATCGACTCGGGGCCGCTGGGTTCGATCGAATCGGGCGAGCTCGAAGAAGCGACGGCAGCTAGATCGGACATTTACGACTCCTGAGCGACGACCTTACCCTCACGTGAGGGTCATGGCAATCTCGGTGGGTGCCGAGCTTTGACACATTGCTTCGCGATCTGCGAGGTCAAACCCCAGAAATCGACGCGGCAACCCTCGAAGCTGAGCTCCGAAACGCCAGTCGTCCCGCTCTGATCGATGTGCGTGAGGCCGACGAGGTGGCGCAGGGTGCGATCGCGAATGCCACGCACATCCCGCGTGGCTCCCTCGAGCTGCGGATCGAGCGCAAGGTGCCAGATCCAGCCACACCGCTGGTGATCTATTGCCAGAGCGGTACACGGTCGGTGTTCGCGGTCCGTAGCCTCGCCGAGCTCGGGTACACCAACGTGCGCTCGCTCGCCGGCGGGTTCACCGCCTGGAAACGCGCGGGGCTTCCGTGGGAGCAACCGCGCGCGCTCCGCATCGATCAACAGGCGCGGTACTCGCGCCATACCATGCTCCCCGAGGTCGGGGTCGCAGGTCAGCTCAAGCTGCTCGAAGCGAAGGTGCTGTGCATCGGAGCGGGTGGCCTCGGCTCGCCATCCAGCATGTACCTTGCCGCGGCCGGCGTCGGCACGCTCGGCATGATCGACGACGACCTCGTCGACGAATCGAATCTCCAGCGCCAGATCTTGCACGGCATCGATCGCGTCGGAACGCCAAAGGTGGACAGCGCGGAGCTCACGTTGCGGCGGCTCAACCCGGACGTCGTGGTCAACAAGCACCGCACGCGGATCACCAGCGAGAACGCGCTCGACCTGATCGCGCGCTACGACGTCATCATCGATGGCGCCGACAACTTTCCGACGCGCTATCTGGTCAACGATGCGGCGCTGCGGCTCGGCAAGCCGGTGGTGCATGCGTCGATCTTTCGGTTCGAGGGCCAGCTCACGGTTTTTCCGGCAAACGGGGGCCCATGCTATCGCTGCTTGTTCCCCGAGCCGCCGCCGGTGGATCAAGCGCCTTCGTGCGTCGAGGCGGGCGTGCTCGGTGTGCTGCCCGGCGTCATGGGCGTGCTGCAGGCGACCGAGGCGATCAAGCTCGTGCTCGGATCGGGACAGTCGCTCGCGGGGCGGTTGCTCGTCTACGACGCGCTCCAGGCGCAGTTTCGCGAGCTAAGGCTGCGGCGCGATCCGACGTGTCCGACCTGTGGCGACGGCGTCGATCGCTCGGCGATCCCGCTGATCGACTACGAGCAGTTCTGCGCGGGCGCTCACTGAGAGGTCACGGCGGGATCTCGACACCAGGATGCTGCTGCTTGTACCGCGCGGACAGCTTGTCCAGCGATTCCTTGTACTCGTTGGCCAACGGCGGGAACGCGAACACGCCCGTCGTCAGCAATCGGGTCGAAACATCGGTCTCGAACTGAACGTAGCGAAGCTCCTCGGACAGCTCGGGTTGCGTCTTCGACGCGGTTGCGACCGCAATCCGGTTCGCGAGCGAGAGCTCGTTGGCGATCATGACCAACGCCGCGGATGTCCGCGGATCATGATGCTCGATCACATCGGGGCTGCTCCCGCTGTACCCAAAAGACACGCCTCGTACCGCATCGCGGATTTCCACGGTCACGAAGATGAAGGCGATCATGAACATCACGAACGCGATGGCAGCGAGGGTTCGATTCGACATCGTCCGGCGTCTCCTGACCTGCTCGGTCAACGTGGGTAACGACGGCGTGTAGCCCGCTCGGTCGCGGCCAGTGAGCCCCAACTGGGGCGCTGAGTTACAATTGCCGGGTTGTTCACCGCCGGGCAATCGATCGGGAACTACCGGGTCCTATCCATGATCGGGACCGGCGGCATGGGTGTGGTGTACCTGGCCGAACATCCGCTGATCGGCAAGCGGGTCGCGCTCAAGGTCATTCACCGCGAGCTCGCCGGCAATCGCGAGGTCGTTCAGCGATTCTTTCAGGAGGCCAAGGCGGTCAACCAGATCGGCAACGAGCACATCGTCGAGATCCACGACTTCGGCGCGACCCCCGAGGGCGATCACTTCATCATCATGGAGTACCTCGAGGGGCGCACGCTCGCGGCGATCCTCGCGCGCGAAGGCAGGATCGACGTGATGCGCGCACTGCACGTCGGTGCGCAGATCGCCGCGGCGCTCGGGGCGGCGCACGACTCGGGTGTGCTGCACCGCGATCTCAAGCCGGACAACATCATGGTGATGCCGCGGCTCGGCGATCCGGACTTCGTCAAGGTGCTCGATTTCGGGCTGGCCAAGTTGATCGGGGGCGACGCCAGCTCGGCGGTGAAGACCGCCGCCGGCGTGCTGCTCGGAACGCCGCAGTACATGTCGCCCGAAGCGTGCGAAGGCAAGCGCGCGCTCGATCCGCGTACCGACGTCTACGCGCTCGGGATCTTGCTGTTCCAGATGATGACCGGAGCCTTGCCGTTCGACGGCGGCTCGATGGGCGAGGTGTTGATCAAGCAGGTCACGGCGTTGCCGCCGGCGCCGCGCGGCCTCAACCCGGCGATTCCGCCGTCGGTCGAGCAGGTGCTGTTGCGATGTCTCGCCAAGCCGGTCGACGCGCGGTTTCAATCGATGGACGAGCTGCGCGACGCGCTGCTCGATCCAGAGGCGTATCTGCGTGGCTCGCCGCCGATCGCACCAGCACGCTCGGTGGCTCCCGGAGAGGCGGGCGTGGATGCGGCGCAGGTGATGGCGCATGCCGCCGCGCGCCAGCAAGCGCGAGCCGCAACGGCGCCAGGCATCGGCGAATCGCGTAGCTCGCAGGCGACGCTGCTCGATGGCGGCGTGCCACTGGGCAATCGCACCGGCCCGTTTCCGCAGCTCGCTCCTCCGACCGAGCCGCGGATGGACACGATGCGGATCGCAACGCCGATGGGGTACTCATCGCGGCCGCCGCGCAAGGTCTGGCCCGTGGTCCTGGTGATCAGCTTGCTGCTCGGCCTCGGAGGTGGTGCGTTCGCGGTCGCGTGGTTTGGGCGGGGCACCGAAGCGCCGCCGGGATTAGTGGCGGGCAGCGCAGGCGACGCACCGGCGGGCAGTGCGGGTGGCGCAGGCGGCGCACCGGCGGGGAGTGCGGGTGGCGCAGCCGTGCTGGCGGGCAGTGCGGGTGGCGCAGGCGGCGCACCGGCGGGCAGTGCGGGTGGCGCAGGCGGCGCACCGGCGGGCAATGCGGGTGGCGCAGCCATGGTGGCGGGCAGTGCGGGAAGCGCTGCTCCGGCCGCAGCCGCGGGGGCCGGTAGCGGCGCGACGGCCAGCTCCGGGGCGGGCGCTCATGGCGCTTCGAATGCCGGATCGAATGCGGGCACCGCGGCCGCGCAGCTGGCCAAGCTCACCGTGGACTCGTCGCCTTCGGGTGCCACGGTGTACGGTCCCGATGGACAGGTGCTCGGAAAAACGCCGCTCACGTTGAGCTGGCCGGTCAGCTCCGAGGCGGTCACGTTCGAAGTGCGAAAGCGCGGCTATCGCAAGAACCAAACCGAGATCGTGGTGACCGAAAACACGCTCGTGCGCGTCGAGCTCGACGCATTGCCAGCGCCGGCGCCGCGGCCAGGCCGCACGGGCTCGGGTAGCGCGACCGAGCCCAAGAACGACTTGATCCGCCCCGAATGAACCCGCCCGGGCTATGCTGGCGCCCGTGGTCCTCGCCCTGAGCATCTGTCTCGCGATCGCGGTGGTCACCGCGCTGCTCGCGATGCGTGCGGCACGCGCCGAAGTGACGCGTCGAGCCCAGCGTGCAATTCATGATGCGAAGGCCGAGGTCGCAGCGGAGCTTCATGCGGTGCGGCTCGGAGCCGCGGCGCGCAAACGTGCACTCGAGACCGCTGCGCGCGCGGAGGCACTCGATGCGCGCACGCAAGCCGATGACGCGCTTGCGGCCCTGGAGGCTGCGGTCGAACAACGCGCGGATGCGGTGCACCGGGCCGAGACGGAGCTCGCCACCGCAGCCGAGTCCATCGAGCAGCGAGAGGCCCAGCTCGATGGCATCCATCGCGAGCTGCAATCGCGTCGCGATCGCGCGGGCGGCGTCGAGCGCGACGCTCATCGCCGCCTCGCTGCGCTGCGCGCCGAGCTCGAGAATCGTGCGGGCGTCAAGGCGGTCGAGCTGATCGAACGCTTCAGCCAGGCCTGGATCGACGATGCGCGCGCCCGCGCGGCGTCGGCGATTCGCACGGTGGACCAGGGCGCGGCCGATCCGGCGTATGACCGCGAAGCGAAGCGGGTGATGGAGATCGCGGCGACCCGCTATCACCACCACTATCTGACCGAGCGTGCGGTCAACCACCTCCGGCTCGGTCCCGAGCTGGTGGCGATCCTGCTCGACAACGGGAATGCATTGCATGGTGCGCTCGAACGAACGGCGGGCGTGCAGCTGCTGGTCAACGACGACAAGGATGCGATCCGACTCGACGGGCTCGACGGGGTCGGCAAAGAATTCGTTCGCCGCGCGATCAACAAGCTGATCAAGAAACCGGAGACGCTCGACGATGCGCGCAAGGATCCCGAGGCATGGGCCGCGCGCGGTCGCGAGCATCTGCATCAGGAGATCCGCGCGCTCGGCAAGCGAGCGTTTCAGACGCTCGGCATTCCCAGGGCACATCCCGAGATCGTGGAGCTCGTCGGTGCGCTGAATTTTCGCACCAGCTACACCCAGAACCAGTGGTGGCACGCGGTCGAGGCCGCGTACCTGGCCGGGATGATGGCGTCCGAGCTCGGGCTCGATGAGAAGCTGGCTCGCAGGGCGACCTTGGTGCACGACATCGGCAAGGCGCTGACCCACAAGATCGAGGGCTCGCACGCGGTGATCGGTGCAGATATCGCGCGCCGCGTCGGCGAGCCCGAGATCGTTGCCAACGCGATCGGCGCGCACCACGCTGACGAGCCGTGCAACTCGGTCTACGCGTATCTCGTCGCTGCGGCCGATGCGATGAGTGGGGCCCGCCCGGGCGCCCGGCGCGAGCTCGCCGAAGGGTTCACTGCCAAGGTCGAAGATCTCGAACGGATCGGCGCGTCGCGTCGCGGCGTGGCGTTCGCGCATGCGGTGCATGGCGGCCGGGAGCTCCGCGTCTATGTCCGCGAGCGCGACGTCGATGACCTGACGGTCGTCGAGATGTCGACCGAAATTGCGGCCCAGATCGCGGAAGAGATGACGTTCCCCGGCCAGATCAAGGTCACGGTGATCCGGTCGTTCGAGGCGACGGCCACCGCGAGCTGAATGGGGTCAGACTCAACTTACGCAACTTCCTACGGAAGTTGCGTAAGTTGAGTCTGACCCCATCCCCACGTAAAGGTGAGGGTCGGCCTTGACACTCGTCACGCTAAGCCCCCATAGTCCCTTTATTCGGCACCAACCTCACCTATACGTGAGGGTTAGAGATGAAGGACGAATCCACCGATAAGCTCATGCGCGTAGGCGAGCTCGCGAAAGCGGTCGGCAAGACCGTGCGCGCGATGCACCTGTACGAGGAGCTCGGTCTGCTGGAGCCGCGCTCCAGGTCCGAAGGTGGGTTCCGGATGTACGGGCCCGAGGCCATCGACCGCATCCACTGGATCGTCAAGCTTCAGGCGATCGGGTTCACGCTCGCGGAGATCCAGGGTTTCGTGCGCGACTTCCAGGGCGCTGGCTCGGGCCGCGTGGCAACCGAGCGGGTGAGGGCGCTGTTCCAGGAGAAGCGCGCACAGATCCGCGAACAGATCGTCCAGCTGCAGGTGATCGAGAACGACCTCAACGAAGCGGTCGCTTACCTCGACTCCTGCCAGACCTGCACCGATGACTATGCGCCCACGGCATGCGGCGATTGCGATCATCACGGACACCACCGAGGTGAGGCACCGCCGCTGTTCGCTGGGTTGTCGCGGCGCGCCGATGCGCGTCCCGCCGACACGGAACGCGACAAGGCGTTCGACGTCCCCGTGACGGTTCTCTATCGCGAAGGAAACAATTGATGTCTGCGACGATTTCCAAGCCAAAGATCGACGTGCCGGTGCCAGCCGGCGTTGAGTTGCCGATCTTCATGGACAACCACTCGACCACGCCGGTGGACCCCCGCGTCGTCGAGGCGATGCTGCCGTTCTTCACCAAGCAGTTCGGCAACGCCGCGAGCCGCAACCACGTGTTCGGCTGGACCGCCGAGGCTGCGGTCGAGCATGCGCGCGCGCAGATCGCGGCGCTGATCGGCGGTGATGCCAAGGAGATCGTGTTCACGTCGGGCGCGACCGAGGCCAACAACCTCGCGATCAAGGGCGCAGCCTCGTACCTGAGGAAGCAGGGCAACCACATCATCACCGTGGAGACCGAGCACAAGAGCGTGCTCGACACCTGCAAGCGGCTCCAGCGCGAGGGCTTCGAGGTCACGTACCTGACGCCGGCCAAGGACGGCCTCGTGACGCCCGAGCAGGTCACGGCGGCGATGACCGACAAGACGATCGTGGTGAGCGTGATGCTCGCCAACAACGAGATCGGCGTCGTTCAGCCGATCGAGGCGATCGGCAAGGCCATCAAGGCCAAGAACCCCAAGTGCCTGTTCCACACCGACGCGGTGCAGGGCGCCGGCAAGGTCCCGTTCGACGTCGAGAAGTCCAAGGTCGATCTCGCCTCGGTCACCGCGCACAAGATGTACGGCCCCAAGGGCGTCGGAGCATTGTGGGTGCGCCGCAAGCCGCGCGTTCGCATCGATCCGATCATCGACGGCGGCGGTCACGAGCGCGGGATGCGCTCGGGCACCTTGCCCGTGCCGCTGATCGTCGGCTTTGGCAAGGCGGCCGAGCTGGCGAAGCAGGAGATGGGTGCCGAGGCGATCCGGCTCGAGGCGCTACGCGAGCGGTTGTATCGCGGCATCACGTCGCGGCTGACCGAGACCTACGTCAACGGCTCGCTCGAGCACCGGCTGCCGGGGAACCTCAACATCTCGTTCGCGTTCGTCGAGGGCGAGTCGCTGCTGATGGCGCTCAAGGACATCGCCGTATCTTCGGGATCGGCGTGCACGTCCGCGTCGCTCGAGCCGAGCTACGTGCTGCGCGCGCTTGGCGTCGGCGACGAGCTGGCCCATACCTCGATTCGATTCGGCATCGGTCGATTCAACACCGAGGCGGAGATCGATTACGTCATCGACCTCGTCACCAAGAGTGTCGAGCGGCTCCGGCAGCTTTCGCCGCTCTGGGAGATGCATCAAGACGGGATCGACCTCAACTCGATCCAATGGACCCCGCACTGAACGAGCCCGCTGGCTCTCGCACCAGGAAATCACCATGGCGTACTCAGACAAAGTCATCGATCACTACGAAAATCCTCGGAACGTCGGCACGTTCAAGACCGAGGCCGATGTGGACGCGAGTGAGGTCGGGACCGGGCTCGTCGGCGCACCGGCGTGCGGCGATGTGATGCGGCTCGAGATCCGCGTCAAGGACGGCATGATCGCCGATGCCAAGTTCAAGACGTTCGGCTGCGGCTCGGCGATCGCGTCGAGCTCGCTGGCGACCGAGATGATCAAGGGCATGACCCTCGATCAGGCCGCCAGCATCTCAAACACCACGATCGTCGAGGAGCTCAACCTCCCGCCGGTCAAGATCCACTGCTCGGTGCTCGCCGAGGATGCGATCAAGGCCGCGATCGAGGACTACAAGAAGAAGCAGACCAAGTCGCAATCATGATGAGCACCACCGTGTCCAACCAAGCCCCATCGCAAACGCCACCGCAGGCCGCTCCATCAGCACCGGCCAAGATCGGCGCGCGCGAGATCGAGATCACCGAGGCCGCGGCCCAGGAGATCGCGAAGCAGCGCGACAAGCGCGGTACGCCGGATGCGATGATCCGGATCGGCGTGCGCGGCGGCGGCTGCACGGGCTTCACGTACGTGTTCGAGTGGGCGGAGCAGGTTCGTCCGACCGATCAAGTGTTCTCGGCACACGGCGTTTCGGTCGTCGTCGATCCGAAGAGCCTGGTGTACCTCGGCGGGATGCAGCTCGACTTCGTGCGCGGGATGATGGGTCACGGGTTCAAGTTCAATAACCCCAACGCCAAGGGTTCGTGTGGCTGTGGCGAGTCCGTCAATTTCTGATCGTCCCGAGGCAGGCTCGGGGCGTGGCCTGGGGCCTGACCTGTTCGGACTCCTCGGGTTGGCCCCGCGTTACGACCTCGATCTGTCCGAGCTCGAGCGCGCGTTCTTCGAGCGCAGCAAGGAGCTCCACCCCGATCGGTTTGCCAGCGCGCCCGCTGCCGAGCGCGTCGCGGCGCTCAGCAAGTCGCGCGCGCTCAACGACGCGTATCAGACGCTGAAGAAGCCGGTGTCGCGCGCGGAGTATCTGCTAGCTTGCGCTGGCCATTCGATCGCCGACAACGAGCGACTCGAGCCAGCATTCTTGATGGAGATCCTCGAGCTTCGCGAGGAGCTCGCAGAGGCGCGGCAGGCGGGGCGCAGCGACGAGGTGTCGCGGCTCCAGGCTGCGATGGCGGCTCGCCGCAAGGCCGCGCTCGATCCGCTGCCGGCGCTGTTCGCCGCTGGCGACTACGCCGCGATCAAGCAGCAGCTGATCGTGCTGCGCTACGTCGACCGTTATCTCGAGGAGTGCGACGCCGCGCTCGACGAGGATTGAGGAAGTCATGTTGTTGCAGATCGCAGAGCCCGGGCAATCGAAGGCCAAGGAGGCGTGCAAGGCGCGCGTCGTCGGCATCGACCTTGGAACCACCAATAGCCTGGTGGCGAACGTCGAAGACCTCACGCCGCACGTGATCTCGGGTGACGGCGGTCCGCTGGTGCCATCGGTCGTGCACTATGCGCCCGATGGCAGCGTGCTGGTCGGCCGGGCCGCGCAGGCCCGTGCGCTCGAGGCGCCACGCGACACGCTCGCCTCGGTCAAGCGGTTGATCGGCCGCGGTGCGAAGGACCTCGCGAGCGTACGCGCGATGCTGCCCTACGAGCTCGAGGGCGACGATCGTGCGATCAAGCTCAGGACGTCGATCGGCCGCGAGGTTTCGCCCGTCGAGGTGTCGGCCGCGGTGCTCCGCGAGCTCAAGCAGCGTGCCGAGACCGCGATGGGGGGGCCGATCGAAGGCGCGGTGATCACCGTGCCCGCGTATTTCGACGACGCGCAGCGTCAGGCGACGCGCGATGCGGGGCGGCTCGCCGGGCTCGAGGTCATGCGATTGCTTGCGGAGCCAACGGCCGCGGCGCTCGCCTATGGGCTGGATCGGGGCAGCACGGGGACGTACGCGGTGTTCGACCTCGGCGGAGGTACGTTCGACATCTCGATCCTGAAGCTGATCGACGGCGTGTTCGAGGTCAAAGCGACCGGTGGTGACTCGGCGCTCGGAGGCGACGACCTCGATCGCGCGATCGCGCAGGCCGTGGTTCCCGGCATCGAGACCGCCGAGCGTCACGTGGTCGCGGCGGCGGTGGCCGAAGCGCGGCGCGTCAAGGAAGCGCTGACCGCTGGGTCCGCAGCCACGTTCACGCTGACCACGCACGCCGGAACCGTCGAGCGTCCGGTCACGCGTGGCGATCTCACGGCATGGGCAAAGCCGCTGCTGGAACGTACGGGCAAGGCGTGCCGGCGCGTGCTCAAGGACGCGGAGCTGAGCAAGGAAGATCTCGATGGCGTGATCCTCGTGGGTGGATCCACGCGATCGCCGGTGGTGCGCGACTACGTGGCCGAGTTGTTCGGCCGCACGCCGCTCGCGGATCTCGATCCCGAGCAGGTGGTTGCGCTCGGCGCCGCGGTTCAGGCCGACGTGCTCGCCACCGGCCGCCAGGACGTGACCCTGCTCGATGTCGTTCCGCTGTCGCTCGGCATCGAGATGATGGGTGGCGTCGTCGAGAAGCTGATCCATCGCAACACCACGATCCCGACCGGCGCGACCCAGACGTTCACGACCTACGCCGACAACCAGACCGGGTTCGACATCCACGTCGTGCAAGGTGAGCGCGAGACCGCCGATGCGTGCCGCTCGCTGGCTCGGTTCGTGTTGCGCGGCGTGCCGCCGATGATCGCCGGGATGGGCCGCGTCGAGATCACGTTCCTGATCGACGCCGACGGCCTGCTCAAGGTGACGGCGAAGGAGCTGACCACCGGCAAGCAAGCATCGATCGAGGTCAAGCCGAGCTATGGCCTGTCGGACGAAGAGGTCGAGCGCATGCTGATCGAGTCGTTCGACCATGCCGAGGAGGATCTGACGCGCCGGAACCTCGCGGTGGAGCGGGTCGAGGCGCAGCGGATCCTGGCCGCGACGCGCGCCGCGTTCGCCCATGACGAGGGCCTGCTCGACGACGACGTACGGGCGGCCGGCGAGCACGCGATGGGTGCGCTCGAGGCTGCGATCGCCGGGGATGATTATCTGGCGATTCGCGCGGCGATCGAAGGTCTCGATCTGGCGACCAAACCGTTCGCGCAGAAGCGGATGAACCGCGCGGTCGCCGCGCAGTTTCAGGGCATCGCAGTTGACGATGCGGCGCGCAAGGTAGGGGCCTGAGCGATGCCACGGATCACGTTTCAGAACCCGCAGGGCCCCAAGTCGACCGAGCCGATCACGGTCGAGGTGAAGCGAGGGCTGTCGATCCTCGATGCAGCGGAGGAGTGTGGCGCACGGGTGGGACATGCGTGCGGTGGCAACCTGGCGTGCTCGACGTGCCACGTTTGGGTACACGAGGGCATCGACTCGCTGCCGGAGGTCTCCGACAAGGAGAACGACATCATGGACAAGGCATTCGACGTCCGGCCGGAATCGCGACTCGGATGTCAGGCGAGGGTCGGCGCGGAAGATCTGGTCGTCGAGATCACCGAGGAGAGTCTGCGCGCGTGGCTCGATGAGAACCCGGAGGCACGCAAGAAGGAACGCAGCGTCGGCTGACGAGCGCTATCTGTTCGTCGTATTCTGGGCAGGATGGGACAATCGCGAACGTGCGTAGCTTTCGTACTAGCGGTGATGGGATGCGGTGAAGTCAAGGTCGAGCCCGATGGCGGCATCGCGGTAATACCGCCGCCGGCGATCACCGATTTGAGCGCGAGCACCGGCGTGATCACGGCGGAGATCACGATCACAGGGGAGCGGTTCGGCGAAGCCCAAGGGGCGGGCTCGGTATCATTCGGCGGCTTGGCTGCGACGATCACAAGCTGGTCGGATACGTCGATCGTCGCAGTGGTTCCTGATCGGTTGCCTGGCGCGGCGCCCGTGGTGGTTGCGACCCAGTCTGGCCAGACTGACCCGCGTGCGTTTCGCGTCACGCTGCGTCCTGCGGTGTACCTGAACAATGACTCCGATGACGCGGGAACCAACACGATCACGATGCTGGCGATGGATCTCGCGAGCGGAACGCTGACCGAGATAACTCCACCCACCCCGATGGGTGTTGCCACCTCCGGCTACGGCGGGTGCGCTCAGTCGATCTGGGTCCACGAGGGCACGCGCCGGCTGTTCGCGACCGGCGCAAACGCGGTCGCCGTGTTCGACATTCATCCCGTGACCGGCGCGCTGACCCCCGTGATTGGCTCGCCGTTCGTCACCGGAGACCGATCATTCGGCGTGGTGACCAATACGGCTGGCACGCGTGCGTTCGTCGCCAACTACGGCTCGTCCGATATCTCGGTCTTCGATGTCGCGTCCAATGGAGCGCTGACCGGGGTGCCAGGCTCGCCGTTCGCGACGACGCACCAGATCGATACCCTGGCGATCGGTCTCGACGATCGGTTCTTGTTTGGCAACAGCTATAGCTCGACCTTCGATGTGTTCGCGATCGCATCCGATGGGTCGCTGTCTCCCGTTGACGGGCTGACGCGGCAAGGCGGTACCACCGTCGCGATCCGCCCAGGATACAATCAGCTGTTCGTGCCGTTGATCGGGGGGCTGCTCGGAGTGTGGAACATAGAACCGCTTACCGGCGTAGCGACCGAAGCGACCGAGACGGGCTCGCCATTCGCGCTGAACCCACCGATGAGCAGCTACGTCGACAGTCCCGTGTTTTCCGTGACCGGGGACCGGCTCTATCTCGCGCCTGACAACGGGGGGTCGGTGCTCGGATTCTCTCTTGATGACGCTGGGACACCCACTCCGATCAATGGATCACCGTGGGAGAGCGGCGGCATCACGGACATGGCCTGCGAAGTGTTGTCGCGCGACGGCACGATGTTTCTTTCGATCGGCGAGACCGATAAGTCCGTCGCCGTGTTCAAGTTCGTCGGCGACACGCCGAGTCAGGTCGTCGGCAGTCCGTTTACGCATACGACGCCGAACAGCAATGCGAGCGGCATCGCGATCACGTTCTAGTGGCTGGCGGGCTGTCGCGAACGCCGGCGATCAATCGACGAGCTTGAGATGGCCGCCGCGCTTGGGCTGCTCGGCCTCTTTGGCCGGTGCTGGCGCCGGTGGTGGTGGCGCGCTGGCAGGCTCGCCGCCGCCGGTGAGCACGTCCTCGGGAACGTCTTCCGGCCACACCGTGCCGCGCTGCTCGCCCTCGACCATCGCCGCATAGACCGCGGTCCACGGCAAGATGCAGCGGAACGGATTGCCCCCGAACGTCAGCGTTCCGCACAGCCCGGTGTCGTCCAACACCAGATCCTCGATCGCCGGGGTGAGGTTGTAGCCAAACCGCAGCACGAGGCTCGGGTCAGCGCGGAATCGCGTGGGCACCGAGACCTCGGAGCGCCGGGCATCGATGTGAACGAGCACCGGGCCGCGTGCGAGCAGTTGCTCGAGCGTGCGGCGCTTGTCTGGCGCGCTGGCGTCGTCATCGTCGCGCAACGCGTCGATCGAAGCGACCTCCTGGGGCTGCTTGCCCACCAGCTCGTAGAACTCTTCCGTGGTCATCAACCCCGCATCAACCGCGTCTCGCAAGATCCCTTCGGGACGATCGGTGGCCGCAGCGGTCACGCGTTCGACGGTGCGCTCGCACCGGGCGGCATGGCGGAGCACCGCCCCGTGTGCCGCGAGCGCGCTATGGGTCCCCGTGCGCCAGCGCGAGAGCGCGCGCTCGACGTCGACCAGCGAGGTCGAGACGCGATGCTCGATCAGCGCGGTCACAACGGCTTGCAGCCGCGCCAGGGTCTTGGGGTCACGCTCAAGCATCGAACACGGACTTAGCTCGATCGCCCGCGGCGGTAAAGGGGGCTCGCTGGGGCGTGGCGCGTTTTCTTCCATGCATCGAGAACTCCACGCCTACTCCAGTGCTGATCCGTCACGCTCGACGAGATCGGACAGCAGCGCGATCACGCGCTCGGGAATCGCGATGGCAACGAACTGTGCGAGATCAACTACAGCACACACCACACGCCCCTCGGCGCAAGCAGTGCGCTCCCGTGCCACCGGCTCCGACTCGGCGGCGCGGAATACGCGATAGCGGAACGTGATCGACTTGGTGCCAAGGCGTTCCACGCTGACCTCGATCTCCGCCGTGTCACCGAACTTCAGCGGGGCGAGAAACTCGCACTCGGCGCGCACCGCGGGAAATCCGACGCGGTCGCGATCGATCAGCTCTGCGTACGCGCGTGCACCGATGCGGGCGCGCCACAGCTCCTCGAATGCGATGTGGAACAGATGAAAGAACCGCGGGTAGTAGACGATGCCGGCGTGATCGACGTCGGCGAACCGCACCGGCGTCTGGTAGACGAAGCTCACGCCGCCACCGCCGGGAGCACGAGCCGGACGCCGCACGAAGCCGGCACGCCAGGGCAGGGCGGGGCGAGCTTCTCGAGCTCGATCGTCACCTGGGCGCGCGGGTACATCTCCTGGATCTTGTCGCCGATCGCTCCGGCCAGCGCTTCGAGCAAGCGAAACGTCGATCGGGTGCCGAGCGCGACCACGATCTCGCTCACCTTCCAGTAGTCGACGGTGTCGGCGATCCGATCCGAGCTGGCCGCGGCCTTGAGTGGCAACTCGACGCTCAGGTTCACGCGAAACCGGCGCGTGCCGCGTCGCTCGGCGGCGGTGTAGCCGTGGTTGCCCTCGAACTCGAGGCCGCGAACGAACACGCAGTCGGTCACGCGCGGAGGCTAACCACAACCGGTCGCGGCGCGCTAGCTCAACGCAAAGAACACTGCGAACGCGGCAGCCACGGCCCACATCAGGGGGTGCACGGTCCTGGCTCGTCCCGCGAACACCATCAAGACGACATGGCTGATCGCGCCGGCGCCGATGCCGTTCGAGATCGACCACGTGAGCGGCATCGCGACCGCGGTCAGAAACGCCGGCGCCGCATGAGGAGCGTCGCGCCAGTCGACCTCGCGGAGCAGGCCGGTCATCAGGAACCCAACCACGACCAGCGCGCTCGCGGTCGCCTGGCCCGGCACCACGGCTGCGAGCGGGGCGATCAGCATCGCTGCGAGGAACAGCATGCCGGTGGCCACCGCCGCGAGCCCGGTGCGGCCGCCCGAGGCAATGCCGGCAGCGGACTCGATGTAGGTGGTCGCCGACGACGAGGATGCTGCCCCGCCGGCGATCGCGGCGAGCGAATCCACGAGCAGGACCCGATCCATCCGCGGCAGCCGGCCGTGCGCGTCGAGGAACTTGCCCTCCGTGCCGAGCCCGATCGCCGTACCGATCGTGTCGAAGAAGTCCGACAGCATCAGCGAGAACACCGCGAGCGCTGCACCGAGCGCACCGAGCTTCGCGACGAAGCCGAACGAAAATGCACCGAGCAAGCTGAGATCGGGCCTCGACACGACGGCCGATGGCACCTGGCTCACGCCGACGGCGATGGCGAGCACGGTGGCCGCCGCGATCGCGATCAGCAGCGCGCCCTTGACCTTGCGAACGGTGAGGCCGAGCGCGATGGCGAGCCCGACGAGGAACACGATCGTCGGGGTGGCGTGAAGCTCGCCGAGCGCGAGCAGCGTGCCGTGGCCTTGCCTCACCACGCCGCCGTTCGACAAGCCGATCAGCGCGAGGAATAGACCGATGCCAGCACCGATCCCACGCTTGAGCGAGTCCGGGATCGCATCGAGCACACGCTCGCGAATTCCTGCGACCACGAGCAGCGTGATCACGATGCCCTCGACCACGATGACGCCCATGGCCTCGGGCGCGGTGAGGTGTTGCGTGACGACCAGGTTGCCCGCGACTGCCGCGTTGATCCCCATCCCGGGCGCAATCGCGAACGGATAGTTTGCGATCAGGCCCATGGCGATCGTCATCACGCCGGCTACCAGCGCCGTGACCGCGAGCACCTGCGCCGGGGCGAGTCCGGCACCGGACAGGATCAGTCCGTTGACGAACAGGATGTACGCCATCGTCACGAACGTGGTCGCGCCGGCGACGAGCTCGGTGCGGACCGTCGAGCCCGCGGATGTCACTCCGAATCGTTCGTCTAGCCAACGCACGCGCGGACATCTTGCCCCAACCGAGCCGGCGGGAGCGCGCTCGCCGGGGAGATCGTGGTCGTGGGCTCGCCGTACCGGTCGCGAGTACGTTGCGACGTTCCACACCGACGCGTCGGCGCCGGCGAGCACGCCAGCGGATTGAACCAGGGATAGGTGCCACGCATCGTCGATCCTGAGCTCGCCAGATCCGCAACGCACCGCCGCCGTCGCTGCAATCAGGGCAGCCGTAGATCTCGTCGACCGTGACGCCTTGCAGCTGCGCGTGCACTTGATCGAGCTCTGCCAGCGACTCGCCGATGCTGCGGTCTTCAACGGACAGCAGCGATGATCGTCTCGAGAGATTCGAGTGCCTTGTAGAACGCGGCGACATGGGCGCGCAGGTTGTCGCGCCCTTCATCGTCGATCGAAACCTGTTCGACAACAGCCTCGAGATCGGCGCGCTGCGCGATGAAGTGGTCGCGGGCTGCGTGGAGCTCGTCGTCGGTGAACTGCGCACCGAACTTGTACGCCAGATAATGCGCTGCCTGGCGAACCAGAACGTCTGGCTCATCCGGCAACACCCGCGCATCGAGCGCGTTATCCTTGATCAGATGCCCGGTGACGGCGGACGCGAGATCGAAGTCGGAGAGCAGCGGCTCGATCTTGTCACCGAACGTGATCGCTTCGACATTCCAAAGCTGCCCGCCCTCCGGGCGGGACGGGCCGAGCTTGATGTGCCAGTCCCAGTTGCCGACGAGGGCCTCGAAGAAGTGCGCGCGAACGATCGACTGCATCTCCATCGTCTCGGCGGGATCACCATTCCATTGTTCGGGATCGTCGATCGGCTCGCCACCTAGCCGTCCGGCAGCGAGGTCGATGTGCTCGAAGATGAACGCCTTGCGCGTCAGTGACTCATTGGTCGACGTGTCGAGGTAGGTGAACGTGACCGGCTTGGCGAGCTGCGCGTTCATCTGCAGCGCGCGCATCATCGGGTATATCGCGGCTTCACGCCAGGTCGCCTTCTCTTCCCTCAAGCGGCCGATCACGCCGCCGCCGCCTTCACTGCAATGCGTGCCGATCTTGATCTTCCGCGCGCCGTCGAACGCCGTGTCCTTGGATTGCTGCTTGTCGGTCTTGAACTTCAGCTTGGGAAACTCGCACTCCTGCAAGCTAGAGTTGCCGCGCACCTCGAGCTCGGCGTCGACCATCACGTCGCCATAGCCGACCTTGCCGGGGAACGGATCCGTGATTCGCATCGGCGGAAAGATGCCGTTGGGCTCACCCGCGTGCGCGGCGCGAAACGCCGGCTCCAGCGCACCCTCGAGCTTGAATTCGCTCGGGCCCTCGGCGCTGAACAGAATGCTCGACGAACCGTCGGCCTTGCCGCCAACATCATCATCGTCGTCACCAGCTGGCGTGCTTCCATTGGTGGCGCAGCCCACCAGGCTCAACCCGAGGATCAAACCGTGCAAGCGCTTCATCCACCTGGGTTGTGCAGCGCAGGTGCCACCGTAACTGTGCGTGGGCTCGTCTCGAGATGTCCGCTCCGGTCACTCGAGCTGCCGGTCAACCGGCGCGTTCGTCTGCTCGCATCGGCTGACATCGGGGGTGGCAACCGAAGTTGCCGGTGCGCCCAAGAGCGCGACCACAGGATCCGGAGAAACGGACAGTGGCCGATCAGCATGATGTCCTCGCGTGCCACGCCTTCGCCAAGACGATCTCGCACAGACGTGGTCCATCGATCGCATCGGTGCCACGCTGCGGCTACGAATCGAGGACGACGGCGACCCGCCGATCGAGCGGCACCGGCAATTTCGGACCGAAGCAGATGCCGAGTCGGAGATGGATCGGTTCATTGCCGAGCAGCTCGCAGCCGGCTTCTTCGAAGATGGACATCAAACCGAGGCCGTACCCCAGCCGCCCGTCGCCTTGGCGAGCGCACGCAGAGCGTGTGGCCAGGATCCATCGCTGCTCCGCCTGTTCAATCGTGAACGTTTGAGCTTCGCGCTGAGTCGGCCTGGCGCAGGTGCGATCACGCGCTGGAAGCAGCTCCGGTCACATGTGGAGTCCAGCGGGTACTGGCCGTTGCTGCTCGGGGACATGCGCGGCATTGACCCGCGTCGTGCCCGCCGTCGCCGGCAGGAGCCGCGCCAGGACGATGTGACCCATCTCGATGTGGTGGCGATGTCGACCTGGTTTCAAGCCAGCGACGTCAGGCCTCAGCGTCCTCGGCGGCCGCGCCCTTCACCTTCTGCATCTTCTTCTTGATCATCTGGCGCTTCAGCGGGCCGACGAAGTCGACCAGGAGCTTGCCGGTGAGGTGATCGTTTTCGTGGAGCAAGCAACGCGCGAGCAGCGCTTCGCCCTCGATCTCGAACCACTGGCCGTCGAGGCCCATCGCGCGAACCTTGGCGCGCATCGGCCGCTTCACCTTCACGTACACGTCGGGGAACGACAGGCAGCCCTCTTCGCTGTCCTGCATGTCCTCGGACGTCCAGGTCACTTCGGGATTGATGAACGCCACCGGCGGGTCGGTCTCGGCGCGGCCGGCGAGCTTGGGCTCGACGATGAACATCCGGCGCGGGTCACCGATCTGCAGCGCCGCGATCCCCAGACCGTTCTCGGCGTACATCGAGTCCACCAGGTCTTGATAGAGCGCACGAACCGACGCGTCGACGGTCTCGATCGCAACAGAAGGCTGGCGAAGACGGTCATCAGGCCAGACGACGACGGGGCGCACAGCCATTTGCGCGCACCTTACCACGCTGATCGCGCTTCGGGCCGGCGAACTCGGCCGACGACGCGCGGCAGGTGGCCCAACGCCGGTTGTCGCGCCGCCCATCTACCGCATGCAACGGTGCGTCGTAGCTGACGATTGACAAGCCGCCCGTCCCCGGCCATACAACGGCCCTGCGCCGGTCCTGCAGTCGTTTCGGCCCGGCGCGACAAACCCATGATTACGCGGTACTCCGAGGCCAGGCTTCCCACTCCCCACGGTGAGTTTCGCCTCGTTGTCTACCGAACCGAGGATCGCGGCGAACCGGACCAGGGCGGGGCCGACCAGGGGACGCGCCCGCGGATCGAGGAGCACATCGCGATGGTGCTGGGCGAACCGATCGGCGCCGCGGTGCTGACCCGCGTGCATTCGTCGTGTTTCACCGGCGAGGTCCTCGGCAGCCTGCGCTGCGATTGCCGCGGGCAGCTCGATGCAGCGCTCGCGCGGATCAGCCAGGAGGGCCGCGGGGTGCTCGTGTACCTGGTGCAAGAGGGCCGCGGGATCGGGCTAGGAAACAAGATCCGCGCGTACCAGCTGCAAGACGATGGCGCCGATACCGTCGATGCGAATCTCGCGCTGGGGTTCGACGCGGATCTCCGATCGTACGATTTGGCCGCGAAGATCCTCCACGACCTCGGCGTCTCGAGCGTACGGCTGATGACCAACAACCCGCAGAAGATCGCGGGGCTTCAGGCAGCCGGCGTCACGATCGAGGCGCACGAGTCGCATTGGGTCGATGCGAGCGAGCACAGCGAGAGCTATCTCGACACCAAGAAGACCAAGCTCGGACATATCGCCTAGGACCCAGGACTGTGATGAACGAAGCCAGCGTCAAGGAAGCTCTCGCCAAGGTGGTCGATCCTGCACTCGGTCACGACATCGTGTCGTACCGCGTGCTGCGCGGCATCGAGATCTCGGGCAACGACGTGCTGGTCAAGCTCGACATCCCGACCCACGCGTATCCGCTACCGCTGCGTCGCGAGCTGATCACGCGGATCGAGACCGCGGTGAAGGCGACCGGCGCCAAGCAGGTCAGCGTGATCGCGGACGTCGCCACCGCGTATCAGCCCGCGCCGAGCGACAAGGCGATGCTCAAGGGCGTCAAGAACGTGATCGCGGTGGCTGCAGGTAAAGGCGGCGTGGGCAAGTCGACGGTCGCGGTCAACCTCGCGCTCTCGCTTGCGCGCACGGGAGCCAAGGTCGGCCTGCTCGATGCGGACGTGTTTGGTCCGTCGGTGCCGACGATGCTGGGCGCGCCCGAGGTGCCGGCGTCCGCGAGCAAGGAGTCGCGGATCATTCCTGCCGTGCACTACGGGATGAAGGTCATCTCGGTCGGGTTCTTCGTCGACAAGGACGAAGCGGTCGTGTGGCGCGGCCCGATGGTGCACCGCCTGCTCCAGCAGTTCCTCGGCGACGTCGAGTGGGGCGAGCTCGACTATCTGGTCTGCGACCTGCCGCCGGGTACCGGTGACGTCCAGCTCTCGCTGTCTCAGCTGATCCCGATCGCCGGGGCGGTGATGGTGACCACGCCGCAGGAGGTCTCGATCATCGATGTGGTGAAGGGCATCGCGATGTTCGAGAAGGTCGAGATCCCGATCCTCGGCATCGTCGAGAACATGAGCTTCTACAAGTGCCCGGCCTGCGGCCATACCGACGAGATCTTCAGCCACGGCGGGGGAAAGCGCCTGGCGCAGGAGGTCGGGACCGAGTTCTTCGGCGAGATTCCGATCGACACGCGGATCCGGTTCGGCGGTGATGCCGGCGTTCCGATCGTGACCGCGAGCCCCGATTCGGAGAACGCACACCGGTTCATGGACGTCGCCGCGAAGGCCGCGCTCAAGATCGCGTCGAACGTGCTCAGCAAGCCCAAGCGGTCGCCGCGGCTGGCGGTCATCAAGTAGCCCGCGATGGAACCCGACGAGTCCGAACGCGTCCTGCGAGACGGTGGCTCGGTCGAGGTTCCAGGATCCAGCGGCACGTACACGCTCACCCGCGACGGCAACGTGTACATGTGCTCGTGTCCTGCGTGGCGAAATCAGAGCGCGCCGATCGATCGGCGCACCTGCAAGCATCTGCGGCGATACCTCGGCGACGACGCCGAGACCTCCCGTGTTGGCGCGGCCGCACCCGTGCGTGTTGCCGGTTCCGGAACCCGAACGGCGGCGGTCAAGAAGGACACCGCGCCGCCGCTCTTGCTCGCCCACAAGTGGGAGGTCGAGCACGATCCCACCGGCTGGTGGATGAGCGAGAAGCTCGACGGGATCCGCGCGTACTGGGACGGTCGGGCGTTCATCTCGCGGCTGGGCAACACGTTCATCGCACCCGCGTGGTTCACCGAGGCGTTGCCGGCGGAGACCCTCGACGGCGAGCTGTGGGTCGGCCGCAAGAAGTTTCAGCGGACCACGAGCATCGTGCGCTCGGGAGCTGCGGGGCAGGAGTGGACCGAGCTCTCGTATGTCGTGTTCGACGCGCCCGCCGTGGCTGGAGCGTTCGAGCAGCGCAGCGAGCATGCGCGTCGGTTGCTCGAGGCAGCGAACGCCCCGCATGCGCGGTGGCTCGACCACGCGCGATGCGAAGGCATCGAGCATCTCCGCGCCGAGCTGGCGCGCGTCGAGCAGCTCGGAGGCGAGGGCTTGATGTTGCGACGGCCGGGCTCTGCGTACGAGATCGGGCGATCGAGCTCGCTGCTCAAGGTCAAGACGTTTCACGACGCCGAGGGGCGCGTGATCGGCCACGCGCCCGGCACCGGCAAGCACAAGGGGCGGCTCGGTGCGCTGATCGTCGAGCTGCCGGGCGGCATCACCTTCAACGTCGGCACGGGGTTCTCCGACGCCGAGCGCGAAGCTCCACCTGCGATCGGCAGCGTGATCACGTTTCGGTACCAGGAGCTCTCCGACGACGGCGTCCCGAGGTTCCCGTCGTACGTCGGCGAGCGCGTGGACATCGCGCTGTCGCCCGGTCATCCGGGCCAGACCCGGCTCGCCGATGTCGGCAGCGCCACGGCGGCGCGCAGCGATGCCGAGAAGCGTGCGGCCGCGAAGCGGCGCGACGGCTATGGGTGACGCGTCGGCTGCTGCCTACAAACAGATCGGCGGTGTGCTGGGACACGAGCCGTTGTCGTTGGCCCACCTCGTGGTGTTACAGCCATTCGCGATCTCGGTGAACGTGTTGCCGGCGCCGAGGTTCGGGCCATCCAGATCTGATCGCCAGCCACTGACGATCCCACCCGCCGCCGAGTGCGCGAACGTCGACTCCGTGATGAACGCATTGCCCGGCCGCCAGTTGCGGATGATCAGCGCAGCGTCATTGTCGGACTGGCCGCAGCCAAAACCCACCGTGCCCGAGTCACCGCCTGCGTAGTCGACGGTGACGTGACTCATCACGTTGCCATCAGCCACCCCCGCCGCCCATTTGATGCCGGCCCAGTCGCCTGCGGCGGGCGTCGGTTCTGCGGAGGTCAACACGATCGGGGCTGCGGGCGTGCCATTCGCGATCAGCCGCACGGGCCAGATCTGGTTGGGGAGCATGCCGCTGGACACCCCGAGTGTCATCGCCCACGCTGCCGAAGGCGCTCCGCTGGTGAATCGGATCGTGACCCCGGGTTCGATCGTCAGCGTCGACAGACCGCCCTGGTCGGAGGTCATCGTCGGTGCCATCGAGAAGTTGGTCTCGAACCGATACGGCACGCCGCGCGCATGGAACGTGACGTCGGTCGTCAACCCACTGGCGTTCGCGACAAAGATCTCGTCCTTGGCGTTCCCGGTATACGTGCCGGTAGGCAGGCTCGAGATCGCCGGACCGTCGAGATAGACCGGATAGCTCGTATCGATGCTGGTGCCCGACGGGATCGCGCCTGCGCCGCGAACCACCACGTTCGCAGAGTCATCGGTGAACGCCGAACCGGTCTGCATGTTGATTCCGAAGCCGGCGGATCCTTCGATCGTCACGTCGACGACGCGAACATTCTTGACCACGGGCTGGCCATTTCCATCGCCGTTGCCGATCACCATCCCACCGAGGTTCTGCGCGGTCGCCGGGTCGGCGCCGCCGCTGAGGTCGGCAGTCTCGAGATCGATCGACCCCGTCGGAAACACCCGCAACATGCCCCACGGCGCGGTGGCGGCGGCGCGCTCGATCACCACGGGCCGCCGCGTCGGATCGGTGCCCGCGTTGGCGATCATCTCGCCTCGCGCGATCAGCTTCGCGGGCGCACCGGAGGTGGCGCCGATCGTGACCGACATCCCTTTGGCGATTCTCACCACCGCGCACGGCTCGATCGTCAGCGTCGCGCCCTGGATCGAGATGTTGCCGGTGATGATGTGGGGGCTCGTTGATGCAGCCCAGAGCTCGTCGCTGGTGATGTAGGTGTTGTGCATCGTGCCGGCTCCGGTGGGCGCGGAACACGGCGGGGCAGGCGGAGCATCTGGCGATGCCGAGCTCGAGCCACATCCCGATCCCCACGCCAGCACGACGGCGCCAATCCCCATGCGCAGCAGATGCAGATGCATGGTGCGCATCCTATGTCAGGTCGCCAGCTCCGCGCCGGCAACGACCACCAAACCGCCGCGGGATCAGTTCACGGTGCCCGCGCACGGCGCGAGCTCGCACAGCAAATGGCTGACGTAGCCGAGCGTGCGCTGCAAGCGGAGCATCGGATCGCACGACTCGAGCAGCTCCTGCCGCGCATCGGCGTCCATGATCAGCGCCGCGGCCACCGCGTCGGCGCACGCACCGGGCGAGTCATAGCCGCGCGCGAGGTCACGAAGCTGAGCGCCGCCTTGTTCGATCACCTCCGCCAGCCGATCGCACAGCTTGATCAGCGTCGTGTGATGGTTCTGCGCTTCGGCCGGATCACACGACGCGTCGGGAAGCTGGCGCGCCTGGACGAGACGATAATTGCGGTCGGCCGGCAGCTCTCGCGCGATCTCGACGCGCGCCACGCCGCGAAGCAGGAGTGCGAACCGGCCATCGGGGAGCTCTTCCGAGCAGATGATCCGGCCAACCCCGAACCGTTCGTAGACCGGGGGTCGCCCGTGATAGCTGGCTTCGTAGCCCGGACGAAGCCGCGCCACGCCCATGAAGTGATTGCCGGCGAGGCAGTCGCGGGTCATCTCGCGATAGCGCGGCTCGAACACGTGCAGCGGCAGCAGCCCGCCGGGCAACAGCACGCAGTTGGGCAAGGGAAACAGCGGAAGCGAACTGAGGACGTCAGGATTGAGTGCGGGGTCTGCCATGCCTGACGCCCTCAGTTTATCCGTACACGTCGATACACGCGCCGGTGAGCGCCGCGGGGGCACCTGACGGCGGGGGCGATGCGAGGAACACCGCGGTGGCGGCGATGTCATCCGGCGTCATGTCTGGCCTCGCGTCGGGCAGGCCCTCGCGCAGCATGGCGGTATCGACGCTACCGGGGCAGATCGCATTCACCGAGACCTTAGCAGCGCGCACCTCCTCGGCAAGCGCGCGGGTAAGCCCGACGACTGCGTGCTTGGCGGCGCAGTACGCAGCCAGTAACGCGGTGCCCTCGCGGCCGGAGCGCGATGCGATGTTGATGATCCGCCCGCCGCCGGACAGGTCCTCGAGGAAGGCGCGCGTCACATGGAAGGTGCCGTCCAGGTTGACCGCGATCACGCGCCGCCATTCGGCCTCGGTGATCTCGGCGGTGGGCTTGCGCAACACCGCTCCGGCGTTGTTGACGACCGTGCGGACCGGCGACATCGTGCGCCGGACGGCCTGTGCCGCAGCAGTGACCGCTGCAGCGTCGGTGACATCGACGACCATGGGGACCGCGCGCCCTCCCGTGCGTTCGATCTCACGCGCCACGTCAGCTAGTGCGTTGCGATCGCGCGCCCACAACGCGAGCTCTGCTCCGGCTCGAGCGAGCTGGATGGCGATCGCCCTTCCGATTCCGCGGCTGGCTCCGGTCACGACGGCCGTACCACCCGCGAGCGGAGTCACGGAGTGGCCTTTTTCTTGTCGAGCTCTTTCATCTCTTGCGGCTCGTCATCACCGAGCTGGCCACGGCCTTGCTGGGCCGCCAGGTCGAGCGGATCGACGATCGCATTGTAGGGATACGGCATCGACTGCGATTGGCACTGGAACGACGAGCTGTTCTGGTCGTCCTTGATCTCGAACGTGTACATCGGGTCGTTCTTGCCCATCGTGCCGTTCGTGCAGTCCTTGAGGTAAGTCCAGCCGGTGCCATCGATCTCTCGCCACACCTTGTCGAACTCACCCGGTGTCATCGAGTGGGAGTCGTCCTGCCGTGCGCCCGACTTGTCGGTGCGCCACCGCAAGATCCGAGGACCCTGTGCACAATCCATCTGAACGCCGAGCTCCCCGGCCATGTGATGGGCCGCGACGTACTTGGCGCTGCGATCGCGGCACTCGAACCGATCGCCACCGGAGCTCGTGCGCTGCGAGCCCGCACAGCCGGTGGCGGCGATCAACGACGCCAGCGCGAGCGCGCGGAGCACCTCACGCATAATCACCCGCGAGCGAGGCGCGCATCTCTTCGGAGCCTGCGACGCGATAGCGATACTCGGGGTGATCGATCTCCACGGCGATCGGCGTGTTCGGTGTGAGCAGCGCCGCACGCGCGTCGGCCGAAAGCGGAAACCGCGTGTACTGCACGGCAGAGATCTTGTCCTCGGTCGAGCGGCCGGGCTCGAACGCGGCACGGATCGCGTGCGCCCCGATGTGGAGCACGACGTGCTCGTCGAGACCGACCAGCTTGTTCAGCACGAGATAGGAATCTGCATCGGGCGGGAGCTCGATGAACAGCGTCGCCGAGAGCGACGTCTCCGTCGGCATCAGCTCGTTGTAGACCGCGATCTCCGACGAGATCTGTTCGTCGGTGGTCAGGTTCTCCACCCTGCAGATCTCTTCGACCTGCAACGTGAGGGTGTGCCGGTTCTCGAACACCAATGCGACGACGTCTCCGACCACGATGCGGCGGGGACGTTTGAGCGCGATCACGCGCGCCCGGTAGTCATCACGGATCGTCGCATAGAGCGCCGGACCCTTGATGTCGCGTCGAAGGATGGGGCGGACCAGGCTCATGGTCTGCGACCCACTCACGCTACTTAGTGTTGAGCCCGTCGAGGCCCTTCTGGAACCGACCGGCGTGCGAACGCTCTGCACGAGCGAGCGTCTCGAACCACTCGGCGATCTCTTCGAAGCCTTCGTCGCGTGCGGTCTTCGCAAAGCCCGGGTACATCTGGGTGTACTCGTAGGTCTCGCCCGCAATCGACGCGCGCAGGTTCTTCACCGTGTCGCCGATCGGCTCGCCGGTCGCCGGATCACCGACGCGCTTCAAGTAGTCGAGATGGCCGTGTGCATGGCCGGTCTCGCCCTCGGCGGTGTCGCGGAACAGGCCCGCGATGTCCGGCTGACCTTCGACGTCGGCAACCTTGGCGAAATACAGGTAGCGGCGGTTCGCCTGCGACTCACCTGCGAAGGCGTCCTTGAGATTCTGATGGGTCTTGCTGCCCTTGAGATCGGCCATGGTTGCTCCTTTTCGTGGTGCGTTCGTACCACCGTCCACGAGTGCCAGCAACGGCAGGGCCCACGCAACAGGCAGGCTACCGAGCGCCGAGGTACACCGCGAGCACATCCACCATCTCGTCGGCCATTGCTCGGGCAGCGGCGCGCTGGCCAGGTGGAACATCATTGACCAGGATCGCGAACGCGAGCGGGTGGCCGCTGTCGACCCCGATGTAGCCCGAGAGCGTGACCACTTTCTCGAGGGTACCGGTCTTTGCACGGACGCGGCCGCCGGCGGGGCGACCCTGCCAGCGTCTGACCAGGGTACCGTCCACGCCACCCACGGGTAGCGATGCGACGAGGTCGGGGCCGATTCGATAGTCGGCGTGCGCGGCGCGAAGCAGCGTGACGAGTTGATTGGCGGAGACCGCGGTGGCGGAGTACAGCCCCGAACCGTTGTCGAGGCGGTAACTGCCGGGCAGAAGGCCGATGGTCGCGAGCTGAGCCTGCACCGCCGTGGTCCCATCGGCCCACGTCGCCGGCCCCGTGGTGGTCTTGCGCTCGGCGCCGAGCGTCTTCAGCACCGACTCGGCCACGTAGTTATCCGACAGCTTGTTCATGTAGCGAATCACGTCGGCGAGCGTCGCGCTGTCGTGCACCGCGATCGCCTTCGCGGTCACCGGCACCGGTCCGGACCCGAGCGCGCGCTGCGCGATCGTCACGCCTCGCTCGGCGAGCGCGCGCCGAAATACTTCGGCGGCGAGCCGCGGCGGATCGTCGACCCGGCGACGCAGGTCCCAGCTGCCCTCACCGGCGCGGACCTGGCCGGTGATCTCGATCGCGAGATGATCGCGCTGCGGCTTGATCTCGAGCCGCAGCCGCGACCGGCCCTCGAGCACGGTGACCACGTCTTTCTTCGCGACGCGCAGGTACGTGCCGGCGTTCGGCTCGACCCGCACCCTGGCGGTGCCGCTGGGATCCGCCGCGACGACGACCGTGACTGCCCCGCGGCTCACCCCGAGGCTCGCCACCGGTGCCCGAAACGCGGCGCGCTCCTTGGGTTGCTCGTCGAACTTCGGCGGATCGTAGGCGTTATCGAAGTAGCTCGCGTCGATCACCAGCCGGCCGGTGATCCGGCGGACACCCCGCGCCGCGATCTCGGCTGCGAGCGCCTCGAGGCTTGCCACCGACAGCAGCGGGTCGCCGCGGCCGCGAAGGTAGAGATCACCCTTCACGGTTCCCACCTGATCGGGCGGTTCCGCATACACGCTGGTGCGCCAGCGAAAGCCAGCTCCGAGCGCAGCTAGCGCCGCAGTGGAGGTGAACAGCTTCGCGTTGGACGCGAGGTTCATCGCCGCATCGGGGTCCTGCGAGACCAGCCGGTCCCCCGACGATAGGTCCCACACCGCGTAGCTGACGCGCGCGCCAGCGAGCGTTGGCCGGTTGGTCTGCGCCGCGGTGAAGCGCTCCCGTACCCACGGCTTGCGCTCCGCAGGGCCGGTGGGCGCCACCAGTGCGCCGACGATCCCGTCTGCCGATCCGTCATCGTCGGCGTCTGGATCCGCGGGCGTTTCCTGGCTGGAGCCGCTACCCTGCGTACGTCCGCGTGGGGCATCGACGGCGATCCCCGCGAGGACGACCACCGCAAGCAGTGCACCCCGAGATGCCACGCCTCCACGCTATCACGGTCGCGATCGCGCTCGCCGTCGCCGGCTCGGCACAGTTGAGTTGCGGATCCCATCCGACACCACGCGACACCATCGTGATGCTGATCGAGACCGCGATGATGAGCGCCGACCCGCGGTTCGCGCAGCCGAGCTACGACAGCAAGCTATCGAAGCTCGTGTACAGCGGCCTGACTGCGGTCGACACATCGAATCTGGAGCCGCGCCTGGAGCTCGCGAGCCGGGTGACGCGACTCGACGACCTGACGTGGGAGGTGGAGCTCAGGCCCGATGCGCGGTTCTCGACGGGCGATCCGGTCACGGCCGAGGATGTCGTGTTCACCTACCGTTCGGTGCTCGATCCGGCGACCAAGAGCAACTTCCTCAACGGATTCACCGAGCGATTCCGGTCGGTCGAGGTCACCAGGCCTGGTGTGGTCACGTTCCGGCTTCACGCACCGCTGGCGACGTTCATGACCGACATCGATTTTGGAATCATGTCGGAGCGAACGATCCGCCGCGGCATCCACGCGGGGGCAGGGCCGTACGTCGTGCGCGAGCTGACGACGACCCACGTGTTGCTCGATGCCAATCCGCACTATTTCGGAGACAAGCCGAGGATGCCGCACGTCGAGATCAAGTTCGTCGGTGACGCATCCGCGCGGCTGTTGATGCTTGCGGGCGGGTCCGCGGATCTCATCCAGAACGCGGTGCGGCTCGATCTCGCCAACGACGTCCGCCAGCGTCCAAATCTGACGCTCGCATCGGGACCGAGCGTGATCCTGACCTACCTGATGATGAACAACGACCACCCGGTGCTCCGCGATCGTCGGGTGCGCCAGGCGATCGCGCTCGCGCTGGATCGGCCCGCGATCATCTCGGCGATGTACGGCGGCCATGCACGGCTCGCTACCGGGCTGATCGCGCCGGGTCACTGGGCCTATAACCCGAACGTCGCGGTGTGGAACCACGACCTGACGCGCGCGGCCGCGTTGCTCGATGAGGCAGGGCGGCCGGATCCCGATGGGGACGGTCCGCTGCCCCGTTTCCGGCTGGTCTACAAGACCAGCTCGGATGCGTTTCGCGTCGCGGTGGCCCGCGTGATCGCGTCGCAGCTGTCTCGTGTCGGCATCGCGGTGGACGTGCGATCGTTCGAGTTTCAGACGTTCTTCACCGACGTGAAAAAAGGCAGCTACGAGCTCGCCTCGCTGCAGACCGGTGAGGTCAGCGAGCCGGACTACTACTTCACGTTCTTCCACTCGTCACGGATTCCAACCGCCACCAAGCTCGATGGCATGAATCGCTGGCGGTATCGCAACGCGGAGGTCGATCGCCTGACGACCGCCGGGCGGCGCGAGCTCGACCGTACCCGCCGCAAGCAGATGTACGATGAGGTCCAGCGCCAGGTCGCCCTCGACGTTCCGATGATCCCGCTGTGGCACGAGGACAACGTGGTGATCTCGACGGTCGGCGTGCAGGGCTACTCGATCACCCCAAACGCCCGGCTCATCGGCCTGAAGACAGCAACCAAACGTTGAGATCTTCGATACATGCGCGGTCCACGTAGCGGACATCGCGACACTGCGTACGAACGATCCGGGTAGCAACCACGGTGCAGGCTGTGATAGGTACGGTCCTTCCAATGGCCGCCCTGGACCCCTCTGTCGCTGATGAGCTGTTCCTCGGCATCGCGCACGCACTGTTCGTGAATCGCCTCCACGTGTTGCGGCTGACCGAGATCGTCAGGCTCGGTGTTCGCCCCAACCACGACGACCAGAACATGGAAGTGCCGCAGGAGATCGATCGCGAGCTGATCCAGCAAGCGTTCGCCTACGTGCTCCGTCACTTCCCGCCGTCGTTCGGGGGCAAGATCGAGCAGGCGAAGGCGCGCTGGATCCGACTGGCGTAACTCGCACTACGCGTTGACCCGCATCGCGTCGCGCCATCGGGCGACGTTGGATCTCGGACAATGCGTCCATGTTCAGAAGCCGAAGCCGCAAACGGCCGGCAGCTGCAGCGCATCGTTGGCGCACGTCGCGGTGTCGAGCGCCGCGTTGCACATCTCGAAGTCGACCGTGGTTTCCTGGCTGCACCCGAAGGTCACCTGGAACGCCCTGCAATCGGCTGCATTGTTGTGCGTCGCCGTGGCCGGTCCCGTGCTGAGCTTGCACTCCGATCCTGCGGTGCAGTCGCAAGCGAGGTCGCAGATCCGCTGATTCACGGTTTCGCAACTGTTCTCGTCCCCGCCGCACCCGAACGCCAGGGCGATACCGATCAGGAGATTGCGCATCGACATGCTCGTCGATATCACGCAACCGTGAACGCCAGCATCCACCGAAACAGGCAAGTTCCGGCGGCAGGTGTCAACTGCGGTCCCGCTTCTTGGCTTCGATCGCGCGCTGGCGAGCGGCGAGCTCGGCCTCGAACCCGGATGTGCTCGGCGCATGGATCTTCGCACCCACCAGCTCGTCGGGTAGGTAGTCCTCGGCCACGTAGTGGCCCTCGAAGTCGTGAGGGTACTTGTAGCCCTCGCCATGGCCGATCGCGCGATCGAGCGCGGTCGAGCCGGGCCGATAGCGCGCTGGAACGGGCAGCGCACCTCGCTCCCGCACGAGCTTGCGAGCGGCGGCGTACGCAGTGAGCGCGGTGTTCGATTTTGGCGCGAGCGCGAGATACGTGACGGCCTGGGTCATCGGCAGCACACCCTCGGGCAGTCCGACCAGCTCGACCGCCTGTAGCGCCGACACCGCGACGACCAGCGCTTGTGGATCGGCGTTGCCGATATCCTCGGACGCGAAGATCACCATCCGGCGCAGCACGAATCTGGGATCTTCGCCGGCCTCGAGCATGCGCGTCATCCAGTAGACGGCCGCGTCGGGATCGGATCCGCGCATGCTCTTGATGAACACCGAGACCACGCCGTAGTGCTCGTCGCCGGCCTTGTCGTACAGGAGATTGCGGCCCTGCGCGGCCTCGGCGATGTGCGCGGCCGTGATCGCCGCCGAAGGCGCATCGCCGTTGGCCCTGCGCGCGAGATCCGCCGCGACGTCGAGGATCGAGTACATACGGCGCGCATCGCCACCCGCGGCCGCGACCAGCTGCGCGACCGTATCGTCGTCGAGCGTCACGCTGAGTGCACCGAGCCCGCGCTCGCGATCGTCCACCGCGCGGCGCGCCAGGCCGGTGAGATCCGCGTCCGAGAGCGGCTCGAGCCGCACCACCCGGCAACGCGACAACAACGCGGCGACCACGCCGAAGCTGGGATTTTCGGTGGTCGCACCGATCAGCGTCACCGTGCCCGCCTCGACATGAGGCAGCAGCGCGTCCTGCTGCGTCTTGGAGAACCGATGTACCTCATCGATGAACAGCAGCGTGCGCGCGCCGAACTGATCGCGGCGCTGCGCAGCTTTTGCGACAGCCTCGCGGATGTCCTTGACGCCTGCGTCGACCGCCGACAGCGCGACCAGCTCGGCCTTGAGCGTCTCGCCGAACAGCCGCGCCAGCGTGGTCTTCCCACTCCCGGGTGGGCCCCACAGGATCAAAGAAGGAATGGCGCGACCTGGCGCCAGATCCGACAGGATGCGCCCAGGCCCCACCAGATGGGTCTGACCAACCACCTCGGCGAGCGTGCGCGGTCGCATCCGCTCTGCCAACGGCTGCCCGATACGGTGCTTGGCCGCACTCTGGGCGAACAGGTCCATGTCCACTGGATACTCCAATCCATGCGCGGTTGGAGCTGTCAGGCATACATCGGAGCCTTGTGAAAAGCCTCCCACGGTGGTGACGAGCCACCCGGACCCCCGGTTGACGCCACCCACGGGGCAGGATGGAGTTTCAGCGCGTTACCCGGGGGCTACCCACGCGGCCAGATGGCATGCGCCCTGCTTTAGAGAACGAGGGTCATGCTAGTCGAGATCGTGTTTCAGTACCGCACCCTGATCGGGAAGTGCGAGCTGGGCGTTGGCCTCGACTGGGACGACATCGAGCACGTCAGCTCGATCGAATCGTCGTTTGCGCCCACACCTGACGACCTGCGCATGAATGCAGGTCGGCGGTTTCGCCGCGAAGCGACGAAGGTCTCGGGCCTGATGCGCGGTGATCGGATCAACGATCGGGTCGAGATCATCGAGATGTCGCTCGGCGGTCTGGTCTGTCGCAACGCGCCGTTCATCACACGTGGCGAGCTGGTCGAATTGCAGATCGATCTGGGGACGGCGAGCTATCGGTTCCGCGCGCGTGGCGTTTGGCTCAACGAAGACGGCGACGATTACCGCGTCGGACTCGAGCTGATCGGAATGCCGATCTGTCTCCATCGCGTGTCGCTCAGCCCGCACGCCCAGGACGTGGTCGACGAGATCGCGGCCGCGGCGTAACCCTTACGAGCTCCAGAATTCCTGGACGGCCTGGCGCTTGGCTCGCAGGCATTCGTCGTAGCGCTGGGTACCTGCGGTCAGCAGCTCGGGATGGTCCGGCGTTTCGACCGGAACGTGGGTCAGCGAAGCGAGTCGATCCTCCTGGTCGAACCGCGCCGCGAGTGCGCCGCCGCCAGGGAAGGTGACGACCACCGCGCCGGTTTCGTCGGCGGCGATCGGCAGCCGGTAGTGCAGCGCGTAGGCCTGCCAACCGATCCGGTGATCGCACTCGGGGAATTGCTCGGCGAACGTCTCGAAGATCGGACGGCAGAACTCCGGCGAGGTGTCATCGAGCTCGGCGGCGTGAAGCCCGACGGCACACAGCCAGCCATCTCCGTAGTCCCAGAACAGCACGCCATCGCCCCCCGACATGCCGGCCGCGACATAGCTCATCGCTCTGCCGACGCGCGCACTCGAGAGCGATGGACTCGTGAGCTCGGTGATCGCATTTTGCTTGCCGTAGTGATGCAGGTTGTTGGCGAGCTGCATCGTGCTCGCGTCCGCGTTTTGCTCGGGAAACGCCCACGCCCACATCCACGTCTTCGCCTCGCGTGCGTAGGTGCCGAGCAATTGCAGCGTGAACAGATCGCTGCCGGTCTGCAGCACGCCGGTAGGCTTGAATCTCAGCTCGCGGACCGGCGTGAGATCGAGGTGGCCCTCCATCCGCACGAACTTCTCGAACCCGATCGGTCCATACTCGCTGAGTAGCGCGGTGAACTCCGGGGTCATCACCCGATCACGGTATCCAACGTCAATCCACGGAGCGCGCCAATCGGCACGCGCGGCGCTGACAGCTGCTCGCCGGCATCGCCGGAGCGCTACTCGCCATGCATGAGACGCGCGAGCAGATGGCGGGTGCGTGGCGGCAGGGTTTCACCGCGCCACGCGATCGCGCGCGCGACGACCAGGGCCTTATCGATGCGCGACAGCTGCGGCCGATCGGCGAACAGCCGTTGACCGACCGCCTCGATCTTGTCCAGGATCCGCATACCGCCGTGCCAGGTGAGGGCGAGCTCGACCGCGAGGTCGGGGCCGACGACATCGACGAGCGGCCGTGCGCGTTCGAACAGTGCGCGTGTCCGGGAGACCTCGTAGCGGATCAGCGCGCCGATCGCCGGAGTGGTGCGGCGATTCGCGATGTCGACCTCCGTCACTCCGAAGTGACGGAGGTCCTCGGCGGGCAGGTACACCCGTCCGCGGTGCCAATCGGCGGGGACGTCCTGGATCAGCCGCGCGATCGCGAGGGCACTGGACAGATCCTCAGCATAGGCATGGAGCTCGGGGGCGCGATAACCGCCGATGTAGAGCAGCAACCGGCCCACCGGCTCCGCGGCCTGGCGGGTGTAGCTGCGCAGCTCATCGAACGTGGCGTACCGCTTGCGCTCGAGATCGGTCCGGAACCCGGACACGAGCTCGGTGAACTCGGTGATCGGCAGGCCGAACTTGTCGACGGTGTCGGCGAGCGCAACGAACACCGGATGATCGGCATGCCCGCGATACGCGTCGCGCAGCTGCTCCTCCCACCGATCGAGCTCGCGGGTGCGGCGGCCCTCGTACGCGATCTCATCCGCGAAGTCGTCGGCGACCCGCGCGAACGCGAACAGCGCGAAGATGTGCTTGCGCAGCTCCGACCGCGCGAACATCGATCCGACCGGATAGTTGTGATGACGCGCGCGGCACAGGGCCTCGCAGTAGCTGTAACAGGCCCCTAGCTCGAGCGACGCGGGCATCGGCACGGCAGGAACGGGAGAGCGCTGGACGCCGAGCCGACGGATCATGAGCAATCGCCTCCTGAATTGGACAATCGTGCGAGGACTTCGCGGGCCCGGTCGGCCTTGACCTCGCCGGTGGCAGCGAGCTCGGCTGCCACCCGCTCGACCAGCTCACCGGTCGCGCCCGCCGCGCGTGCGAGGCCGCGGGCGTGCAGCGCCATGTGGCCGCGCTGGATGCCCTCGGTGGCCAGCGCGCGCAACGCGGCGAGGTTGGTCGCGAGCCCGGCGGTGCCACAGATCGCGGCGAGCCGATCTGCGTGCTCCGCGCCCGCCAGCTCGAGCGCGAGGCGCGCGCTGGGATGAACGTGCAGGGCACCGCCGACCGTGCCGACGGCGAGCGGCATCGCGAGCTCGCCGTCGAGGCCGCCGTCGCGTTCCCGCCACACCGCGAGCGGGCGGTACGGCGTGCTGGCCTCGGCATCGGCTTTCGGCAGCGCCGCGAACGCGTGGGCGCCAGCCTCGACCGCGCGCCAGTCCTGGCCCGTCGCGATCAACACGGCGTCGATGCCGTTCATGATCCCCTTGTTGTGCGTCGCCGCGCGATACGGATCGAGCTCGGCGAAGCGCGACGCCGCGGCGATCGCTCGCCGGACCTCCGCGCCGTCGACACCTCCGCCCGCGAGCTCGCCGTCGTCGATCGTACAGCTCACCGTGACCATCCGGCCATCGGTGAGGTTCGACAGGATCTTGAGCCCCGGCTTGCCACCGGCCAGCTCGGCGACGCGATCGGCGAGCGCCTCGCACAACGTGTTCACCAGGTTCGCGCCCATCGCGTCGCGGCAATCGACGTGAAGATGCGCGACCAGCACGCCGCCATCGGGGCCGGAGCGCGCCAGCACGCGGACGTCGAACGCGGTCGGACCACCACCGCGCGCGGCCAACCGCGGCACCAGCCGCCGGGCCTGCGCGATCAACGTCTCGGCGTGGTCGCGCAGCGTGCGAGCGCCGGCGTCGACATCGGCGACGTGCGTGATCTGGATCTGGCCGATCATGACCGGCGCCGAGACCTGCGTGGTGAACCCGCGTGGCAGCGTCATCCGAGCGCCGTTGGACGCCGCCGCGACGACCGATGGCTCTTCGATCGCCATCGGGACGAGGGTGTCGACGTCGTCGATCACGAAGTTGACCGCCACCGCGAACGGCAGCGCATAGGTGCCAACGACGTTCTCGATCATGCCGTCTGCGACCTCGAGCGCGAGTGCGCCGGGATCGACGGCGGCAAAGCCATCCCCCGAGAGTCTGGCTGCGTCGAGAAGCAGGCGGCGGCGATCGGTGACGCTGAGCCGGTAGAACCCGGACAGGCGGGACGAGCGGTGGGAGGGGCGGGAGGACACGGGAAGCCTGGTGTTTACGATGTGCCGGCCCGCAAGTCCACGCCCCTGTCGTCGACGGTAAGGGCGAGTGGTGGGCAGCCGATCTGGGTGAGTGCGCGGCGGGCCTCCGCAACTTCGGCAGTGGCTGGAATCACTGCAATCGCGACATCTCCGCCCCCGGCGCCGGTGGTCTTGGCGGTCCCGCCGAGCCGCGTCAAGGCCGCGCGGGCGGCCGCGAGCTGCGGCGGAACGAGCTCGACGAGCGTGGCGGCTTCGAGGCGATCCATTGCGGCGGCGGCGAGAGCAAAGGCACCGATCACGGCTGTCGCTGTGATGTCGGCAGGCCCCGACATCGCTGCAACGGCGAGACGCGATGCGTCAGCGATCGCGGTGAGCGCCGCATCGACGGCGGCGGGTCGGGCGGTGCGGGCTTCGGCGACGCGCGCCACGAGCGCCGGGGTGTCCGCAGGCACGCCCGTGAAGAACGGTAGCAAGGTCACCGACGTCGGCCATCGCTTGCGCGCGATCGGTTGTGGCGAGTAGTCGGACATGGTGTAGGCCAGGGTGCCGCCGTACACCGCGGCAGCGATGTCAGCGCCTGATCCGCGGCTTCCGCGCGGGGCTTGCGCGTTGGCATGTGCGGCCGAGGCGATCGCGTACACCTCGTCGAGATTCAGCGGATTGCCGGTCGTGCCAAGCGCCAGTGCCGTCGCCGCGACGGTCACGGCTGCGCTGGAACCGAGGCCGAGCTTCATCGCGTTGTCGTAGAACGCGCTGGAGTCGACCGAGATTTCAAGCGACGCACGGATGACCTCCTCGGGATAGCCACGGCGAGCGAGCTCGTTGGCGACCGCCATCAAGAACGGTGAGCTGCCACGCACCGATTCGGCATGCCGCCGCGCGATCGTTCGGCGATCGACGGCGATGACCAGCGCGGGGGCGCCGTCGAGCACCGCGTACTCGCCCGTCAGAATGAGCTTGCCTGGCGCCGTGGCGATCATGCGGTCACGACGGGCCCGGTGAGAATGAGGACGTGCATGTGCGGCGCCGTGGCGATCATGCGGTCACGACGGGCCCGGTGGGGATGAGGACGTGCATGTGCGGCGCCGTGGCGATCATGCGGTCACGACGGGCCCGGTGAGAATGAGGAGTTGCATGTGCGGGGCCGTCGAGATCATGCGGTCACGACGGGCCCGGTGGGGATGAGGACGTGCATGTGCGGCGCCGTCGAGATCACGCGGTCACCGTCGCTGGGCCCCCCGGGGCGCTGATCATCACGTCGCTCACGCCATCGATGCTGCGCAGCGCGGCGGCGGTCGATTCGGCAGCCTCGACGGAGGTCAGCACCTTCACGTGTGGCCCGGCATCGATCGTCGCCCACGCCGGTGAGCCTGTCGTGCGCAGCTCGCGGACCGCCGCCAGCACGGCGAGCGTCGCGGGTTGCCAGTAGATGACGGCTGGGCGTGCGGCGATCGCCGACGCATGCATCGCCAGCGCATTCGCCTCGGCGATCTCACCAAGCGCGGCCAGGTCTCCGGCGGCCAGCGCGCCCTCCGCCGCGGCGAGATCATGCGGCACCAGCTCGATCCATGCAGGGTACAGCGGCGACGTTGCGGCCGTGTGATCCATGCCGTCGCGCGAGCCGGTGGCTTTGGGGGTGCCGGCCCCGACGATCGCGATCACCATGCGAACGCGGTCCAGCAGCGATGAGGCGATCGGCTCTGCGAATGCATCGCTGCCATCGGCGGCGTGCCCGGCGTGCATGCGCACGAAGCCGCCGAAGATCGATCGCGCGGCGGAGCCAGAGCCCTGGCGCGCGAGCACCGACAGTGCGCGCGGTGACAACCCCACGCCGGCCGCCGCAGTGGCGGCCGCTGCGAGCGCGGCGTAGCCCGACGCCGACGACGCGAGCCCCGCGGCGGTCGGGAACTGATTGGTGCTGATGACGCGAGCACGCGTGGCGAGCTTGACCTCGCTACGGATCAGGTCAAGGAACGCGCTGGTGCGAGCGACCTCGCCGGCCTTCGCCGGTTTGCCATCGAGCACGAGCTCGTCGCCCGAGAGCGCGGCGTCGAACGTCACCGTGGTCTCGGTGACCAGCGCGCCCAGCGTCAGCGACAGGCTGCCCGCGGCGGGCAGGTTGCGGGCCACGTCCCGCTTTCCCCAGTACTTGACGAGCGCAATGTTCGCGCAGGCGCGCGCGGTCGCGGAGCTCACCCGGCACCTCCGAGCGCGATGTTCGCGCAGGCGCGCGCGGTCGCGGAGCTCACCCGGCACCTCCGAGCGCAATGTTCGCGCAGGCGCGCGCGGTCGCGGAGCTCACCGGGCACCTCCGAGCGCAATGTTCGCGCAGGCGCGCGCGTTCGCGGAGCTCATGCGCCACCGCCAACGGTCGCGACAAAGCCGGTGACCCCGACATTCTTCCACTCGGTCAGCACCGCTTGTTCGCGCTCGCGCGGCGCGATCGCGATCACGGCGCCGCCGCCACCGGCGCCGGTGAGCTTTGCACCGTACGCCCCGGAGACTCGAGCCGCTTGACATAGCGAGTCGAGCTGGTCGGTCGATACGCCGAGCCCGGCGAGCACCTCGTGCGCGCGGTTCATCGCGGCGCCGAGCGCGGGAAGATCACGCGCGACGAGCGCGGTGGTGCCGACATCGGTCAGCGCGCCGAGCTCGCGCAGCCGTGAGTCATCATCGATCGCTTTCACCGATGCGGAGACGCGCTCCACCATCTCGGCCGTCGAACGCTGGGCTCCGGTCGCGCCGACCAGCACGCGCAGCGGTGCCGACTCGAACGAGCGCAGCCCGCTCGCACGCCGGAACACACCGATCCCGCCCGTGGTCGCCAGCGCGACGTCCACGCCGCTCGGTCGATGATGAAACAGGTGCTCGCTCGCCGCGGCCGCTTCGCGAATGACGCGAAGATCGAGCGGCAGCTTGGCGTGCACCAGCAGCGCGCGCGCAACGGCAACCGCGAGCGCTGCCGACGAGCCCAGGCCTTCGCCCGCCGGGATCTGCGCATCGCCGACCAGCGACACCGACGGCCGCCCGACGCCGAGTGCGTCGGCGATCACCGCGAGGGAGCGCGCCGGCAGGCAATCGTCATCGACCTTGTTGCGGAGGTTCCACGCGGGTACGTCGATCCGCAGCGAGCCTCCCGCCGGCGTTGGCACCGCCGCGATCGTCACGCCGCGATCGAGCGCGGCTGCGAGGGCAGGGTAGCCGTACACGACCGAGTGCTCGCCGAGCAGGATGATCTTTCCCCAGCCGATGCAGGTCATGACACGACGTCGTCGAGGAACGCGCGCAGCGGCGCGGCGAGGTGACGGGGCGCGTGGGCGAGGTCGGCGACCCGGCGGCACCCGGTGAGCAGGCAGATCGACCGGACCGATGCGACCACCTGCGCGATCAGCGACTCGACCGCGGCCGATCCACCGGCCCGCTGTGCCCGCAACATCGGCGCGGCCATGCCGCCGGCGCGAGCGCCCAGCGCGATCGCTCGTGCAACGTCATGGCCGGTACGCATGCCGCCGGAGGCGATCACGGTGACGCCGGCGCGCGCCGCAGCGACGATCGACACGGCCGTCGGGATGCCCCAGTCCCACAGCTCGTTGCCGAGCGATTGAACGTTCGGGTCCGGTGCGCGCACCGCTTCGACGGCAACCCACGACGTGCCGCCTGCGCCCGAGACATCCACGGTGGTCACACCGACGTCCGAGAGCGCGCGGGCAGCGGCAGGGGAGATCCCGCAGCCGGTTTCCTTGACGATCACCGGGAACGGCGCGCGCTCGACCAGCCGGGCGACCGCGTCGATCAGGCCGCGAAAATCGCGATCACCGCCCGCCTGGATCAGCTCCTGGCCCGAGTTGAGATGGATCGCGATCGCGTCGGCGCCGATCTGCTTGGCCAGCTCGATGACGCGAGCTGGGCCCATGGCCAAAGCCTGGACGGCGCCGATGTTACCGAACAGCGCGACATCCGGAGCGACGTCGCGAACCTGATAGCTCGCCGCGAGCTCGGCGTGCTCGGCCATCGCGCGCTGCGAACCGACACCGAACGCGACCCCTGCGGCCTGCGCAGCGCGGGCGAGGTCGCGATTCACCGTCGCGGCTTCCCCGGTACCGCCCGTCATCCCCGTGATCACGAGCGGCGCGCGCAGCTGCTTGCCCACGAGCTCGGTGGTGAGGTCGATCTCGTCCAGAGCGAGCTCGGGGAGCGCCTGATGGATCAGGTGGACATGCTCGAGCAGCGTCGACTTGGCGAACTCGGTGCGTCCAGAAGCAGCGAGCTCCAGATGATCCGCCTTGCGCTTGGCAATCCTTGGCTCGCCCGAGTCGGCCACACCGGGGTTGTACGTCAAGTGATGGACGAGCACCAACTCCGACAAAGCCTATGGGCAATGCGTCGGAGCCGGGCGCCGGGCGCAGGCGTGCAACTGCAACTGCAACTGCAACTGCAAGGGCGGGCATCGGGCATCGGGCATCGGGCATCGGGCGTCGGCGTCGGCTCGAGCGTGATCGCTGCTACTCGGGTCGCGGGGAGGCCTGCGAATCCGTTACGGCAGGACGCTGTCCGTCTCACGAAAGGTGGTATTCGCGCGCCCCTGTACGACTTGACGACGTTGCTCATCGGAACGACCATTCCCGGATGCGTTTCGTTGCATTACGAAGCAATCTCGCTCCGATGCTGCTGCTGTCGGTGACGGGTTGCGGTGAGGTAGTCCCCGAGAACATCGAAGCTCCGGTCAACGCGACCAACGCCGGTACCGTGCCCGAAGGCGGGACGCTGTCGCTCGCGCAGAACCTGGTGTCGGCCGACGTCGACAACGACACCGACCAGCTGGTCTACACGATCGCCGCCGCTCCGGTGCGCGGGATGCTCGTTCGCGATGGAGTGCCACTCGTCGCGGACGCGACGTTCACGCAAGAAGAGGTCAACGACGGCGCCGTCAGCTACGTCAACGACGGCACCGAGAACACGATGGATCAGTTCACGTGGAGCCTCTCCGACGGGCTGCACACGATCCCCGCCGAGGGACCGGCGACGTTTCCGATCACGGTGACCCCGGTCAACGATCTGCCGCTCGTCGTCAACAATCCGATCAGCACCGTGCCCGAGGGCGGCACGGAGACGCTCACGATGGATCGGTTGTTGTCGACCGATGCCGAGGGCACGGCGCTGACGTACACGTTCGTCTCGATCTCGCGCGGTCAGCTGCAGAAGGATGAGGGCGGGGGCTTCACGGCCCTCGTCACCGACGCGACGTTCACGCAGCAGGACGTCATCGACGGCAAGTTGCGCTATGTCGATCCAGGGACCGATGACGCCGCGCTTCAGGCGGGCACCAACAGCTCCGCGATGTTCAATTGGCGCGTGACGGACGCTGACGGCGGAGTCACACCGCCGACGGGTGCCAATGTCTCGACGTTCACGATCACGCCGATCGACGATGCCCCTGCCGTCAACTGGCGCACGATGCGGTGCTCGGCGACCACGACGAACATTCCCGCCGATCCGTTGATCTCGTTGAGCGATCCCGACAACGTGCTCGCGGACTACGAGATCTGCGTGGTGGCGATCTCCAACGGGACGCATGTGACACCGTCAACAACGGCCTCTCCAGGCTCGACAACCACGGTGATTCCCACGCTACAGAACAACTCGACGAACCTCGCGGTTGGAAGCTGCGTCGCGGCCAACGCTCGGAGCGGACTCAACCTCGACACCACCGCGAACGAGAATCGCGGTGCGGTGACCTGGAGGCTCAGAAAGGGCGGCGTGCAGGTTGGAGATGATGTGACAGTCAGCTTTCCGAAGACACCGACCAGCTGCTGACGAGATGGCAGGCACTCCCCTCGACGTCGACCGCCCGGTAGCGCTCGCGGTAGACGTCGCCACGCGTGGGTGGCTCACACGCGCCGAAGATCCGGAGATGGTGTGCGCGACCGCGTGGAGCCAGGCATGCCACACCTGGTGGCACGATCCCACCGACGATCGGTTGCGACGTCGCGTGCTCGACGTTCTGCTGCTCGACGGCGCCGAGCTCGAGGGCTGGGTGGCGATGCCACTCGATGAACCGGGTCTGGTGCGAGCGCACGGCCACGTGATCGCGATGCGCGCTGGAGTCGAACGAGGCGCCGTAAATCGAATCCTTGCGACCGGAGCGTTGCGATCGGGACCGGTGATCTCCCATCACCGGTCGGGCCGGATGATTCAATTTCCGGATCCTGACGAAATGCGCGGGTACGTTCGCACGCTCCCGCAGTCCGTCGAGCGCTTGCCGCTCCACCCGTTCATGCGCGCGGCATGGATCTCGGACACCCTGGGATCGATTCATCCGTTTACCGACGCCAACGGCGGCACCGCGCGATTTCTCTCGTCGCTCGCCCTCGTGCGAGCGTGGCTACCTCCGCTGGTGCTGTCGTCGAAGCAGCGCGATAGCACGTACATCACCGCGATCGTGACCCACGATCACCGTGCACTCGAGCGCGTCATTTATGACGCGGTGCAGACCGAGCTCGGCACCGCCCTGTTGGCAGGGACGGGTGCATCGGCAACCTGGGATCCTGCGAGCCAGGCACGAGCCACCACGTGGATCGAGCTCGCCGATCAAGCGTGGTGCTCCGCCGTTGGTGGTCAGGTGATGCGCGAGGCTTCAGGTGCAGGCGGACTGGCGCGGCTCGCACGCCGAGGCTATCGGCTGGCGAGGCTCCGGCACCGTCCTGTACGCGATGGGTGCCGAGGCTGCCTGTCCCTGCTCAGCTCGAGCTCGCGATCGTTCCGGTGGTCGGCGGTACGACCAGCTGGCTCGTCGCAGTGGTAGGAGCAAGCCTTGGCGACGACGGCGGACTCGGACCGCTGCTCCATAGAGAGTCCATCGCAGTCATCTTCGTGGCGTGCGCAGCGGAACCCGACGCGGCGGTCGAAGCACGATTTGCGCGGTGGATTGCAGTCCGCGCCGACCAATGCGCGCGAGGAATCGCAGCGTGGATGTGACAACGCTGCAGGAGCCGACGGTGACCGATCGCGCCCGGAGACTGCTTGCCAATGCGCGAGCTCAGCTCACGGCCGCGCAACTCTCCGCGATGGAGCGCTGGAACACCGACGTACCGTTCGATGCTGGTGTACTCAACAAGCTGCACAACGGGCCGTATACGTTCGCCTGGCTGCGCGTACACGCGTCCAAGCTGAGCTGGCGCCCTCGCGAGGACATGCGGTTCGACGAGCGACTCTCCGACCTGGGCGCGTTGCTCGATGCGGGTGCCGAGCGTCCCGTGGTGGCGAGCGCGATCGCGTGGGATTGGCTCGGTAAGGATTATCCCGAGCTGGCGTCTCACGTGATCCGCGTGATCCGCGATCGCGCGGGGCTGCCTGGATTGCGCCGGCGGATCGCCGCCGGCGAGCCGTTTGGCGGTGGGCCGGAGCAACTGCACGTCACCTGGTTTGCCGACCGGCAGCTCGAGGATCTCGCGCAGTGGATCGAGCACGTTCCCGCGCCCACCGGCGACACACTCGTCGCGACGGCGGCCGCGGTCGAAGCGCAACGCGCGAGCGCGGAACGGGTGTCCTCGACGGAGCTCGCCGCGTTCATGCGCGAGACCGCGCGGTTCTTGCTCCACATCTCCGAGCGCGCGGTGGATCCACTCGGCTTCCCGCTCGCTCGTGAGGCCCAGCTCGACAGCAATCCGTCGCCCGAGCAGCGCCACGAGCTGGCGATCTGGGCGCGGCGTCAAGGTCACGCGATCTGCCTTCGCGGAGAGCTGATGATCATGCGAATCGCGGTCCAGTCACCGTGGCCGTTGCGACTCGAGCTGATCGCGGCGGAGCTCGGCCGCGGATCGTGTGGCGGAGCAGGGCTCCTGTTGCGGCTTGCGGGCGACCATGCGCTCGGACAGGTCGCGCCTGTTCCCGTGCCGGTGCTGCTGTGTCTGCGCGACGAGCCGATCGCCGAGCGCGGCCCCCGCTTCGAGCGGTGGCTGTCGGTGGCCTATCCGCAAGCGGTGGATGCGTGGCGGCCATGGAGCTGACCGCACTTACCGCGTTCTGCCGGCGCGTCGAGGCAGACCTCACGCCTGCCCAGCGAATGCTGGTGCGGGCGCGGCAAGCAGAGCGGATGAGCATCACCGCGGCCGAATGGACCGGCATCCTCGATCACAACGTCGACGTGGCGCTGCTCCGCCAGATCCATCGCGCCGTGACCGGAGCGCTGCCGATGACCCGGCGTGCGGATGTAACCGGCACCTGGGGCGTCGTGCCGTCGCGTCCTGGTCACGTTCGGAGCCAGCCGCAGAGCTTTCGTGCCGCCGGCCATGTCGAGCCCGCGTGGGACCACGCCACGCTGAAGCGCCGGCTCGCCGGGCTGATGAGCGCCGTCGTTGCCGATGCCGCCGCGCTGCCCGCGACCCAGAGCGCCCGCGTGCTGTGGGCACTCACCCGCGCGCAACCGTTTGCCGGCGACAACCTGCGCGTCGCGATCGTCGTTGCGTCACGCCTGCTCGCGAGCGCGGGCCTGCCGTCACTCTGCATCGCGGAGCTCGAGTGCGATCCAACGTTCGAGGCAGCGCTGATCCGCGCGACCGGCGATCAGTGTGACGAGCTCACGGCGGTGATGACGCGCGCGATCTGGGACGAATCACTCGCCACGACGGAATGGCTCGGCGCCGCGCCGGCATCGGAGCGCGACCGCTGGTCGCTCGCCGACGAGCATCGTGCGCTCGAGGCTGCACGTGGACGGGCGCGCAGCGTGCCGCCCTCCGAGCTCGAGCACCTCATGAAGCACACGGCAGACGCCCTCGTACCGGTGCTCGAATCCAGGCTCGCCGCATTTCTCGTCGCGCGGGCACCCGTGGAGTCAACGACGTTCGCGTCTCGGCTACGCGCCGCCGAGGCTGCCGCGGCCCGAGGTCGCCGCCTCTGTCCGCACCAGACCGTGTACGAACGCTCCTGGCCCGTCGGCGATGGCTGCGGCCTCCAGCTTGCGCTCGTCACCGGCAGTGCCGGTCGCGGCGTCACCGGCGCCGCGGCGATGCACGTCGCGCTCGAGCTCCCCGGTGTGCCACTTCCCCGCCGCGCCCCTGGCATGCTCATCATCCCCGACGAGTCGCACGAGCAGTGGCAACAGCGGCTCGCGGCGTGGATTCCCGACGCGGTGGAATCGATGCTGCGCGACAGCCCGCTGCGGTGAGCCCTCAGTTCGCGGTGTTGAGCTCGTCCACGACCTCGCGCACGCGTGGATCACCGGGATACGCGTCGCCGAGCCGCTTGACGAACATTGCACGGAGCTCGATCTGGTCTGCCTCCGAGAGCTGCAGCGCGATCTCGAGACCAAGGCTGATCACGCGTCGCATGTCAGCCCCGGTTCCCGGAGAGCCACTGTCGAGCCAGTACAACAGAAAGTCAGCGCGCCAGACAGCTCTCGCGCGCCGTCAAACGTCGGGACGTTCCACTGATAGACAGCGTTGTTCGCTACGTCCGATCAATCGGGTCCCATCGTCGCGACCGACACGGTCGTTCACTCGAGCGCCTTGTCAGGGTTATCGGTCAGCCACTCGGTGGCGGCCTCGCGGATACACTCGCCGCGCAGATCGGCGACGCACTTGTCGCTGCGCTCCTTGACGCACGCGTCCTTGGTGTCCTCGGGACAGTCGGCCGTGTGCTCCTCGATGCAGTCGCTGGGGTCCTCAGGCAGGATCGTGCAGTTCGAGGCCTTCACGAAGATCGCGCGGCAGGTCTCGCGCTGGGTGCCGGTGAGCTTGCTGCACGCCGCGAGCTTCTTCACGATCGGCTTGCCATCCTGGTCCGCCGCTGCGCGCATCTCGGTCTTCGGCGCGCCGGTGGGCTCGAGCACGGGCCTGCCGGCCGCGTCGCGCACGGGGGCATCGAACTCCAGCGGCTTGCCGTCCCCATCGACCAGCGCGATCTCGCGCACGGTGATCAGCGCGTACTCGGGATGGAGCTCGTCGCCGTTCATGTTGTCGACCGTCCAGGCCGCGATCGCCTTGTTCGCGCACTCGAGCTGGTCGGGTATCTGCAGCGCGGGATCGGGCCGGCACGTCGCGACGTCGAAGAACAGCTTCTGGCACCTGCGCCGCGCGTTCTCTTCCTCGATCGCCTTGCAGTCGACGAACAAGCGAACCACCGGCTTGCCGGCGTCGTCCGCGAGCTGCTTGCCAGCTGCATCGACCAGCGTGATCTTGGCGATCGAGACCTCGCTCTCCTCGATCCCGTTCTCGACGAGCTTCACGAGGTTTCTCACCGGCGCAGTTCGCTCGGCCTCGGGGACCACGGTGAGCGCCGGCACGTAGCTGATGATCACCAGCGCGATCAGCATGGTGACGAGGAACGGAACGGTCGCCCACATCACCTCGGTGATCGGTCGCCGGAACTTCACGCTGGTCAGGAACAGATTCAGGCCGACCGGCGGGTGGAGATAGCCGATCTCGAGGTTGAGCAGAAAGATCACGCCGAGGTGATACGGATCGATGCCGTACGCCCGCGCGATCGGCGCGATCAGCGGCAACACGATCACGATCGCCGAGAAGATGTCCATCATCGTCCCGACGATCAGCAGCAGGACGTTGAGCGCGATCAGAAACACGACCTTCGATTCGACGTGATCCTGGGTCCACCCGACCATCTTCTGGGTCACCTGGCCGGTCACGAGCACATCCGTGAGCGCCGTCGATGCGAGGATGATCATGAAGATCGCGCCGATCATCGCGCTCGCCTCGGTGGCGATGCCCCACATCTGCGCGGGCTTGAGCGCGCGGTAGATGCCGAGCTCGAGCACGATCACGTAGACCACGGTGAGCGCGGCGATCTCGGGCAGCGCGAACCCGGTGGCCATGCCGGCGATCACGCCGAACGGAATCAGCAGCTCCGGCAGGGCGGGGCCGATGCTCCTGGCGAGCTCGGCCGCCGAGAATCGCTGGCGCGGTAGCTTCCTCGTGATCGCAACGACGAGCGCCACCGCCGACAGCATCGCGAGCACGATCAGCCCGGGGACCACGCCGGCGAACATGAACCGCCGCGTGTCCCAGTCCTTGTCGAGCTGCTGAAGGCCGTAGATCGTCCCGTACACGAACAGCGGCAGCGCCGGCGGGAACAGCAGCCCGACCGAGCCGGTCCCCGCGATCAGCCCCATCGAGAACTTCTTGGGATAGCCGTTCTTGACCAGCGCCGGCATCAGCACGCCGCCGAGCGCGATGATCGTCACGCCCGATGCACCGGTGAACACGGTGAACAGCGCGCAGGTTCCGATGGTGACGATCGCGAGCCCGCCAGGTAGCCAGCCGAGCAGGGCGTTGGCGAACCGAACCAGCCGATCGGCCATCCTGGCCTCCGCCAGCAGGTAGCCGGCGTAGATGAACATCGGGATCGTGGACAGCACCTCCATCTCGTCGCGGAGATGCGTCCCGAATAGCTTGTCGATCGCCCCGTTGAAGTCGACGTCGAAGCCGCGGGTGGACAGCATCGCTCCGAGCGCGGCGCCCGCGAGCATGATCGTGAACAGCGGCGCACCGCTGATGAATGCCAGCGCGAGGATCGCGATCAGCAGGTATTCCATCGCTAGTGTCCCGCCAGCATCCGCTCGGGCGGCGTCTTGCCGCGCGCGAGGTAATCGACATCGATCACGATGTGGATCATCGCGTGGAGCGACATCAGCAGCGCGCCGATCGGAATCACCAGGGCGACCCGATGCGGGGTGAACCACTCGTAGCTCGTCCGTGCGGTCTCGGCGTTCTCCACGATCGGCAGCGACGCGCGGATCACCAGCCCGAGGATGAACAGCACGAACACGCCGATCGCGATCCGCACCATCAGGCGCCGAGCCGGCGAGATCCGGCGCGAGATCAGGTCCATGCGTAAGTTCTTGACCTGCTGGCTCGCGAACGCGCCGCCGAACACGGCGATCGCGAACGTGCCACCGCGAATGACCTCATCCTTGAACTCGAGCCGCACATCGGTGAGTCGGTCCAGCAGGGCATGGCCGGCCGCGGTCAACACGACCGCCGCGAGCAGCACGACGAGCACGGCTTGCTCGATCTTGCCGATCCAATCGTCGATCTTGCGCGCGGTCGCCGAGACCGGCCCGTCGTCGGGATAGCTCAGCGTCTCGATCAACCCACCGGAGTCGTCCTCGACCGGCAGCGCTGTCTGCTTGCGCGTGGGTGGCAGGTCCGGATCATCCGCTCCGTCGGTCACCGCGCGACTATAGGGGGCACCGGCGGAGGTGAGCAACGCGGAAGCCGCGTCACGCGAGCGTTACTTGCCCTTCTTCGCCCGGTACTCGTCGCGGTACTTGATCACCATGTCCAGCTCCTCCTGGGAGTAGACCTTACCGACGAGCTCCTTCTGCACCTGCGCCGCGAGCTTGGTGAACTGGTCGACCATCGCGACCGGCGTCTGGACCACGGTGACGCCCTTGCTGGTCATCGTGTTCTTCGCGTCCTCGTTGGCCTTGCGGATCACCTTGCGCGACTTCTTCGCGCTGACTCGGCTGATCTCCTCCATCGTCTTGCGATCCTCGGGCGACAGCTTCTTGAGCGCGCTGTTGGACATCACGGTCGCGCCGATCGCGAAGCTCATCGGCATCGACGTCATGAACTTCACCTTCAGGTACCACTGCAGCGCCACCGCAGCGACGGGGGAGCCATAGCATGCGGTGACCCTGCCCGAGGTGAGGCTGGCATCGACCTCGGGAACCCCGAGCGGCACGCCGTTGAGCGCGAGCTTCTTGTACATCGCGCCGACCAGCTGATCGTCACCCCACTGCCACAGCTTCTGGCCCTTGAGGTCCGCGAGCGATTGGACCTTGTTTTTCGACAGGAAGTACACCCAGCCGACCTCGCCGCGGTCGCCGAGCTGGAATCCCTTCTTCTCGAACTTCTTCTGGAAGTAGGGCCACATCTTGTCCGCGACGTAGTCGACCTCTTCGGGCGACTTGAACATCATCGGCAGCTCGAGCACGCGGATCGACTCGTCGATCATGCCCAGGCCGATCGAGGTCACCGACGCGCCGTCGAGCTGGCCGAGCTTGATCTTGCGGACGAAGTCGCGCTCGTCGCCCATCTGAGCGCCGTCGAAGTATTTCAGGGTGACGCGACCGGAGGTCTTCTGCTTGATCTCGGCCGACGCCTTGTCGATCACGACCATCCACGGGCTGCCGCTGGGAGCCAGCGTCGCGATCCGCAGCTCGGATTCGGCATGCGCCGACGGGTGGAACACTCCGAGCGCGAGCGCGCCGGCGCATAGAACGCTGAACATCCTCATCAGAACAGCTCCTTTTCCTTCGAGAGGTAGCGCCTCGCTTTGCGGTGTGCGATCTCGTTCGCGAGACGTTGCTCGGGCCACACCGACGGCGGGGTCTCGAGCACTTGCTTCAGCTGGTCATGAAAAAATGTCCGATCGTTGGTGATCAGACCGACGCGATAGCCCATCAAGGTGCGCGCGAGCAGCATCTTGTTGCCGGTCAGCTTGAGCGCCATTCCGAACGCTGCCTTGGCCTTGTCGGGATCGCCACCCATCGCCTTGCCGCGTGATGCGTACAGCATGCCGAGCGCGATGTGCGGCATCGCGGCGTGGGCCTTGTCAGCCGGTGGGTGCTGCTTGTCGATCTCGATGATCCGCTCGAACATCTGTTGCACCGTCGACACGTAGGCCAGCAGCTCGACGCGCGCGAGGTTGTGATTGATGATCGAACCGAGCGCGAGCGCGGCGAACATCAACGAGAACCGCTCGTCCGGCCCCGCGGACTTGATCAGCTTCGCGACCACCTCGGGCTGTCCGAAGATGTCCTTTTGCCAGCGCGGACCGAGCGCCTTGAGCGCGTAGTTGAGGCACCGCGTGAAGATGTGGGTGCTGCGCATGTTGTGATAGTCGACCGCCTCGAGATCGTGGGCGAGCTTCGCCGCTTCCCAGTCATCCTCGACGAACGCGGCGCCGTACTGGCAATAGCCCTCGGTGAGCATGCGGATCAGCCGCTCGTTCTCGGGATCGATGATCCAGAACCCCTCGATGGTCTTGAGCGCACCCGGCAGCGCCTGGCGGGCGAGCTCGTAGTCCGACTCTTGCTGCAGCGCCGGTTGCGCGCGGGCGAGCACCTTCGAGGTGGTGTTGACGGTGAACTGGCCCATGTCACAACCCGCGAGCAGGCTGGCGATCACGAGAGGTACGCAGACGTAGGGCAGGGGCATGGACGAACGGTTTCCCTTCGACGGTGACCTCGTTCCCAGATTCAGCAGGAACGCGATGAGGGGCAGACGCTAAGTCAGCGAAAGCCGAGAGTCAACGAGCGGCTCGAGCTGCATCGTCGCGGCTGGGGGGTGGTAGGCTTGCCGGCGATGAGGTGCCTGGCCGGCTTGGGCCTGGTCGTACTGGCCGGCGGGCTACTGGCGAGTGGTTGCGACGTCGAGCGCACGTTGAAGCATCGTCGCGACCCCACGGCGCTGGTGGTGGCGAGGGCCACCGGAACGATCTCGCTCGATCCGCTGCTGGTCACCGACAGTGAATCGCTCGAGGTCGCCGGGCTGTTGTTCGAGGGGTTGGTGCGCTGGAAGCGCGGAACCACCGAGGTCGTGCCGGGGTTGGCGACCTCGTGGACCGTATCGCCGGACAGCCTTCGCTGGAGGTTCGTCATCAGGCCGGGCGTCACGTTTCACGATGGGACCGCGCTCGATCCCGCGGCGGTGGTGTTCTCGTTCGATCGCCTGCTCGACCCCAAGCATCCGCACTACGTGGGGCCGGCGGGGGCCTATTGGCGAGCGCTGCTCAAGGACGTCACCGACGTCGTCGCGCTCGACGCGTCGACGGTCGAGATCCACATCGCGCGGCCGTACGCACCGCTGCTTGCCGATCTCGCGCGGTTTCCGATCGTGTCGCCGACCGCGGTCGTTCACCACGGCGATGCGTTCAAGGTGAATCCCGTCGGAACGGGGCCGTTCGAGCTCGAGACCTGGAGCCCCGGGGCGTACGTCGTGACCCGCCGAAACCCGGCCTATTGGGACACCAAGCCGCAGCTCGAGCGGATCGTGTTCCGGGTCGTCGCCGACGACCGCCAGCGCGTGGTCGATCTCGAATCGGGCTCGGTCGACATCGCGACGCCGGTGCTCCCCGACGAGCAGCCATTCGTCGAGCTGCATCCCGATCTCGACCTGCACCTCGCGCCTGCCAACGACGTCACCTACCTGGCGTTCAATCTCGAGCGGCCGCCGTTCGATGACGTGCGGGTGAGACGAGCGGTGAGTCACGCGATCAACAAGCTGCCGATCGTCAAGCTCGCGTTCCAGGGGCGCGCGGTCGCGGCCGATAGCCCGTTGCCGCCTACCCAGTGGGGCCATCACACGCCGCGCATCACGTACGAGTTCGACCCGGCGCGTGCCCGCGCGCTGCTCGCGGAGGCCGCGGCCGATCATCGGTTCGATCCCAACGCGACGTTCAAGCTCTACGCACCATCGACCCCGCGCGCGTATCTGTCGCAACCCGAGCGCGTCGCGCGGCTGATCCAGAGCGCGCTCACCCAGGTCGGCATCAAGACCGAGCTGGTGTTGCAGCCGTACGCCGCACATCGCGCGTCGATCAACGCGGGGGCCCACGATCTCGCGTTGTTTGGCTGGATCGGTGAGACCGGTGATCCGGACAACTTCCTGTACGTGCTGTTTCACTCCGATGGAGCGACGCGCGGCTCGGCGAACAACATCGCGTTCTATCGCAATCCCGGCGTGGATTCGTTGCTCGCGCAGGCCCAGGCGACCCGCGACGTTCCGACCCGCTCGGGGCTGTACGCGGCGATCCAGGATCAGATCGCCGACGACGCGCCGTGGGTGCCGCTCGCGCATTCGGAGCTCGTGATCGCCGCGCGCGCGGAGATCGGCGACGTCCTGATGTCGCCGCTCGGCCATCCGATCTACACGTTGATTCGACGCGGGCGGGCGTCGCGATGACCACCGGAACCGCGCGAGCCCCGACCTCGGCGCTCCGGCTGACGCTGCGCTCCAAGCTGGTGCTCGCGATGGTGTTTGGTGCGCTGCTGCCGGTGTTGATCGTGGCGGCGCTGGCGACCGGCGTCGTGCTGTCGAGCCTCGAATCGGGCCTGCGCGACGATGCGCATCGCCAGCTCACGGTCGGGCTCAACCTGGTGTTGCGCGCGGTCGAGCGGTTCGGCGATGAAGCGGTCCAGCTGTCGGAATCGGTCGACCTCGCCGAGGCGATCGACGGTGGCCACGATGCAGTCGAGACCTGGCTGTCGCGCGAGGCGCCGCACGTGGCCTCGGCGCGACTTCAGCTGTTCGATATCGACGGCCGGCCTCTGCTCGATCGGGTGATCGGAGGCGGCGACGCGCGATTCGCGCACGTCGGGATCGGCCCAGACGATCCGATGATCGCCGCCGGCCGGGCGTGGAGCCGCGACGTCTCGCTGGTGCCGGTCGGCGATCAGGTGGTCGTGCGCGCGATGTCGCCGGTGCTCAACGATGGCCTGGTGCTGCGCGGCGTGCTGGTGCTGACGAGCCCGCTCGACGGTGCGTTCGCCGATGGCATCAAGAGCGCGCTGGCGGCGGATGTGTTGCTGGGCGGGCCGTCGGGACGACTCGCGGCGACCTTTCGCTCGAGCCTGGGCCAGCGCGGCGATCCGATGGCGATCACGGACCGAGATCGCGCGCGCGTGATCGACGGCGAGCGGGTCGTGCGCAAGGTGGAGGTCCCCACCGGTAGCTACGAGATGGCGTTGACCGGGCTGCTCGACCGCCAGAAGCGACCGGTCGGTGTGCTCGGGGTCGCGGTGGATGCCGAGCCACTCGCCGCGACCAAGCGGCTGGCGCTGCGCTCGCTGATCGCAGGCGGAGCCAGCGCACTGGCATTTGCGCTGGTCCTGGCGGTGTTCTGGGCGCGCCGGCTGAGCTCGCCGATCGCGAGGCTTCACCGCAGCGCGATCGCGGTGTCGCGTGGCGACCTGGATCAACAGATCGATATCTCGTCGGGCGACGAGCTGTCGGAGCTGGCGAACGCGTTCAACCAGATGACCGCGACGTTGAAGGACAACCAGGCTCGACTCGCCGCGCGCATGCGAGAGATCGTCGCACTTCACGACGCCGGACGCGCCGTGTCATCGGTGATCGACCTCGACCTGGTGTCGCGCAAGATCGTCGACGCTGTCGCCCACACGTTCGACGTTCAGCTCGCGGCGCTGTGGCTGGTCGAGAGCGAGCCGGAGCCTCGGCTGCGTGCATCGGCCGCGCGCGCTCGCGGGATCGGTTCGCTGAGTGTGCTCGGGCCTGACGAGGCGCTGGTAGCCGCCGAGTCGCTGCGGGCGATCGCGGATCGCGTCCAGCAGACGAGAGCGAACATCCAATTCGATCGCGCTGCTGACGATGCGGAGCACGGCGATGCGGCTCGCAATGCCGGGGCTCCGGGCCCGCTGGTGGCCCTGCCGCTGGACCGCAAGGGCCGCGTCGTCGGCGTGCTGGTCGTCGGCCGCGCCGAGCACGCGCGCCAGTTCTCCGATGCCGACTTGAACCTGCTGACGACGTTCGCCGATCAGGCGGGCGCGGCGGTCGAGAACGCCGTGCTCTACCACGAGGTCCGCGAGGCCAGCGAACAGCTCGACCGCAAGGTGCGGCTGCGCACCGCCGAGCTGACCGCCATCAACTCCGAGCTCGGCAAGGCGCTCGCCGATCTGCGTCAGACCCAGGCCCAGCTGATCCTGTCGGAGCGGATGGCCGGCCTCGGCCTGCTGGTCGCGGGCGTCGCCCACGAGATCAACTCACCGACGGCTGCGATCCGCGGATCGATCGAGGGACTCGCGGCCGCACTCACGCGAGCGACCCGCCATGGCGCCGAGCTCGCGGCGCGGGCCCCCAGCTCGACCGCCGCGCGCGCGATCGCCGATTATCTCGAGCAAACGGCACCGGCGCTCGCAGAACGACCGCTTCAAACCGGCGTCGCGGCGCGCAAGGCGGCGCGGGAGCTCACCGCGACGCTCGATGGCGCACGTGGCACGTTTGCCGATGCAGCACAGGTGGCCAGCGAGCTCGCGGACCTCGGCGCGACTCCCGCCGATGTCGAAGCGTTGGTTCGCGCGGTGGGAGACGAGCGCCAGCTCGCCACCGAGGTGCTCGCTGCGCTCACCGACCACGTGTATCTCCACCGCACGACGTCTACCGTGCGCCACGCCATCGGTCAGATCCAGCGCATCGTTGGCGCACTCAAGACGTATTCGCACCTCGATCAGCAGGCGACTCGTTCTGAGGCGGATCTGCACGAGGGACTGGAGACCACTCTCACGCTGTTGCACTACGCCCTGCGTGGTACGGTGGTGGAACGACACTACGGCAACCTTCCGAAGGTCCCGGTGTACGTCGACGAGCTCAATCAGGTGTGGACCAATCTGATCCAGAACGCGCAGCACGCCGTGTCCGCGAAGGGTTCGAGCAGCGGCTCGATCTCGATCGAGACGGCCGTGGATGGACCCTGGGCGCTGGTGCGGGTGATCGACGACGGTGCAGGCGTCCCGCCAGAGGTCCTGCCCGAGATCTTCGAGCCATTCTTCACCACCAAGTCCAAAGGCGAGGGCACCGGGCTCGGGCTGTGGATCTCCAAGCAGATCGTGGACAAGCACGGTGGCGAGCTGCGCTGCGAGTCGAGGCCCGGCCGGACCGTGTTCGAGGTGAAGCTTCCGATCCTCGCGCCGCCGGAGGTCGCCGCGTGAAGCATCGCGACATCATCGTCTGCGTCGATGACGAGGAGGGAGTCCTTCGCGTGCTGCGTGCGCAGCTGGGCGCACGATTCGGGCACGAATGTCAGATCGCGACCGCGCGGTCTGGCGACGAAGCGGTGGCGCTGTTCGACGAGCTGACGCGCGAGAATGAATCGATCGCGCTGGTGATCGCCGATCAGTTGATGCCGGGCATGAAGGGCGTCGAGCTGCTCGAGATCGTCGATCGTCGATTGCCTTCGACGACCAAGATCTTGTTGACCGGCCAGGCCGGCCTCGATGCGGTGATCGACGCCATCAACCGCGCGCACCTCAATCACTACATCAACAAGCCCTGGGATGAGACTGCGCTGCTGCTCGCCGTCGAGAACCTGCTGCGCCAGCATCGGCTGGTCAACGAGAACCAGCGCCTGGTGGCGTCGCTATCGGCAAAGAATCAGGCATTGATCGAGATGAACCGCGAGCTCGAGGCCAAGATCCACGAGCGCACCCACGAGCTCGCCGAGGCCAACGCTCGGCTCGCTCAGCTCGCGGTCACCGATGGACTGACGGGGCTCTACAACCACCGCCACTTCCACGAGCGGCTCGCGCTCGAGGTCGAGCGCAGCCAGCGCAGTGGCTTGCCTCTATCGCTGCTCATGCTCGACGTGGATCACTTCAAGCGGTTCAACGATAGCCACGGTCACCCCGCAGGCGACGAGGTGTTGCGCCAGCTCGCCCGCGTGCTCGGCGACACCCGGCGCGCCAACGACGTCGTCGCACGCTACGGCGGCGAAGAATTCGCGGTGATCCTGGTCGACACGCCAAAGTTCACGGCAGCCAAGGTCGCCGAGCGGATTCGCGAGCGCGTCGCCGCCCATGACTTCACCGAGGCCGCGCCCAAGCCCGGCCAGCTCGGAGTGTCCGTCGGAGTCGCCACATATCCCGAGGACGGCGGCGACGCCGAGGCGCTCGTTCGCGCGGCGGATACCGCGCTCTATGCAGCGAAGCGTGCGGGCAGGGATCGCGTGGTGCTTGCGACCGCCGTGGTCGCCGCGACGCCGGCGTAGAGCCTCGCCTTCCCCGTCATGAACGATTGCTGCGCCCGCGCGACCGCGCCGGTCACATGATAGTTTCTCGTCGTGGCGACCGAAGACATCGCGGTGATCGGAGCCGGCAGCTACGGCACCTGTCTGGCCGTGCTGTTCGGCAAGCTCGGCCATCGGGTCAGCCTGTACAGCCGCAACGAGACGCTCGCTCACGAGCTGACCACCACACGCATCAACCGCGGCTACCTGCCTGGGCACCGGTTGCCGGCGTCGGTCCAGATCACCGCCGATCTCGCGCAGGCGGTCGCCGGCAAGCGGTTCGTGTTCGGCGTGACGCCGTCGCACGGGATTCGCGAGGTGCTCGGCCGTGCCGGCCAAGCGATGGACCCGGACGCGATCGTGATCAATGCGGCCAAGGGGCTCGAGGACGGCACGATGCACACGATCGATGCGGTGTATCGCGACGTGCTCCCCGATCGAATCGCGGCGCGCGCGACGTACCTGTCCGGTCCGACGTTCGCGAGCGAGCTCGCGGAAGGAACGCCGGCGGCGATCGTGCTCGCCGGCCGGGATCCCGAGACCACGCTCGCCGCGCAGCAAGCGCTGTCCGAGATCAGCTTCCGCATCTACACGACCGATGATGTCCTCGGGGTGTTGATCGGCGGTGCGCTCAAGAACGTGATCGCGATCGCCGCGGGTGTCTCGGACGGCCTCGGGTTTGGCTCGAACACCCGCGTCGCGCTGATGACCCGGGGGCTGGCGGAGATCACCCGGATCGGCGTTGCGCTGGGTGCTCACGCGCAGACGTTCGCGGGCCTGTCCGGCATGGGCGATCTGGTGTTGACCTGCTCGGGAGATGCCTCGCGTAACCGCCAGGTCGGCCTCGCGCTGGGGCAGGGCAAGACGATGCAGGACATCCTGATCGAGCTCAAGCACGTCGCCGAGGGCGTGAAGACCACCCGCATCGCCCACCAGCTCGCCGCCAAGATCGGCGTCGATGCGCCGATCATCGACGCGATGAACGCGATCATTCACGAGGGCGTGCCGGTTCGCGACGCGATCATGACGATGCTGTCGCGGCCCGCTCGCTCGGAGCGCGGCTAGGCTTTCGATGCTGGGCTACGTCCTCGACGAGATCTTCGTCCAGCACCGCGCACCGGCCGGCCATCCCGAGCGGCCGGCCCGCGCGGAGTCGATTCGCAGCGCGCTGCTCGCCGCCGGGATCGAAGCGCGAGGGCGCCAGATCGCGACGCGGATGGCCACCGACGAAGAGCTCGCGCGCGTCCACGCCGCGTCGTATCTCGACGAGCTCGCGCGCGTGGTGCCCGGCAACACCGGCTGGCTGGACCCGGATACCTACTACTCTCCCGCGACGTGGGACGCGGCGCGCGCCGCTGCCGGGTCGGCATGTCAGCTCGCCGGCGACGTGCTGTCGGGTCAGCTGACCAACGCGATCGCGGTGGTGCGGCCACCCGGTCATCACGCAACGCGCGATCGCGCGATGGGGTTCTGCTTGCTCAACAACGTCGCGGTGGCGGCGGCAAGTGCGCGCGCTCAGGGCGCCGCGCGCGTCGCGATCGTCGACTGGGACGTCCACCACGGCAACGGCACCCAGGACATCTTCTGGGACGACCCGTCGGTGATGTACCTGTCGGTGCATCAGTATCCGTATTACCCAGGTACCGGTTCTCCGACCGAGGTCGGCGGCCCGGGTGCGCTTGGTGCCACGGTGAACGTCGGACTACCCGGTGGCTGTGGCGACGCCGAATACGTCGCCGCCTTCGATCACGTCCTGTTGCCCGCGATCGCCAAGTTCAAACCCGATCTGGTGTTCGTCTCGGCCGGGTTCGACGCGTTTCAGCACGATCCGCTCGCGGGCATGCGGGTGACCTTCGCCGGATTCGCCGCGATGGCGCATCGGTTGCGCGCACTCGCCGAGCATCACGCCGGCGGTCGGATCATCGCGGTGCTCGAGGGCGGCTACGACCTGGACGGGGTCGCAGGCGGAATGACCGAGGTGCTCGGCGCGTTCGCCGCACCCGCAAGCGCGGTGTCCGAGCTCGCGCCGATGCCGGCGCACCCGGTCGCGCGGGCGGCGATCGAGGGCACGTTGGCGGCTCATGCGGCGGCAGGGGTGGCGATTCCGGGCGCCGAGCACGCGCGATGAGGCACAAGACCGTCGACCTCGAGCCGATCGAGCTCGCTGGCAGATACACGCTGACCCGCCGGCTCGCGATCGGCGGCATGGCGGAGATCTATCTCGCGCGCCAGGCCGCGATGGCGGGGTTCGAGAAGGAGGTCGTGATCAAGCGGCTCCGCACCGAGCTCGCCGACGATCCGCGAATCGTCGAGATGTTCCTCGACGAGGCCCGGATCGGTGCGTTGCTCAATCATCCCAACATCGTCCACGTCTACGACGTCGACGAGCACGACGGGATCCCGTACATCGCGATGGAGTACATCATCGGCGAGGAGCTCAACGAGCTATGCCGCCGCGGCATCGCACATGGCCGGTTCCTGCCGCTCGAGCACGCCGTCGATCTCGTCCGGCAGGCTGCTGCCGGCATGGGCTACTTCCACGCCAAGCGGGGCGCGGAGGGCACCAACCTCGCGGGGCAGCCGCTCGAGATCGTCCACCTCGACATCTCTCCCAGCAACCTGCTGGTCACCCAGGACGGCGGCATGAAGGTGATCGACTTCGGGATTGCACGCGCCCGCGGCCAGCGCGGTCGCGGCGATGTCATGCCCGGCAAGCTGGCGTACATGTCGCCCGAGCAGGCCGCCCGCGCACCGGTCGACCACCGCAGCGACGTGTTCTCGCTCGGCATCGTGCTCTACGAGATCACGCTCGGCAAGCGGTTGTTCCGCGGCGCCGCCAACGAGGTGGTTCAGCGGTTGATCGAAGCACGCGTCGAGCCGCCGACGTTCGCGCGCAGGAACTATCCGCCCGCGCTCGAGGCGATCGTGATGCGCGCGCTCGAGAAGCACCCCGACGATCGTTACCAGACCGCATACGATCTCGCCGACGATCTCGAGACGTTCCTCCGCGACGCGCGGCTGTATTCCGGCGCGGTCCGGATCGCCAGGTATCTCGACATGCTCAGCCATGTCGCAGGCGGCCCCCGCCGCGAGGAGCTGATCTCGGAGCACGAGGTCGCGCGCGAGGCGCAGGCCGAGGATCTCGATTTCGACAGCCAGGTGTTCGACGGCTACGTGCCGGCGGAGGGGGGGCCGCGCCCCGAACAAGCGCGCGAGTGGGAGGACACCGACCAACCGGAGGAGGACGTCGCGGCGGCGCTCGGCATCGAGCTCGCGGAGCTCCGTGCGATGCGAACACCGGTGCCTGCGCGGCCGGCCGGCATGGCGCCGCTGAGCGGACGGGCGCCTTCGCAACCGTCCGTTGTCGTTCGACCCGAGGTCGCAGATCCACTCGCCACCCAGGGCGCGCCCACGGCGATCAGCGCGCCGCCGATCGAGCTCGTTCCCGAACCGCGCCCGCATGCTGCCGCGGAACCGCTCGCGATCGAGCGCGGCACGAGCGAACGCACGTTGTGGACGTTGGTCGGTATTCTCAGCGTGGCCGTGGTCGCGTTGTTGGCGTATATCGTCTTTGCGTGACCGAAGCACGATTCGCGGCCCTGGTGATCGCGTCCGCAGCGGCGTGGCTGACGACGGCTGCCTGCTCGGATCGCAATGGCGGCGTCTCCGAGCCCCCGAGTGATCCCAAGCGCCAGCACCGCGTCATCGAGGCGCCGGCAGTCGTGGTGCGCCCACTGCCGCCTCATGCGATTCTCGCCGACGGTGATGGCCCGTATCGGCAGGGCGAGCGGCTCGCGGAGATGCTCGAGCAGCTCCC
>JBFWXW010000004.1:0-171188 GCA_050187075.1 Kofleriaceae bacterium | reverse complement strand
AACTGGCGCGATGCCAGGAATGCGCCGGCAATGTCGCGTGCGCGTTCGCGCGAGCGGATCGGCCCGCGGCGCGCGGGATCTCCACGCCACGGTCGGCCACCGTCGACATGTACATGGCATCGCTGTCATCCGCGAAGCCGTGGCTACGAAGCCCGATCCTTCGTCACGCCGCGCGCGTCGCGTCGACCAGCGGGTTGATCGAGTACGCCAACAAGTCGCCCAAGCAGACGTTCATCGTGGCGACCGAAGCAGGGATCCTACACAAGATGCAACAAGCCGCCCCCTGCAAGACGTTTGATCCCAGCGCCGCCGGAGGACGAGACGTGCGCGTGCAACCCCCACATGCGCCGCAACACGCTCGAGAAGCTGTATCTGTGTCTGCGCGATCTCGAGCCACAGGTCGACGCTCCCGAGACGGTGCGGATCCAGGCGCTCAAACCGATCCAGCGCATGCTCGAAATGTCGGTGTGAGAGCGATTGTCGCGGCGATCCGCGGCGATCCAAGCTCATCGAGGACTTCGGGAACGACGATCGTTTCAGCTGCGCCGGTATCGTTTCGCGACGGCAATGAGTGCGTCCTGCTGCTTCCACCGCGCGACGCCGAGGACTGGGAGTTGTGGACCTATCACCCGGAGTGCGGCTTCACGACGGGCTATACGTTCCTGGCGTTCATGGAACAGACTCACGCCGTAGCGAACGCTCCTCCGTGGGTCCAGCCATGAGCCGAGGAGTTATCGGCTCTTCGTCAAACGAACGCGTCGGCGCGACGACCGCCTACAGCCGGTAGGACACCGCGAGCAGTCCGCCGTACATCCGCATCGTCGCAAACGATCGGCGCGCTGGATCCGAACCGACGATCTCGTATTCGGGATTGCTCTGCATCCCGAACACCCCGATGGACGTGATCGTGCGACCGCGGCGCATCGAGAACCCGGCGGTGGCACCGAAGTAGTCCTCCTTGCCTGGGCCACCGTCATCCAGCCCCACGGCCGCCGAGCGGTTGTACATGGCGCCCAGGCGCAGCAGCATGCTGCTCCCGACTTCGATCTCTGCGCCGAGGCCAACGCGTGGTGCGAGCTCGAGCTTTTCGGTGACGACGCCGAGCATCGGGTCAGCCTGCGCGACGAAGCTCGTGGGGAGCTGCAGCCCCACGTCGATCATCAGCTCCGCCCCGGGGTGGGGCCGGACCGAGACGCCAAGCCCGATGTCGGTCGGCAGCGGTTGGCCAACAGGGACGTCATCGATCGAGTACCCATCCGTGGTCATCACGCCCATCGGATCGACCGCGATGCTCGAGGCCCACACCTGTTTGGTGCCGGACAGCCTGAGGGAAGGGGGCTGAACGCGCAGTCCGACTCCGAAGCTCCGGGAGGGCTGCCACTGAACGCCAACGATGCCCATCAGGTTCATGATGCTGGTGTCGCTGCTCTCGGAGCGCTGAGACACGCCCACGATGGCCGACTTCACTTCGAAGATCTGGATGTCGCTGCGGGTCTCGCGCGCCACAAATCCACTGATCCCGATGGACCAGCCAGGGGCAACCTCGCGCGCGATGCCCGCACCCAGCCACATGCTCTGAACCTGAAGGTCTTGAAGCATGGTGGTCGTGGTCTCGTTGAAGGTCAGCGTCTCGCGGTTCTTCATCGCGAACGCCTCGGGTACGAGGATCGCAGTCGCGAGCGACCACGACCCGATCTGGTACGTCGAGACCAACGACGACGGAATCGCCACAAATCCGCTCGCCGAGAACGGCTGGTCAACGCCTTCGAGGTGGATGAGCGGGTCGAAGCCGACCTCGTAGACCAGATACGTGCTTCCCGATACCGAGAGGCTTGGATAGTTGATTCGCGCCAGGTTCGCCGGGTTGTAATAGACCGCCTCACCCTCGGGGCTGGTGAACCCGGCGTTGCCAAGCATGGCCGCGCGCTCGCCGAACGGGAGATAGTTGCGGTTGTTCCCGTCGGCGAGCGACAACGCCGGCATCGCGACCGCGGCGAGCACAACCAGGAGGCCACCGAGCCGCATGAGCTGCTACTCCATCAGTTGTAGGTGGCGCTGAACGACACCCCGAGGGTTGCGAGACCCCAGGTCGCGTCGCCGTCCTTGACCGAGCCCATCAGCAGCTCCAGCCCGACGCCGAGCCCCACGTCCGAGGACACCCACCATTCCTCGCCAATGCCAAGCTTGGTGGCGAACCCGACCTCGGTGACTGCCTCGGGCATGCTCTTGGTCTCGAGCGACATCGCAACCGCGCCGAGCGACCCGGTCAGGTAGAGATTGCCGCGCGTGTACCAGTTGACGCCGAGCCCGGCATACGAAACTCCCCACACCACGTCCTCGCTGGTCGTCACCGTGGTGCTCTCTTGCTCGAGCTCCGGGCCAAGCACCGCATGGCCGACGAGCTCACCGGTCAGGATCAGCCGCGGCTGGATCGCCCATCCCACCGCGAGTCCAAATCTGCCGGCGGTCCCTTTCAGGGTCATGTCCATGCCCGCGTACTCGGTGACGGCAGCACTGCCCGCAAAGCCCGGTGTGACACGAACAAACAGCCCACTGTGCCGCTCGGGTGCCGCGGACGAGGAAACGGACTGAGCAACAGCGGGACGAGATGCGACAAGCCCACTGAGGACGAGTGCCGCAGACAACAGATAACGCATGAGGATCTCCTGGGTGGTTGGCTGAGAGGTTCGTCAGTACTTGACGTGGTCCGAGAGCTTCTTTGGAATCGGGAAGCGCGGCGGCAGCCCGATGGCCGGCGACAGCGCTTGGACCGCTGCGCGCCGCGCCGTGGCCGGGTCGTCCGCGACGCTTGCTCATGTCAGTACTTGCGGTAGTCGCCTGGGCGCTTCACGGACGGAATCCGCGGCGGCAGGTCGTCGACCGCTCGAGCCGTTCGAACCGGCGCGCGCTTCGAACCAGCCTGGTCGGCGACCTGGTGGATGTGGAACGCGCGCCAGCATTCGCCGTGGTGCTCGTCGAGCAGGTCCACGCCGTACGGGGGCACCTGTCCGCTCGCGAGCAGCGACTGGCATCGGCTAGCGTCGCTGGGCTCGAATGCCGAGAAGAAGAAATCCGCGGCGCCGGTGGGGTTCAAGCCCGCGGCGCGCAGCACCGGAACAGTCACGTCATCGGCGTCTTCCTCCGTCGAGAAGTATCGCAGGGCCGACCATGGCCGACCGGTTGCTTGCGAGAACGCCGCCTCGGCCGCCCGCATCTTGGACCGCCGATCCTTGATGACCGCCGTCACACCATCGACCACGTGCTTGCCCGCGACGAGCGCGCGATCCTCGGCGCTGAACTGCGGCTCGATCGTCGCGCGCGGTACGCCTGCGAGCTCCGCGAGGACGTCGATGAAATCCGCGGTGAACCCAGCCATGCACTCATTCCTCAGCGTAGCGAGCCCGCTGGTGATCGCTGGCGCCACGCTGCCGAGGTCTGGTGGGAGCTCCTTGCTGAGCGGCGCGAACATCTCCATCAGCTTCATGCCGACGCTGTCCAGCTGTTGCTTGGCGTTCTGGCACGCTGCCGGATTTGCCGCAGACGCCTGCTGGATCGCGGCGGCGAACACCCGTTCGACCTCACCACCGTGGACCGGCAGCCCACCGAGCTGCGCGTGCGAGTACGGGCCCACCTCCTGAGCATACTGCCGCCAAAGCACGCCGTACTCACGCGCCGTGGGATCCTCGGCCACTCGATTCCCGATCGGCTCGATCACCGACGACGGGGCCACGTAGAACTTTCGTACCCGTTCATCGACGCCGGCGATCACGTGGAGCCCGATGGCGTGCTGGAACTCGTGCATCATCACCCCGAGCACCTGGTCATCGGGACTGTTGGCGTCGACCAGCCCGGAGTTCAGCATGACGGCGAACCCCGCGTTCATCGTGTCCTTGAAGTCAGAGATCACGAACGCGTTGATCGATGGGTCGTCCACGATCACGAGCGCCGGCCGCAAGCCATAGAGGTCTCCCACCGCCCGGTTGTCGCGGAATGCTCGCCAGCCGCGGTCGAGGAGCTTTCTCATCCGCACGAACCGCTTGTCGCTCTGGCCGATCAGCGGGTACGGGTCGCGGCCTTCTGATTCGGCGACGTCGCCTTCGAGCGCGCCGTACCAGGTCGCTGCCGCCTCGTCGTCGTCGAACGTCACGAAGCAGTCGATGTCGGGCGCGGCGCACTCGAGCTCGGTATCGCAGGTGCCATCGCCGTAGCGCTGGTCCGTGCAAACACCGCCGCCCTTGCCGTCGCACTTGCCCTCGGTGCACGTCGCGTCATCACCCTGCTGTTCCCCGACCGTGGCGATGCACGCGGGAGTCATCAGGGCTGTGACCAGTAAGCTACGGATCTTCGTGGAACGCACGGTCGCAGGCCCGAGCAAGCGGCATGCCGCCTCCGAGTCATTCGTTCAGTGGTTTCGGCCCGACCACCACGACCTGAATCGAGCGGCGTTTCGCGAGGTTTCCATCCATCACCGCCCGAGGCTCGATCCCCATGGCTGACCGGTTATCCGATTGCGGTGGCTACGCTCGAATCCATGCGATCACAAACCGCACGTTGTCCTCGGAAACAACGACGGATTTTTGGGCGACGGCGTCGCGATGGAGTGTCTGAAACTTGCGGTGTCTTCGTTCGTCGTCACGCTCGCGTGTCGACATGGTCCGAGCTCGAACGAGACATTGCGCACGTTGCGTCAGAGCCGTCCGCAGCGACCATCGGGGTTGGCGGCTGAGTTGTAGGTCGCGCTGCACGACAGGCAGAAGCAATTCGCGCGCGAGTCCTGGCCGGTCACGTCTCCCGCGATCAGATTCGAGCGCCGTTCGCGAACAGCGCGAGCGTCACGCTGAATAGCTTCCGGCGACCGAGCTTTTCGGCCTTGCGGCCGAAGTACAGCGCGCCGACCACCTCGCCGAGCAGATAGACCGCGCCCGAGTAGCCGACCATCTCCGCGTCGAGATGGAGCGTCTCGCCGCGATGCGCCGGGTTGCTCAAGATCCCGCCGATCGCACTCGCCAGTCCGATCTCCAGCCCCTCGAGCACCCACGTGATCCCCAGCGCGATCACGACGCGCCAGTGAAAGCCACTCCACGGCAATCGATCCAGCCGCGCGGGAATCAGACTGCGAGCGACGTCAAACTGGCGCGATGCCAGGAATGCGCCGGCAATGTCGCGTGCGCGTTCGCGCGAGCGGATCGGCCCGCGGCGCGCGGGATCTCCACGCCACGGTCGGCCACCGTCGACATGTACATGGCATCGCTGTCCGGGGGGAATGGTTTTGAGAAACCCGTCTTCAGGGGTCCGGATCAGCTGAGAACCGACACCAGCAGCACGTCGGCGATCCCTGGCGAGCTCCTGGCCTCGAACTTGATCACGATGGTCGCGGACTGCCCTCCGCCCTGAGCTACGAGGCGGGCGGCGGCGCGATCACCGGATGGTCGTGAGTAAAGACTTGAGCCGTGCGAATGCGTCGGCATTTGCGGCCAGCCACTGAACACCAGCGCCATCGAAACGCAACATCGTCGAGTCGTCGCCCCAGAGCCGGTGGGCGGGACCATCGTAGAAACCCGGAATGGCCATGCTCGGAAGCTCGGAGTAGCGGTCGCCGATCCTCGGCAGAGCCGAGCCGTCGAGATAGCCACCGCGAGCCCCTGAGACGATCTCGCCGAGCGGGCCTCGCCGTTCATCGCTTCGCGCGCCCCCCTCGAGCGTCTCACTCATGATCACTGCCAGCGTGACTCGTGACATGGATCCGATGGGCTCGTTGCTGGAGACGGTGTAGATCGACGGATCGTCCTCGCGATCTTTGGACCGGACGCCAATCATCCACGATGCCTGCTCCTCCTCCCATAGTGGAAGCACGACCACGTGGTCGAGGGCCCTGCCCTCGAGCTCGGTCACGAGCTGTTCGAGCCACCGCCTGGCTGCGCGTCGTCCGCCGCCGGCTCCACCCCGCGCGCCCTGATTCCGGCTTGTTCCGCCGATCCGTCCCAACGTCCGATCGAGAGCAGTTCTACGTGAGACGTGTCGATCGGTGACGAGCGCTTTCCCCGGCGAGCGGTACCGACGGTTACGGTTCGACGCTGCGCGCGTCTTGTGTTCAGGTCACGAGCTGTCGGTGCATGCGTAGCGCACGGCGATTGGGTGAGGATGTTCGGTTCGCGCTCGGTGTTAGCGACGTGCGATCGCGAACGAAAGCGAGCGACTGACATCGCGTTTGTTGTCGAGTTGGCTACGAAGATCGTGACTGTTGAAGGTCATTTGTCGCGCGTGCGAGCGTGGCCGAATGCAAAAAGCGAAAGACCACAAGCTGCGGAGGAGTGCAGTGCGTCTGGCGACAAGCGTGGTGGTGTCGGTTGCAGTGACCACCGCGGTCGGGTGCGAGCTCGACGAGTCCACGAGTACCGCGTCGAGCCAGCTCACCGAGGCGCTCGACGTGCATCGATCGCTGATCGTCACGGACCAGGTGATCCTGGAACCGGCGTTCTCGTTCAAGGCGGTCATGGATCAGATCGTCGGGACGAGCGGCTCGAACATCACCTCGAAGCAGCTGTTTCAGCAGTGGTGGGCCACGCAGAACGCGGGGAACAGCAAGATGCCGCGCTGTAACGACGAGACCACGAATGGCGTCGCGTCATTCAATGGCGTGCCGTGGGCATGTCCCCGAGCCGAGGGCGCGCAAGCAACCGTCGATCCGTTCACGCCCGCGGTCAACAACCCGAACGGGTACACCGCGATCGCGCTGACCAACCGGTTCGATCTCGCGCCGACCAGCGGCGAGAATTGCGGCGAGTACCGCATCATCTTTGCGAAGAACTCCGGGATCACCACGGCCTCGAATCGAAACCTGGTGATCTTCGAGGCGGTCCTCCCCAACCCGAATCCGGGCGCCGGTCTGGCGGCGTGCCGGCCGGTCGCCCAGTTCTGGGCCGATCTGAGCGCCGTGGACGACGTCAACGAGCGCCGCACGCGCCTCCAGCAGTTCTATTTTCAGGGACTACCGGGGTTCAAGCCGGTCGTGTTCTCCGATCACTTCGGAGGGCGGATCACGGCCAAGGGTCATGCGATCGCGCGCGGCCAGATTCGCTCGAACCAGTTCATGCAGAGCCCGTGGCTATTGCGCGAATGGCGACTCATGCGCGACTCGCGCTGTGGCGTGGTCAAGATGCGGATGATCCCGACGACGGTGAAGGGCAACCCGTCCGGTGCGATGTTCGACGCGCGCAACACCGACGCACGGAGCATCGAGTTCCGGTCGAAGCTCATCGACCAGGTGGGTAACCTTGCCGCCGCCGACCTGGGGGGGATCTTTCATGTGGTGGAGAACCAGTTCAACACGGGCCAGAGCGTTTCCCAGGGAACCGAGAACGACTACGGCAGTCACCTCGAGGCCGGACAGGAGACGAGCCCGGGGTTCGGAAATGCCGTCGAGCAAGCGCTGGTGGACACCGGCCACTCGACGCTCACGGCGCGGAACGTGGCGGATCGAGCGACGACGCAGTCGTGCGCCGGTTGTCATCGACTGAGTGACGGCGTGGGGCTCGGTGATGGTCTGTCGTGGCCCGCGTCGCCCGTGCGGTTCGTGCACGTGACCGAGGCTGGGGGCCCGACCGAGGTTGGTCCCGATGGTCCACGCTGGGCGATCTCGGCTGGCCTGCGCGACAGCTTCCTGCCGCACCGCGCGGTCGTGCTGTCGTCGTTCCTCGAGACAACCGCGGGCGTCCCCGTATCGCCGCCCGGGAGCGCGCCGCAAGGCTTGATCATCCCGATCCTCAACCTGGTGATCCGCACGGTCGCCCAGGCGGCTGACCCCGAGCTGCTCGACCTGTCGCCGCTCGAGAAGGTCGTGTTCGTGGGCGTGCCCAATCTGCTGCAATGTCTGCTTCAGACGGTCGAGACCACCACCGCAGACCTCGTGGGGATCGAGCAGCTGGACCTGCTCGGCTTGCCGACGCTCGGTGGCAGCACGGTGCACTGATCGCCGTGCGCGACGCAATTCCTGCAACCAACCGGCTACTGAACGCCAGCGATCGAGTCGTGAACGCTGGAGCCGACGCAGCGCCTCAAGTGGGCGAGCGCTGGCCCGGATCTCCGAGCTTCCGGCGATGCACTACCCGAACGATCGGCAGGTCCGGATCGCCCGTGAGGCCGATCCAGAGGCGACGAAGACTCTCGACCTCGGCGATCCGCGCAGCAACCGACATCGATCCCCAGTAGGCACGGCGTTCAGCGTCCTCGTCGATCTCGCCGAGTCGGCCTTTGCGGACGACGCGTGCAATCGTTCGAGCTTTCATTTGTCGAGCTCCTCTGCATCGAGCAGATCGCGCGGGCGACCCGATGCGCGCTTGTTGGCCACCAGTGATTGCCGGTCGATCATCGGCACGTCGACACCGTCGATGTTCGTGATGACGCGACGGGGATACGCCGCTTCGAATCGGACGCCGGAGATGCCAGTCAGGATGTCGATCCGATTCGGTTCGTAACCTAGTTGTATGACCTGGTCGGGCACCACAAAGTCGTCGACCGTCAGGCCGAGGCTCGCAAATCCGAACGCTTCGAGAGCGGCAATGATGTTACGCGCGTTATCGACGGACGCCTCGATCCACACATCGAGATCCTTCGTGTAGCGAGGCACCGTATACGACGCGACGGCATAGCCACCTACCACGACGTAGCGTACGTGATTAGCGGACAGCAGCTGGAGAAACTCCCTGAAGTCCTTCGAAAGCTGCACTTCGAAATTGTACTCCGTAAAGCACGGCCACCGAGTGCCGTTCGGTCGTGAGCAACGATCGTGTCGGCCACGATCTGCGACGCGGTCCCGCGGTAGCTCTCCTAAGCGCTCGCTAAGCGCTCGCTAGGTTAGGAGCCCAACGCCGACTCGAAGCGGCGTCTTCGTCGTTGACAACCTGATCATCGCCGCTGCCGCCCGACCAATACTCCACCTCGGCGATCACGAGCACCCGACCGATCCGGATCACGACGGCTGTCGGTCTGGCCCAGACGCGGCCAGAACCAATAGGCGACCTCCGCGCTCGGCGGCAGGACGAGTGCCGTCCCATCGAGCGTGCGTGCCTTCGCGAACCAGCGGCGCAGGAGATCCCAGTCGGCCGAGGTAAAGATCGTGCCGAACGCTGTCGAGGTGAGCACGTCCTCGCGGCGATGACCGTCGCTCGCGTCCGGGGCGACCGTTCCGCGGAGCTCGGCGTGGACGTCGCGCAGACCCTGCTCGAGCGCGCGGCATCGCCGGCGGTCACACCGGGGCGGTGACCGCGATCCAGCGCGCAGGTTCGTTCGCCAATGCCAACCTCCAGTTCCACACGCTCGTGCCCGAGGGCGTGTGGTTCATGCGTCCCGATGGCACGGTCGGCTACCACGCTCTGCCGCCAGCGACCGACGAGGACGTCGCAACCCTGACCACGCGCATCGTCCGTCGCGTGTCTGCTCGCCGCGATCCCAATCGCGCGATCGATCGTAGCGAGCCCTGCGGATCTCACGATCACCGTTCCGCGAGGCGATTCCCGGTCACGTCATGGGCGGGCGCCGTCGCGAATCCACTTCGCGCGCCGTTCCGACCACGCAGCCTCGTCATCGATACCCAGCTCGCGAAGCACGGCGGCCAACTCCTGCTCGCGCAATGCCGGGTCGAACTCGAGCGCCGACTGCAACTTGCGCAGACACACCGGGCACGGATGCAGCGGGCGGCTATCCGACTCGGCTTGATGATTCGACCCGGCGACCACGCATTTCCAGTACACGCAGTGCGTGAGACCGAACATGTGAGAGATCTCGTGGACCAGCGTCCAGGTGGCGCGACGCAACGCAACACTCCGCCAGTTGGCACCGCGCGCCTCACCGAAGAACGCGGGATCCTGCCGCGCGAAGCTCTGAACCGCGACGCGGTCGTGGAACGAGGCCATGCCGAACACGAAGTTCCATGACTCGTCGGGATAGAGATCCTCCATCGTGATCGCGACGATCCCGAACGCGTCCTTGGGCAGGCGCTGGTTCAGAGACTCGAGCACATCCGGCGCACGCAGCTGACGCTTCTTGGTTGTGCCATTGATGCGGGTCTTGGCGGCCAAATCGGCGACATTCACCGCGGGCAGCACGCGAACCTCTAGCGTGAAGAACGCCTGGACGATCTTGGACAGCGACGACAGCGGCGGCGCGCTCTCCGGAAACGTTCCGACAGGCAACAGATAGATGATGTTGCGCTGGGGCCCCGGAACATGGGTGTCCTGCTCGAGAAACCTGTCGAACGACTGAGGCTCCTCGGAATGCTGCGCCAACCAGTCGTGCGGGCCAGGCTCCGGCATCGGCTCGAAGTCACCGGCCGGATCGAATGCTCGTTTCAACGACGGTGATAGGTACCCAGTCTCCCCGATCGCAGCGATCCGTGGCTCGACGGCGGCAGCAGCCTCCTGGGCGGGTGGCTTCGGCGCCGGTTTCGTAGCGGGGGATGGATCCGCACGACACGCAGCCACGATCGCCATCGCCACGAGCCAACGCCGCACGCACGATGGGGTCAGACTCAATTTACGCAATTTGTCGTCCGGGATTCGGCCGGACCGCCCCGCTGCCAACAACACGCGTCGCCGAACGAGGCGCATGCCGGTCGGGAATGACTGCAAGCCAGAGGCAGACCACGTCAAGCGAATGCCGCGCTCGCTCGTCGAGCGTGGCGCGTGACAGTGCGCGGCCAATCGGCGGTGCGCCGCGACCACCGACATGGCCGGCGACAGAACCGTTGATCGCGATCCGCCCTCGAGCGGCGACTGGAGTTGCCACAGGCACCACGTGTGAGACCGCACCTTGCTCGCCCACATGGGCGTGATCCTGATCACCTACCGGCGATCTTTGTCGGTGCCCGTGATCCGTCAGTCCATGCATGAGATCGCGGCGCTGCCGGCCTGGCCACGCGCACCGACTTTTCGCCGACCCGGCGCAGAGGGTTCGCGCTGACCGTGGACTGCGAGCTCGAGCTCACCGAGCGAGATTCCGCGTAGGTCGGTTCGCGGGATGCTGCCACGCGGACCCGTCTGCACGAGCCTGGTCGGCTACACCGATCTGTGGCGTCCGCTTTGCGAGCGCGCGGATCGCTGGAGCTCGTCGACGGAAGTCGAAGGATGCCTCCAATCATGTCGTCGCCGCATCCAGGAAGGAACGCTCGGCGATGCGTAGCGTCGAGCAAGACGGCAACGTCCGATGCTGCAGCGCTGGCATTGGCGTATCTTCGCGGCGCGATGGTTCCTTTTCACCATCCCACCGCTCGGAGCTCGCGATGGGCCTGGTGAGCCTTGCCCGCGCCCTCGGTGCTCGTGCCCGGGTCGCAGCGGAGGCAGGACTGACATCGTTCGAGGTGCCCGAGGCAGCTCCTCTGGTGAGGTCGATCGGGAACGATCGACGTGCTCCCGACGCCGTCCGTGGTGCGCAAGCGTGGCTGATCGGCGACGCGAACTATCACGGCCTCGTCAGGTTGTGCGCAGGCTATGTGCTCGAGCTTGAAGCGACACAGCCAACGCGGCCCGCGGTGTACGTCCCGAAAGCGCAAGCTGAGCTCGAGCCCCTGCTCTCGCTGTGGCCACATGTCCTCGTTGTGCCGATGACCGATGTTGCGATGCGCGATCTGCTGAGGCTTCGCGCGTTGCCCGTGCATCCCCTCGGGGTGAGCTCGGATGCCGCATGGGCTGACGGCAGGTGGTGCTCGCCGGCCGAATTTTTCTTCCACGACGTGGATCACGCGCGCTTCAAGGTCCGCGAGGATCTCGTGGCATCCGGGCACACAGTGGCGGATGCGTATCGCGATGGCGAGACCCTCGATCCGTCGTCGGGGCTGCATCGAACGATCGTCCCCGAGGCGCGCCCACTGGTGGGCTCCTGGATGTGGGAACAAGGCGAAGAGCGACTGAAGCTCATCGACGCCATGGTCCTCGCGATCGACAAACTCGCGGATCGTCCGCTCGCGACGATGGCCTCGCTGCTGCTGTTCGAGATCGTGCACGAGAAGAGCTTTCCCATCGATCGGGCGGTGCTGGCCCGAGAGCTTGGCGGTGACGTTCATTGCGACAAGATCCGTCGCAAGCACGCAACCGGCTTTTTCGCGGCAGACCTGCCGGATTCCGCCATGCTCGAGCGGATGGATGCCGCGCGGCGCTGGCTTCTGGAGATGCTATGAGCCTGCCGCTACTCGACGAGAATTCCGCGGCCGGGATCGGCGCATCGCTACGCGAGGCCGGCGGGTTCTTGTGGCGACTTCGGCCAGAGGAGCACGCCAGCGCACGAGTTGTGATCGCCGCCGCGCACGACCTGTTCGAACGGTCCACAGAGCTCAAGCGTGAGCTGGCGATCGAGCGTTCCGATCACTTTCGCGGTTGGAGCGAGATGCGCAACGAGCGCGACTGGCGCGAACAGCTCCATCTAGGACGCGAGGCTCCCGCGCCCGATCGGCCGGAGCCCTTTGCTCGGCTCGAGGGTCCTAACCTTTGGCCGTCCGACCCAGCCTGGCGCCACGCGGCGACGAGCTACATGGAGTCCACTGTGGCACTCGGCGAGCGCTTGCTCGATGCAGCTGTTCGAGACGTGGCCGCCAACACCACGTGGCCGACCGCCGCCGATGCGCGCTACGTCGTGATGAAGATGATCGGCTATCTTCCCCAGCCCACCCGTGATGACGCTCGCCCCGGCGTTGCCCCCCACGTCGACTTCAGCTGGCTCACCCTCACCCTCCAAGAGCGTGGTGGCCTTGAGGTCAGGCGTCCCGACGGCTCGTGGACCGAAGTCCCGGCGGTCGAGGGCACCATCTGGGTGCACGCGGGCGAGCTCCTCGAGCTTGCGACCGGACGACGCTATCGCGCGACGCCTCATCGCGTGGTCCATCGATCGACGACGACTCGCAGGGTCTCGGTGCCGCTGTTTCTGAACCCGCCGCTCACCGCCGTGATCCGCCCGCTGCTCGCTCTCGCGGATGATCGCTCGACCGACCACCACGAGCACGTTCACCGCGTGCTTCGGCTCGATCGAATGACCGAGCCACTCCACTTCGGAGAGGCCGAGTGGCGCCGGAAAGGCCTGAACGTGTGGTGCGCCGAGTGCGTTCCCGATCCTGAAGCTGCCTTGAAGGCATGACGCGGTCGCTAGTTTCCAGCTGAGCACCTTCGCGATCGGCGGCTGCCCACGATCCTGATCGACGTTGATAGGGATCGCGGCTGTCGCGTCGGGATCGACTTCCGGCGCTACATGGCTGCACGTGCCCCGTTGTACGAGTCCATGCGCGTTACGCCCCTCGTCTTCATGGTCCTGTTTCTCGGTGTCTGCGTCGCTGCGTGCGACTCGAGCTCAACATCGTCGTCGGATGCGTCGCCCGAAGAACACATGGGCTCCGGGGCGGGTCCCGTGTTCCTGTCGTTTGGGGTCAACGTCGGCCAGCTCACTGAGGATGAATCGGTCGTGTTCACCGCGGTGCTCACCGATCCAAACGGCATCGATGATCTGATCGGCGGGACCCTCACGAGCCCCGATGGGACCATCCAGTACGGGGCATTCGCGACGAGTGGGCAAGAAGGTTCCTACTCACTCGCGCTCACCTGGGCACAGATCAGCCAGACCCAGACGCTGGAGTTCGTCGATGAGGAGTCCCGGGAGTTTCTCGCCGCGTTCTTCGATGTCGCGGGGAGCAAGACCACCCGTACCGTGTCGGTACGGTTCTACTGTCCGGTTGGCGGCGCCTGCGGCGGCCTGTGCAAGGATTTCCAGAACGATCCCGAGCACTGTGGTGGTTGTGGTCTCAGCGCCGATGGGTGCTCCCAAGGAGCCCCGTACTCGTGGACCTGCTTTGCGAATCAGCAAGAGCCCATCACCTGCAACGAAGCCTGTCAGTCCCGCGGATCCACCTGCTCGAACGCGTGCACGTTCGGCGGCTCGAAAAACAAGGGACAGCTCTACGACATCACCGAGACGTGCAGCGGTCCTGCGTTCGTGGAGTCGTGCGAACACATTCTCAACACGTACTTCTACGATGACACGAGCTGTTGTTGCAAAGACTAGGGTGATCCGCGCCTGCGGGTGGTTCGAACCCACGGTTTCAACCGCGCGAGGGTTCTGCCACCGCGCAACCGCGAGCGCTCGAGCACACCATCGGAACGTCGTCTTGTAGCGCGCCATAACGCAACGAACAAGATCGACGAGCGAGCGCGCTGCTAGCGCTCGGTCACCGATTCACTCTCTTCCCCGCCGAGGACGTGCGCTGAAACGACCGAAGAAACCGTTGAATTTTCCGGTTGTGCGGGCAGCGGCTCCGCACCCTGCGCCTCGACGATGAGCATACAGATATCGCGATCCGTGGTGATCGTCCGCTTCCAGGCCTTTACCGGAGTGCCCAGTGGCTCGACGTGGTCCGATGGTGCCGGCGCGGGCGTCGGAAGCTTACATGAAGATGCCGGGCTGGACTTCTCGCTCTTCTCCCGCCTGCACGCCTTCGAGGTTTTGCGCGGCTTGCGCGCGGATCTCTGATGGGGAGGAACGTCGCGCTTCAGAGTACAGCGCGCCGACCACCTCGCCGAGCAGATAGACCGCGCCCGAGTAGGCGACCATCTCCGCGTCGAGATGCAGCGTCTCGCATCGCTCGCGGGCGAGGATCAGGCGATCGGTCTTCGCGCCGTGAGGCTTGCGTACGCGATGTGTCCGAAGAACGAACCCCGTTCGACACGATGGCGAGCTTCGGCCTTCAGCGCCGCGGCCGTGGCGTCGGCGATTCGGCCCGCGGTGCGCAGGATCTCCACGCCACGGTCGACCACCGTCAACATGTACGTGGCATCGCTGTCGTCCACGAAGCCGTGGCTACGAAGCCCGATCACCTCGAATCCGAGGCGGCGGACGAGCGCAGGCAGACGGCGAACGATCCAGCGGTCGTTGACCGAGCTCGCCATCATCGCGTCCACGCACGGCTGAAGCGGATCGTGCTCGCCGATGGCGACCGTCGTGGTGCTGTAGTCGCCATCGAAGATTCCGAGCTGCCCGCCTGGACGAAGCACCCGGAGGGCTTCGCCAAGCGCACGCTCCGGGTCGTCGATGTGGGAAAGCACCGAGTCGAACGTCACGACGTCGAACGCCGGTACATCGAATGGCAAGGAGCCCCCTTTCGCTTCGCGGAAGTCGACGTGGTCGAGCCCGCGCGCGAGGGAACGCGCTCTGTCGATCAGGTGCGTCGCTGGATCGACGCCGGTCACCGAAGCCACATCGGGCCAGCGACCGAGGAGGCGAGTGAGCGTTCCGGTGCCGCAACCCACGTCGAGAACGCGGGCTCGTTTCGGAAACTCGATCTGGGAAAGGAAGGCCTGCCGCATCGCCTGCTGCGAGCTGGCGGAGCCGCGCGTCTCCAGAACCTCGGCGAGGCGTTGCTGCATCTGGGAATCGAGATCGTTGAAGTTCGTCCAAACGTCCGTCATGGCCAGCTCCTTCGCGCCCGGGAGATTGCCATGCGAATGCTTGTCGCGACAGTCAGTGGATCGGATCGAGCGCAGCTTCGTCATCGAACGTCAGTGCCGGCGCGCTCCGGCCTTCGTTGTGAGCGCAACACACTCGCAGACACCCTTGATTCGCTCGCAATGTCGCGTGCGCGCCCGTTGCTCCACCCAGGATTGCAACGCAGACTTCGAGACCGGATGGATCTGCATCAGCTCAAGACCTTCGTGGTGGTCGCTCGCGAGGGCAGCATCACCCGCGCCGCCGAGCTCCTCCACCTGAGCCAGCCCGCGGTGAGCGCGCACATCAAGGCGATCGAGGATGCCCTCGAGGTGACCCTGTTCGAGCGCACGCCACGCGGGATGAGCTTGACCGGTGATGGCACGCGGCTGCTCGCCAAGGCCGAACAGACGCTCGGCGCACATCAGGAGCTGATCGCGGAGGCGACGCGGATCAAGGGACGCCTCGCGGGCAAGCTACGGATCGGCGCGGGCGCCAACGCGAACCACGAGGCCGTCGGCCGGCTGCTCACGATCGTCTCGGAGCGCTGTCCCGATGTCGAGGTGATCCTCAAGCACGGGACGTCGCAGGACATCCTCACCGGCCTGCGCAACGACAGCCTGGACGCCGGGTTCTACAATGAAGGCGGCGAGCCCGATCCAGCGCTGACGACGATCGACGTCTCGCTGTTCAAGACCTACCTCGTGGCGCCGCCCGGCGTGGTTGCCGCGACCGAGCCCGTGGACTGGAGCGCGCTCGCCAAGCTCGCGTGGATCTACCCGACGTCGAGCGCGTGCTGCGGGCGCACCGCCGAGAGCATCTTCAAGGCCCAACAGATCCGGCCCGGGCGGATCATCAGCGTCGATCGCGAGCACGTGACCCGGACCCTGGTGGCCGGCGGACTCGGCGTTGGCCTGCTGCACGCCGATACGGCACACCAGGCCCGCGCGCGCGGTGAGGTCGAGCTGGTGTACGAGTCCCCAGGCTCCGTGCGCGTGCTGTTCGCGTATCTGGCCCGCCGTGCACAGGACTCCTTGCTGGAGCTCGCAGCGTCGATCGTCCGCCGCGCGGACACGCCCTGAGGGCAGGCCTCAGCGAACCGGAGGGCTCCCCTCAGAAACAACGATTTGATTGCCTGCGTCGCCGGGCCCACCTTGGGTCCTGGCGAGCCTGATTGCTCGCCAGGCAGGTGCATGTGACCGGTACTGTTGAAGCAATCGTTCGCACCATTTCGATCGGCGTTGGCGCCACGATGATCATGGACCTCTGGGCGGCCGGCCTCAGGAAGCTGGGCGTACCGTCGCTGAACTTCGCGTTCCTTGGCCGGTGGATCGGCCACCTTCCGAGCGGCCGGTTCATCCACGACAGCATCGCGAAGGCGCCACGCGTTCGCGGCGAGCTAGCGCTTGGATGGGGCGCCCACTACGCGACCGGGATCGCGTTCGCCGCGCTGTTGGTCGCGGCGTTCGGCCTCAGCTGGGCTCGTTCGCCATCGCTGGCGCCCGCCCTGTTCATCGGGATCGTGACCGTCGTGGCGCCGCTGTTCATCTTGCAGCCCGGAATGGGCGCCGGGATCGCATCGTCCAGGACGCCGACCCCTGTGTTCAACGCACTCAAGAGCGTCGTCACTCACACGGTGTACGGCGCCGGCCTCTATCTCGCGGCGCTCGCGACCGGACTGCTGATCCCAGCAGCCGGATGACCGCGTCGCCGCGTCAGGGCGTTGCGCCCGCCAGCTGGAACTCGCGTGGCGTCATGCCGGTCCACCGCTTGAATGCCTTGAAGAACGCGGGCGGTTCGGTGAAGCCGAGCAGGTACGCGACCTCGCTTGCCGAGATCGTGCCCCGCGCGAGGTACCGCTTCGCGAACTCCGCACGGACGTCGGCGAGCACGTCGTTGTAGCGAGTGCCCTCGTCGGCGAGCCGCCGCTGAAGGCTCCGCGAGCTGGTACCCAGCCGCCTGGCGATGGTCTCGATCGTGGTATCGCCGCCATCCATCGCACCGATCAAGACCTTGCGTACCTGAGCCAGCATGCTCGGATCGCGGTCGAGCACGCTGATCAGCCGGCGGCATTCCCCATCGAAGTAGTCGCGCAGCCGCGAGTTGAACGTGGCGATCGGCTGGTCGGTCAAGCCAGGCGAGTAGACCAGCTCGTAGAGCGGCGCGTCAAAGCTCGGCTCGACCCCATAGTGAGCGGCCAGTGCGCCGGTGGCCTCGATGGGTGCATGGCGTAACCGCACGGCGATCGGGCGCGGGCCGTCGCAGCCGAGCCGATGGATCGCATGGGCCATGTCGGCGAGCGCGAAGTCCATCGCCGCCCGATAGCCCGCGTCCTCCAGGTCACCCGGCCACGGATACCAGATCAGCCGCGTGGCGTCGGTCTCGATCTGGAGCTCCCAGCGAGCGCCCACGCAATACAGCGCGCGATACGTGGCGGTTCGCTCGTACGCCTGACCGAGGGTTTCGCAGCTGATCGCGAGAAACCCGAACAGCTCGTGATCCTCGAGCTGTGCTGCCGCGGCCACCCGCACCGGGAACGCCGCGTCCAGATGCGCCATCGCGCGGCGCCAGACGTCGAAGTAGCGGGCGGCATCGATGTGGTCCTCGGGGCGAGGCGGCGCATCCGGGCGAAGGCCCACGGTCTCGAGCAGATCGCCAGCCACACCGGCGGCCTTGGCCATCGCCGCGACGCTGAACGGGATGACCGCACTGATCGTGTGCATCCCAACCATCACGCGACGTTAGCACGCGAGCAACGCACCGCGCTGGGCCGCAGGCGCGCAGGGACAGGTCACTGGCGGGCTCGGCCATCGTGGGAATCGATCGCGATCGCCAGAGTGGAGTCATCGAACTGACCCACCAGGAGCTGCCATGAACCGTCGCCTTCTCATCATGACCCTGACCGCCGGCGCGGCCGCGTCCGCCGCGGCTCCCGAGCCCGCGTTCGCCGACGAGCCCACGCGATCGCCGCAGGAGCTCAACCTCAATGCGTTTCGAAACCCATCGATCGGGATCGAGTACCGGCGCGATGCCCTTGCTGCGCACGCCGGTCTCTATCCGACCGTCATCTCCAAGGACCAGATGGGCGTGAATGAGACCAGCTGGTTCGTGCGTGCCGGCGCCAGCTACTTCTTCCTGCCCAGGTCATGGTACGGGCAGCGCCCCTCGGAGTGGTACGTCTCGGCCTCGTACCTGCGCGGGCTCAACCTCGATCACGGCAACGCCGCGCTGTTCGAGGCGGGCTACCGCTGGATGATCTGGAGCGGCCTTAACGTCCGGATCGGTGTCGCGACGTTGCTCGAGCGCCATCACGACGTGAAGGTCAACCCGACGCCCGGCATCGGCTGGAGTGCGTCATGGTGAGCGCCCAGGATCGCGCGATCGCGCGAATCGGAGGCGCCTCGCTGGTGATCGGCAGCCTCGGGTTTGTCGCCGTGTTCAGCTATCTCGCGTCGACGTTCGGGTACCCCGACGTGCTCGATCACCCCGCCGAGGACGTGCTGCCCGCGCTCTCGGCCGGCGGCTCCCCACTGCGCACCGCCTGGCTGATCTACGCCGCGATCCCGCTGTCGCTGCTCGTTGGCGGTCTGGCGTCCGCCAGCCTGCTCGAGCGTGGCGGCGGCCGGATGCTCGCGCGGTTCGGCGTGGTGTTTGCGGTGGTCTCCGCCATCGCGATGATCATCGGGCTCGCGCGCTGGCCATCGATCCAGTGGGCGCTCGCCGAGCGATGGGAGGTCGCCACTGGCGAGCAGCGCGCCGTCTACGCGGCCATGTTCGACGCAGCCAACACGTACCTCGGCAACATCTTCGGCGAGTACATCGGCGAGATGATGCTGGCCGGCTGGTTCGCGACGATCGGGCTCGCCTTGCGGAGCACCGGGCGGCGCTGGCTCGGGCTGGGCTCGATCGTGATGAGCGCCGTGCTCGCCATTTCCGCGCAGCGCCAGCTGACCCATCTGGTCGATCCGATCGCCGATCTGAACAATGTGCTGCTTCCGGTGTGGCTGGTGGTCGTCGGCGTCATCATGTGGCGAGCACCTCGGAGCTCGGCGGATCGTCAGGTCGCCTGGGCTCGCGACCGAAACTGGCTCGGCGCGGCGCCGAACCAGCGCTGAAACGCGCGGGTGAACGCGCTGTTCTCGGAGAACCCGAGCAGGTAGGCGATCTCGGTGAGCGCGAGGTTCGGCTCCTTCCGCGCGCAGGCTCGCAATCCTCCGTATCAGTGAGCTCGCCGGTCGTGAACGCGCGATCCATTGTCGGGGCTCGAGGCAGTCACGGCATCGGCCTCGAGCATCGCGTTCCGGATCTGGTCGGACAACGCTGCCAGGTTCCCCGGCGAGTGCGGGATCAGGATCGCGGTGGACCGCGTCGACGCGCCGATCTCCTTGAGCATGTCGAAGTACTGCGTCATCAGCACCAGGTTCATGACGTCCTTGGCCGTGGTGCCCGGTACCGATCGCTGGAACTCGTCGACTGAATCGCGCAGGCCGGCGACGATCGCCTGCCGCTGATCCGCGATGCCGCGACCCTGAAGCGCCTTGCTCTGCGCGTCGCCTTCGGCGAGCTTCACCTTGAGGATGCGCTCGGCCTCGCCCTTCTCGTTGGCCGCGACTCTCATCCGTTGCGCCGCGTTGATCTCGTTCATCGCCTCCTTGACCCGCGCATCGGGCTCGATGTCGGTGACCAGCGCCTTGAGGATGCCGTAGCCGAAGCCCTCCATGACGTGGGACAGCTCGACCTTCACGGCCTCGGCGATGTCGTCCTTCTTCTCGAACACGTCGTCGAGCTTGATCTTCGGCACCTGCGCGCGCACGACGTCGAACACGTACGACGTGATCTGGCGGCGGGCATCGTCGAGCTTGTAGTACGCCTCGTAGACCCGCTCCGGCAGCACGAAGTACTGGACCGACGCGACCAGGTTGACGAACACATTGTCCTCGGTCTTGGTCTCGATCCGGACGTCGAGCTGCTGCACGCGCAGGTTCATGCGCGCCACGACGCGATCGATGAACGGGACCTTGCCGTGAATGCCCGGCCCCGACTCGCGATGAAACTTGCCCAGTCGCTGTACGATCGCGACCGTCTGCTGCTCGACGGTGTACAGCGCGAGCAGGAGCAACGCCAGCAGCACCACCGCTCCGACGCCGAGGACGTACCAGGTGATCTCTTGGCTCATCGCCGATCCTTTCTGCGCACCATCCGCGATGCGTCACTCCTAACCATGGCCGAAATGCGCGACTGCGGAGCTGCCGATCCGAGGGTGGCAGCGGCCTCCTCCGGGGGTGGGGCGAGCCGCAGACTTTGCACCGCAGCCAAAGGCCGGCCCTCGCCGCCCGACACCGCGCACGCATTGCCTCGTCTCCGTCATGAACCTGCACGCAGTCCAAGCCTCGGGTCATCTCGGTTTGGGGCGCCGCCCCGACACTGCGGCGGCCGGATCGAGCTTCACTCCGACCTGCGATCGTTTCGAGGCTGCGTCGCCCTGCGTCGGCTGTTCGGCGACTACCGCGAGCGGCCCATCGTGTGGGCGACGGACTGCGGTGACAGCGCGATCCTACAGGTACGGTGGCCCGTCCCCGGTTTTCTTGGTCTCGCAGCAAGCAGTAGCGGCCTGTGTGCCCACGAGATAGCCTGGTGGCGTGAACATCGTCGATGAGCTGCACGCGATCGCGGCGGCGCTGCGCGTGGCGGGTATTCCATACGCAGTGTGTGGCGGGATCGCGGTGACGGCATACGGTGCAACGCGCACGACGAAGGATATCGACATTGCAATCGCTCGCGAGAGCTTGGCGAAGGCGATCTCGACCGTGGCACCTCTCGGTTATGCGATTCAAGCGGCACCCATGGTGTTCGGTGAAAACACGGACCGCGAACGTCACGTCCTGCGGATCAGCAAGATTCAGGGCTCACATCACCTCGTACTCGACCTGCTCATCGCGGAAGAATGGCGATGACACGTGAGCTCGATCCCCGCGACGTTGCAAGACGGCTCGGCGACCTCGCTGCACGGTTCGAACCAGAGACCGTTGCACAAGGCAGAGCCCGACTGCGGGCCGATGCGATGGCTCCGGACGCGCTCGCCTCCAGCGTCGCGCGGCGACTGGAAGAGCTGCATGCTCTCGACGAGCTCACGCGCTATCTGCATCGCAAATAGGGATGCCGCAAGCGCGACGGTCAGGCCTTGGCCACGACCGTCTGAAACTCCGCCCACGAGATCGCCTTGTCGGCGTTCGTGTCGAGCTTGTCGATGATGCCCCGGACCCACGCTCCACGTGTAAGCGTGTTGCCGATGTCGATGTCCTTGAGCAGCTGGTTGAGCTCGGGCTTGGTGATCTTGCCGTCGTGATCCACGTCGTAGCGGTCGAACAACTTTCGCATCGAGGCCTCAGACCGGTCCCCGAACTGCTGCTGAAGGTAGTTGCCGATGCCATCGATGAGCTGCTCTTGCTCGGTCGCCATGCTCTCGCTCCTGGTGAGGGTTATGAGCCAGGTCTAGCCGAGGATCGTTCGAGGTCAACTCCGGCTCCGTCGATAACCGCGCCACGCGCAGCAGCACGCCGACGCCGCCGGTGTCAATGCCGGCCGCTCAGCCGAGCCGCACGCGCGGACGGGGTCACGGACCTGGCGAGCGCGGTGCGTTCCTTGCCCTGACTTGGCTTGCCGCGGTTCGCGCTTCGCCGGGTCGACTTGCGCGATGGCCTGGTCCGCGAGTCCTCGAGCGCGGCGGCCGCGCGCGGATGTTTTGCGCGGGTGTTGCGTCGCGCGGTGATACCGCCACCGGCTCGGCGGTCGCTGGCTGACACGCCGGGTTGCGCCGTGTCGACGTACGCATCGCGACGCTCCTTCTCGGGGCGCGCGAGCGCGCGCTCGAGCGCTGCCTTGCCACGTCCGACGCGGCGGCCGATGATCTCGCCGGCGTCCTCGAGCGCCATCGGACGACCGGCTCGATGGGGCTGGCCCTGCGCGCGACGTTTGCCGGTGCTCAACTGGTGTTTTTCTCGAGTGCGTTCCAGCGCACGTGCGAGCTTTGGGATGGCCAGGGCGAACGCGCTCTCAGGTTCTTCGGATCGTTCCTCCACCACGAGCGACGGTCGACCACTGATCACCAGCTTGATCCGACAGATCGTGTCGACCCCACCCTTGGGACCATTGACGTCCTCGAAGCGGACCGTCCCACGCTCGATCAAGGTCGCTGCATGCCCGATCCGCGACGCGAGCTCGGTGCGGATGCGATCCTCGAACGCATCCTTGAGCGAGATCCGGCTTCGCACCGCGATCGGGGTGTCCTGGGTGGCTGCCCGACCGCGTGCGGCCTTGGCCGCTCTCGGGAGCGAAGCTGCGAATCGAGGCTTGCGAGCTTTGGAGCGCACCTCGGAGACAATTGCAACTCGCGAACCAGCGAGCAGCGAGCGCGGACTCGCCCACTCCGGCCACCGCGACGGCGGCCGCCCGTCGACGACGCAGGGCGCGACATCACGCGCTCACCATTCGCGAGTCCTCGCAGTGCGCAACGCCCAGCGTTCGGCACGCACCATGAGCGTTCAAGCACATCGCTGCGCAAGAACGTCTCTGGGCGTTGCGACGGCATCGGGTAGCGATGTGCAGCGGACGCGTCACAGCGTGCGCGTGGTCGCAGCCGCTGGGGCGCGGGCTTGCAAGAGAACCCGCGGGTCTTTGTCGCCACGACGCGAGCTCCTCGCGCGCCGCGTTCTTGGACGAACATCGCGCACGCGGGGTAGGACGACTGGCTACCCCTGATCGGCGCGGCAGGCCGATGGAGAGCACTCGCCGGCGCCTCCGAAAAGCTTTGAGCTCAAACAACTCCCAGGAGCGGTTGAGCACACATTCCGACGCCCGGTACGCTGGTGTGGCCCCATGGCCTCCGACGGGAAGTTTGGAACATTCGGTGGCGTGTTCACGCCGTCGCTTCTGACGATCCTCGGCGTGATCATGTACCTGCGCCTGCCGTGGATGGTCGGGCAGGCCGGGCTCTACGTCGCGATCGGTGTCGTGCTCGCAGCGCACGTCGTCTCGGTATCGACCGGACTGAGCGTGTCGTCGATCGCCACCGACAAGAAGGTCGGTGCCGGCGGCCCGTACTACATCCTGTCGCGCAGCTTCGGGCTGCCGATCGGCGGCGCGATCGGCATCGCGATGTTTCTCGGATTGTCGTTCAGCGTCAGCCTGTACCTCGTCGGATTCTCGTCGAGCTTCTTGCCGACGATCGGGTTCGAGCCGACCGCCGACGCGATCCGGATCTGCGGATCGCTGACGCTCCTCGGCATCACGATCATCACGTTCATCAGCACGTCGCTCGCGATCAAGTCGCAGTATCTGATCCTCGTCCTGATCGCCGCGTCGCTGGTCGCCGTGTTCTTCGGTCCCGTGACCGCCTCCGTGCCGCACCTGAGCGCCCACTCGGCGAGCCCCGGGTTCGGCACGCTGTTCGGAATCTTCTTCCCGGCGGTGACCGGGTTCATGGCCGGCGTGAACATGTCGGGCGATCTGCGCGATCCCAAGGGTGCGATCCCGAAGGGCACGATGGCGGCCATCGGCACCGGCTTCGTCATCTACACCGGCTTGGTCATCTACTGCGTTCTCTACGTCGATCCCGCAGGGCTTCGCGACGACCCGGAGATTCTGGCGCACAGCTCGCTGTGGCCGCCGGCAGTGCTCGGCGGCATCTGGGGCGCGACCCTGTCGTCGGGGCTCGGCAGCATTCTCGGCGCGCCGCGGATCCTGCAAGCGATGTCCGTGGACCGCATCACGCCGCGCCGGCTCGCGAAGGGCTACGGCCCCACCCAGGAGCCCCGACAGGCGCTCGTGATCGCGTTCGTGATCGCCGAAGCGGGCATCCTGGTCGCCGAGCTCGATCTCATCGCGCGCGTGGTGTCGATGGTGTTCCTCGCGATGTACGCCAGCATCAACGTCGCGTGTGCGATCGAGAGCTGGGCGAGCCCCGACTTCCGGCCGCGGTTCCGCATCCCCAAGCTCGTCAGCATCATCGGGGCCGTCTCCGCCCTGGTGCTGATGATCCAGCTCGACATCATCGCGATGTTCGGTGCGGTCGTGCTGATGGTCGGCACGTTCGTGTACCTGCAGCGTCGCCAGCTGACCCTCGAGGCGGGCGATACCTGGGAGGGCGTGTGGGCGACCGTCGTGCGCGCAGGGTTGCAGCGCATGCACAAGAAGGCCGGCACGCAGCGCAACTGGCGGCCGAACGTGTTGCTGTTCGACGACGCCAACCACTCGCGTCACGGCGAGATTCGTAAGTTCGCCGCCACGCTCGCTTCCGGGAACGGCATGGTCACCGACTTCGCGCTCGCCGCTCCGGTCGAGGGCGACGAGACCATCGCTTCAGCGCCGCTGCACAGCGATCACCGCGGCATCTTCGATGCTCGTCTGATCAGCGACGATCTGCTCGAGACCGTCGCGACCGTGTGTCAGTACCACGGCTTCACGGGGCTGCCGCCGAACACGCTGCTCCTGCCGTGGCGGCAACACACGCGCGATCCCGACGGTTTTCTGCGCGTGCTCAACACCGCAGCGGGCCGCGATCTCAACATTCTGCTGTTCGAGGAACCACGGGCGATCCGCAACTTCGGCCAGCAGATCGACGTGTGGTGGTCGCGCGACGCCGGCAACCTGGCGCTCGGCGTCGCGCTCATTCGGTTCATCACGCGCGCACCCGAGTGGGAGCGCGCGGCGGTCAACGTGCTGATCGTCGGGGAGGGCGGCGACGATGACGACGTGCTGCGCGCGAAGGCCGTGCGCTACCTCGACGGCAACCGTGTCGAAGCCAAGGTTCGCGTCGTCATGCGCCCGAAGACCGAGACGCTCCACGACCTCGTATGCAACGAGTCGCGGATCGCCGATCTCGTGCTGCTCGGGCTGCCCTCCGACCTCGGCGCCGCCGACCGCGACAGTCTCGCGCGACTGGGCCGCGTCGCCGATCTTCCGGGCGGCGTCGTGTTCCTGCACGCAGCGAACACGTTCCCCGATGCGCTCGTTGCGGCGCCGCTCGCCGCGCGCATGCCGCGCATCCCCGGCGCACCGACACCGGCGACCGGCATCCCGGCGCTTGGATTGCCGGCGCACCCCGAGCTCGCCGCGACGGTCACCTCGCTCCTCGCGCACGAGAACGCGCTGCTCGGCCGCCTGCATGACCGCATCGGCGCGGCGTACGGCCTCTACCTCGACCTCTGCGACACCGCGCGCACGCTCGTCCAGAGCCGCGCCGAGGCGATGATCGCGGCATCGCAGGAGCGAGATGTTGGCAAGCGGCGCAAGCTCCTCGCGAACGCGACGAACGACTTCCTCGTCGAGGCGGACCGTGCGCTGCAACAGATCACCGCCGAAGGCGTCGCGGCCCAGTCGACGCTGCTCGCCTCCGACATCGCTGACCTGCTCAAGCGCGACGCCGCGATGCCAAGCGGCACGCCACGCGTGGTCCACATCGAGCGTCCGCGTACGATGTTTCGTCCCGCGCCCGACGACACTCACGCGTTGCGCTCCTACAAGCGACGCCAGCGCTGGCGCTACGTGTACCGGCGCTCGATCCCACAGGCGATCGCGATCCGCGAGCTCGTGCAGCGCAGACATCAGCAGATCGTCGGCGAGGATGTCACCCACGTGCTGTCGCGGTTCCGCACCTCGACGCACCATCTCGCGATCGAGATCGGTCGCGCCCTCGGAACCGCCGAATGGAAGCTGCACGCGCAGCTCTCGCGTCTCGTGGTCGATGATCCCGACGGCCTCGTCGCGGCGGTTGCGCTCTCGCGTGACGACACGTGTCTGCGCCTCGACGCGCTGGCTGGCCAGGTGCGCGAGAAGATCGCCGAGGACGCCGCGACCCTCGATGGTGCGGCGCTCGCTGCGGCCCGCGCGTTGTCGGCGATCCTCGATCGGATCGATGCGCCCGACGCCGCTCGCGAGGCGGCCCGTGCGGCGGTCCGGCACGACGATTTCGACGAGCTCGCGAACAGCTCCGACGCATGGCGCGAGCAGCAGCTGCACCTGCTCGAGCGCGCTCGGCTGGGCGTACGGCTCGCTCGGTTCCGCGACCGGCTCACGATCGCGACCGCGCGCGCTGTCGGGGAGCTCGTCGGTTCGATGCACGCGTCTGGCCAGCGCGCCCTCCAGAACCTGCGCGCCGCCTTGATCGAGCGGCGAGACCGCGATCGCGAGCAGGCCGAGCCGCTGCCCGATCTGCCCGACGAGATCCCGTATGATGGCAGCCCGCCGATCGTCCGTCTCACCCAGGTCGCGGCCATGCTCAGCGGCGAGCTCCCCGAGAGCGAAACCGTGCTGACCGACGATGCGGCGGCCGTGCTCGCACGCGGCGAGACGAACACCGAGACCACGACCGTGCCGGTGCGCGCCGCGGTGCAATCGATCGTCGAGATCGAGCTGCTCACCAAGCTCGCAGCGGACGTCGTCCAGCTGGCCGAGGGTGACGCCCGCGCGTGGGCCGTCGCGCGCGAGACCATGATCCTCGTCGTCGCGCAGCCGCGTGCAAGCGACGAGGAGGAACCGGCAGGCTCGCAGGCGGCGTTCGATCCGATCGCGCGGATCGACGGCCAGCTCGGCAAGCTGCGCGAGGTCGAGCGCACGTTCGTCGAAGGCGTGCTCTCCGGCCTGCAGTCCGTCGCATCGGCGATGGCGCCCGACGGTGTCGCGGCGTCGCTGATCGAGCGCGGCGGTCGCCGTGCCGCCGTCAAGTCACCGTCGCGCGTGCTCGGGCTTGCGCGGCGTGGTGTCTCGGGGATCCGCGATGCCGCCGCGAACATCATCTATCGCCGCAGCGCGGGCGTCGTGTTCGCCGAGCAAGCCCGTGGAACCCGGCAACGCACGCCGGAGCAGGTCATCCGCGAGCTGACCGCGCGTGCGACCGTGCCCACCTCCGTCCTCGCAAACCTGCCGCTCTACTACCGCAACCTGTTCACGGGACAGGTGAACATCAACGAGTCGTTCTTCGTCGGCCGCGACGACAAGGTCACGACCGGCGTCGAGATCGTCACGGGCGAGCGTCCGGGCCTGCGCAGCGTCCTCGTCCGCGGCCAGCGCAGCGCGGGCAAGACCACCCTGTGCCAGCGTATCGCGAGCAGCAGCGCGGCCAACGTGCTGTGGATTGCCCCGCCAATCGGTGGTGCATGCACGCGCGCCGCCGTTGCGTCCGCACTCGAGGTCGCGACCGGGCGCCAAGGTAACCCAGCCGCGCTGCTCGATCGGCTGCCCGAACGCTCGGTCCTCGTGTTCGATGACCTCGATCTGTGGTGGGAGCGCCGTCCGGGCGGTCTCGAGGCGATCGACGCGATCCTCGAGCTCGTCGCCGACCGCGGCGACCGCGTCGGCTTCGTCCTCGCCGGCAGTGAGGCGCCGCTGCGCGTCCTCCAGAACCTGCGTCCGCTGTCTCGGTTCGTCTACGCCCAGCTCGACTGCCAGCCGCTCGTCGCGCGCGCCCTCGAAAAAGTGATCATGACCCGCCACGGCTCGACCGGCATCGCGCTCAAGCTCGCCGGTCGCAAGTCGTTCGGCACGTGGACACGCGCGCGCCTGTTCGACGCTCACTTCGCCTACGCGAAGGGCAACGTCGGCTACGCACTGCGGTCGTGGGTCACCCACCTCGATAGCTTCACGCAGGACCACGTGACGATTCGCATGCCGCGCCTCCTCGACTGGGACGCGATCGACGACCTCAAGCCCGAGCACGTCGCGCTCCTGATCGAGCTCGTCCTCCACAAGGCCGCGACGGCAAGCAAGCTCCAGCGCCTCACCGAGCGCTCCGCCGAGGCGGTCGCCGACGGGCTCGCCGAGCTGACCTCGATCGGCCTGGTGATCCAGAACCGCCGCCGGATCGCACAGCTCAACCCGTTCGTCCACGTCCCGGTGCTCGACTGGCTCCACCGCCGGGAGCTCGCCTGATGCTCTCGACGCTGCGCAGCGTCAGCGTCGACTGTATCGTCGTGTTCGGCGGCGCGCTCGTTCTCGCGCTGCTGCTGCGGTTCGGCCGCACCCTGCTCGACGCGATCCCGATGTCGCGCGCACGGCTCGCGCTCGTCACGCGCCTGCGCCCGCTCGCCGCGGCGATCCTGATCGCAACCTACTCCGTGATCGCCGCGCGCTGGATCCTCGCGTCCGCCGAGGAGCATGAGTGGACGGCGATCGCCGCGATCGCTGCGATCGTCGGCGCCGCCTCGTGGAACGTGCTGCGCAACGCGCTCGAAGGCGTGTACCTGCGCGTCGGCCGCAGCTTCGAGCTTGGCGACCGTGTCGAGATCGCCGGTGTCGCCGGCCGTGTCCACCGGCTCGGCGCGCGCGCCGTCGTGCTCGAGACCACCGACGGCCAGCTCGCGATCATTCCCTACACCACGGTCGCGGCGGCGACGATCCGTCGCGAACCGTTCGACGAGCAGTCCGCGTTTCACGTGTTTCGCGTCGCGATTCCCGAGCACCGTCCCGTCGCCGAGCTCAAGCGCGCCGTCCACGAGGCCGCGCTGCTCTGTCACTGGTCGTCCACGCGTCGCCTGCCGCAAGTCACGGCGACCGACGACGGCCACCTCGAGATCACCGTGTTCCCGGTCGACGCCAATCACGCACCGGAGATCGAGCGCGTCGTGCGCGGAGCGCTCGGCTGATCCACCTCGAGCGGCGCGGATTCGACGTCGCGATCACACGGCGAACCGCCGCTGGATGGTCGACGACGCCGATCACCGGCGCCGATGAGCTCGCATTGGCCTCGCGCCGGCGCGGGCAGCTGGCGCTTAGCGTCCCTTGTGCGGCCGCAGCGGGTCGTCGACAGGCGCCGTGCGCGGGATGAGCCCGTTCCCGAACGCGCCGGTCACCGCGATCGCCAGCTCCTTGGCACGCGCAGGCGAGACCGCGCCCAGCGCACCCTCCACGATCATGTGCGCAAGCCCGTGGACGAGCGAGTGCGCGGCGATCAACAGCTCGTTCAGCGGCATGTCCACGATCACGCCTGCGCGCTGACCGTCGGCGAGGTCGCGCCGCTGCGCCGCCTGCCACTCGTCCTGACGACGCCGCTGCTCCTCGGGCAAGCGCTCCTGGAGGCCGGGCACCGTCATCGCCCGAAAGTGCTCGGGGTGGGCGACCGCAAACTGGACGTACGCGATGCCGACCGCGCGAAACCGGGCAAGCGCGTCATCATGAGCATCGGCGACCGCGTCGAGAATCGTCGTTGCGAGTCGCTCGTTGCACTCCGCGGCGATCGCGGCCAGGAGCTCGTCCTTGGACTTGAAGTGGCGATACACCGCCGCCGCCGTGACTCCAGCCCGCGCCGCGACCGCGCGCAGCGAGAACCCGTCGGGGCCATGCTCGGCCACCGCGCGCATCCCGGCGTTGACCAGGGCCTCGCGCAAGTTGCCGTGATGATAGGTGCGTCGCTTCGCGATGTTTACATTGTTCACTTTTTCGCTTGCCGGTCAAGCGCCGCCATGTTTACGGTGTTCACATGGTCACTGCCATCAAACCCACCACGTCATCTCCCTCCCCCATCCCGTCGGGCCCGCAACCCGACCTCTACCAGCGGTTGTGGACCGAGGATCTGCCTCGCGAGCACGGCTTCGAGCCGCTCGAGGTCGAGGGCACGTTGCCCGCCGAGCTGCGCGGCACGCTGTATCGCAACGGCCCCGGCCAGTTCGGGCTGCACGGCACGCGCTACTCGCACCCATTCGAGGGCGACGGTGCGATCACCTCCGTGCGGCTCGCGAACGGCCGCGCGTTCGGCGCGTCGAAGGTCACCGAGACCACCGGGCTGCGCGAGGAGCGCGCGACCGGCCGCATGCTGTACGGCCTCCGAGCCCCGTGGCTGCGCCGCGTGCGAAACGCCCTGACCAACCGCCTGAAGAACACCGCGAACACCAACGTCATCATGTGGCAAGGCCGGCTGTACGCGCTCATGGAGGGCGGCCTGCCCACCGAGCTCGACGCCCAGACGCTGGCGTTTCGCGGCGAGACCACGCTCGATAACACCGTCGTGTCGTTCTTCTCGGCGCACCCGCACCGCGTCGACGCGCGCAAGGCGATCTACAACTTCGGCCTCGAGTACGGCCGCATCAGCCGGCTGCACACCTACGAGCTGCCCGACACCGGCCCTGCGCGGCACCTGAGCGCGATCGACCTACCCGGCGCGCCGATGCTCCACGACTTCATCGCCACCGAGAGCCACCTCGTGTTTTTCCTGTCGCCCGTGCGCATCAGCGTGCCGCGCATGCTGCTGCAGGTCGGCGGGTTCCAGGACATGTTCAGGTGGAAGCCCGAGCTCGGCACCGAGATCATCTGCGTGCCCATCGATCGGCCCGCCGAGCCCGTGCGGTTCACCGTCGAGCCGTTCTACCAGTGGCACTTCACCAACGCGTTCACGCGCGGCCGCGAGCTCGTGGTCGACTACGTCCGGTACCCCACGTTCGATTCGTTCTACGAGATCGGCGCATTCGCCCGCGGCGGCGGCCAAAACGCGCTCGGCGAAAGCCAGGCGCACCGCGCCGTCATCGATCTCGATCGCGCGTCGCTACGCTCCGAGCCCGTGCTCGCGCGCGCCTGCGAATTCCCCACGGTCGCGCCGGGGTTCGAGGGCCGCGACCACGCCGTCTCGTACCTCGTGCTCGACAACCTGCACGGCATCGGCAAGCTCGACGCGCGCACCGGCCAGCTGACCGAGCACATGCTCCCCGACACCCAGCGCGTCACCGAGCCGCTATTCGTGCCGCGCGCGGGCGCGAGTCGCGAGGATGATGGCTGGGTCATCGCGCTATCGCATGATGGGCCGTCCAGCCGAGCGTTCCTCGCCGTCTACGACGCCGCGCGGATTCCCGACGGGCCGATGGCGCGGGCGTGGTTCGATCAGCAGGTGCCGATCACGTTCCACGGGACGTTCGTGCGGTCGTGACCGGGACTTCGTCAGGCGGGCGTTCGCTGACGCTTCGTGGTCGGACTACTTCTCAGCCTTCAACGATCGGCGTCGGTTCCTTCGGAACCGGCATTTCGCCCGATCCGGCTGCCTCGATGGGTATGCCTTCGCGCGGCGTTCTAGCTCTGAGCGAACGGTTGGAGGCTCGGGCGACCTGGCGACGCGCCTCATCTGCTTTCTCGCCCTCCACGACTTCGCGCTTCAGGACCTCGTTCAACAGCACGTTCTTGATCTCATCCGTGTCGATCTTGACGCCAGGTGAAATCCTGCGGAGCTCTCTCCTGATCAGATCGAGCACCGGATCGCTGAGCACCAGCGCTCCGACGGAGAACCTGCTCAAAGCCTGGCGTTGTGTGTGGTACTCGCCCAACCCAGACTTCTGCCAACCTTCTTTGGCCAGCATCCACAACAGCTCGACGTGCTCGCCGTTGCGATGGCTGAGATCGGCGACGTTCAGCTCCACGACCAGCTCATGCGAGATCGGCTTCGTGAATGCGACCTTGTACACGCGCCACGTGATGCCGTTCGTAAGAGCGACCCAGTCCGTGCCCTGATTCGCCGCATAGTCGATCGCTTGTTTCACGAAGGAGTCCTTCAGCTCGGCTCCGATCGCCTTCACCTCGATGAGGAACTGCAGTCCGCCCTCGATGCGAATCGCGAGATCACAGAACGTGCCCCTGATCGAGTGTTCCGATGTGATTTCGGTGTACTTGTCGTAGCCGAAAAGCTCGTGCAGCAGGTCCGTCACGATCACGACGGTGTCTGACTCGTTGACATCTCGCGCCCTCGCGGCGCTCAAGATGGGTTGGAACTTCTTGAGTGCGGATTGAATGCGAGACGCAACCTTGGCAGCTACCGCCATGTGACCTCCCCGACGCGGTTACCGCCCAGTCTCATCGGCGCAACTTGCTGGAGTCAACTTCCGCAGTGCTCGTAAGCAAATGTTCTTCGACGGTGACTAACTTTGATGCAGGCGACGTTGCTCTACATGTTGTGAGTGGGGATCGCGTTCGATAGCGAACGGGCCTGCGAGCGTTCGCCTTCGATCAACACCGGATGCCCCTGCACCTTCGGCTTGTTGAAGGGCGTTGGCTGCTCGCCGAGGTGGGCGGATCGAGTACCTCGCTTGGCTGGCGCTGCCCGCGCGGTAACCGAACCCGCTGGTTGGTCCAGATACCTTGTGAAGGCGGGGGGCACACGATCAATGGGAATGATGAGGGTGGCGTTCAACATCGGCTGTGCCTGCGCCTCAGCCTGTGCATTGGCCGCCTGCGTGCCGATCCATTCAGTCCAGTCCAACACGGACACGCCACTCGCTCCGCTGATCGACGACCGGGTCGAGGCCGCCTCTCTCGAATACGACGCCACCTCGTCCATCGTGGCCGGCTACGAGCTCAACGCCATCATCCAACAATCCGAGACGTGCCAGACCACGACGACGCCGCGCGTTCATCGTCGTCGCTTCGTCCATCGGCACGCTGATCCCGGCGCAACGCGGGCTACGTGGGGCCTCGCGCTCGCCGGAATCGCAGCGGGTGCATATGGGTATGTGGATGCGGAGAACCTCGCCGCTCGATCGGCAGGGGACACGACCCCGGACCAATTCCGCCAGTACTCGGTCGGGGCGGTGGCAATCGGTATGACCGCGGCGCTGATCGGCATCGTCGATGCCGTGCGCGCACGTGACTCCGATTTCGACGATGGCGTGATCGAAGGTCAGCCGACGCGAACAGCATCCGTGTGTCGTCGCCAGCCAGCACGTAACATCGATGTCACGCTTCCTCTCGCTGACGACCATTCCATTCACGCACGAACCGACGACCGCGGCGCCGCCACCTTCAGCTTCCTGGGCGTTCCCGGAGATGTTCTTCCGGATCCGTCGGTGGGCGTGACCCTTGTCATTCACGGAGAGCGCACGACGCTCCGCGGATTCGAGTCGCAACACCTCTCATCGATCCGTGACGCGTTGCTCGCTGAGCCGCGATCGCAGCTCGCGATGGAGGTCCTCCAGCGACGTCGGAATGCATGCAGTCGCGCAGTCAACGCGGCGCGTGTTGGTGTTCCGGCGGGAGCGTTCGACGTCTCCACGAGCGCGCGGGGTCCATGGCTTGCCGCGAAGGCAACCTGCGCTGACCTGTGGACTCCCGAGCACGAGACAGAGCTCGTGACTCTAGATGAACGCATCGTCAGTACGGAGTGCCGACATCGCCTCGAGCGTGCTTCGGCAGCATTCTCGGACGATTCGGGGACGACGGTCGGGGAGATGACCGACGAGCTGGCGGCCCTTCATGAGCTCTGCACAGCCGACGAGAGCGTCGAACACCTTCGGCAGCTCGATGCAAAGCTGGCGTCGACCGTCAAGCGGCTGGAGCGCGACGCTGCTGCAGAGGCGCGGCGAGCAGCTCGCGAACAAGCGCGTGCACGAGCGGAGTATCGCGAAGCGCTCGAACGTGCGAGGGTGCAACGTTCATTCGCGAATCGCGCGCCATCGTGGCCTTCAAGCACGACGCGGGCATGCTGCAAGGTCTGCTCGACCGGCAAGGCATGTGGCAACTCGTGCATCGCGCGCTGGAAGACGTGTCACAAGGGCGTTGGCTGTGCATGCAACCAGTAGAGCCTCGCATGCGCACGAAGCGATCGGCGGTCTGCGTGGTCCGGGCCCTTGCGTTGGACTCGTCGGGGGTGTCGTCGTCAGATCGGACAGCCCGGTCCGGCGTTCCAGTCATGGTGTTGCGGATCATCGCCATCCTCCTCGTACTGTTGGCCGCCGAGCGCGCTGCAGAGGCCTGCTGCATCGGATGTGCGTGCACGAAGTACAAGAACCGAGGGCTCGATCCGGCGGAGGTAACCGAGGAGCCGGTGTATGGCTACACCCACTCCGTCGCCGGTCGGATCCCTCGCTGGAGTCGCGCACGAATCGCCGGGTTTCTCGCGACGGGCACGTGGAAACCGATCACACCTACGTCCTCGCCGAACGCAACCCAGCTCGATCCGCACGCGCATGTCGTTCCGGCGCAGCCGTTCCAGTTCGTGACCGCGGCCAAGGCAGGACATGCGACGCGCGCCAACCCGGTGCTGATCCGTCGCATCGAGAAGCATGGTCGCGCGATCCTCGTCGAGGTCAACGGGCGTACGTTCAAGCTCGCGCCGTGTCTGGGCAAGCGCGGCACCACGTGCCTGGTGCATCCCGGCGAGCTCGCGCTGGCGCCGATTCCGGCACCGGGCGCGACTTCGTCTCCGGCACCGTGATGACTCCGCGCCTCTGCCGCACGCGAGACCGGCCTGATGGCGCTGATTCCGTGCGACCCGGGTCGACGCGTCGAACGCGCAGCTCGCGGTGAACCGATCTGATTGGCACCCTGTAGGCAGGTGCGACGGCGTGAGGGTGGGTGCCAATGTGCGCTCGCCGGCCCTTCACCCTCGAGCTCCCAACCCGTAAGGTCGTTCCCGGCTGTGCGTTGCATCGGCGTGAGGGCGATGGCGATCGCGATCGCACTGCTCGTGGCGCTCGGCTCGACCGCACGGGGGCAGCCATCGCCACTGGCGATCCCGGATCACCACACCCAGGGGTGCGATCCCTACGTCATCCAGCACACGACTGCGAACTGGGGCTGGAGCGCCGAGCTCGCCAGCGGCTGGGCAGCAAGCAAGGATCCGGTCGAGGGCCGCGTATGGTCGCTCGGGCTGCAGGGGCGGCGCCGGCTTTCACAGCATCATGGTCTGTTCGTGCGTGCCGATCACGTACGTGGACGTGACGCCATCGAGGATGCCAACCGCGACGGTGTCGACGACGTGGCCACCGGATCGGTCCGCCGCACGAGCGCCGCGACCGGCCTGAGCTGGATCGTGTGGGATTCGCGAGGCCAGGCGCGTCCGTTCGTTCAGATCGATCTCGGCGCCGGCTACCTGCGCGCGGGCAACGACGAAGACGGGCCGATCGCGATGGTGGACGGAACCTACGCGTTGGGTCCGGTGCGCCTCGGCGTGCGCGTGCAGCAAGGGTTCCTCGACGCGACCGACGCGGTCACCGTGGTCGGTCACGCCGGGTTCGGCCACGGTGCGACGCCGCAGTACCAGTACGGCGGCGGTTGTCCCGGCTTCGAGCACAACGACCGTGGCCGCCCGTTCGCGATCGCGCTCGATCTGCCGATCCTCGGTCACGGGCTCTCCTCGAACCTCCGCTGGTCGGTGCCCGGGTTCGGGATCACCGCCGCGCTGCATGCGTGGCCACGGATCGATCCGATGATCCGCGGCGACCTGATCGGGTTTCCGAACGGCAGCCGCGATCGCATGCTCCACCAGAGCCTGCTTGCGGGCGCTCGCCTCGATCTCAGCCGCAGCGCCAGCGCCGGCGCTCGCACCGGAATCTTCGTGGTCCTGCTCGGCGGCTACACGCACGCCACCGGCCCGAACCTGGGCGATCTCGGTTCCGGCGCGATCGTCGACAGCGCCATCGGCTGGGGCCCGCAAGGCTCCGACGGCGCGGCGTGGCTCGCGGTGCACGGCCGTCTCGGCCTCGGGCCCGACAACCGTGACATGCGCGCGCTGTTCCTCTCCGCCGGTCTCGAGCTTCGCTTCCACCGCGATCGCTGGAGCGACCGTAACTAGGTTCGCTACCCCGGCGGCCGCCCGGGCGGTGGACCCGATGATCCGGACCCGGCCGGCGCAGGCGCATGTGCGCGTTGCGGCGGCGTGCACTGCCAGGGCACGGCAACGCCGCCAGCGCCGCCGTGAATGCTCGGCGGCCATACGTCCTCGGCGACGATCCGGTCACCGTCGAGCGTGTAGCGTGCGCCCATCATCACCGACCAGGTCAGCGGGCGCGGGTTCGGCTGCGGTGGCACGTCGGTGTGGTGCTTGTGCGGATGCGGATCTGGCTTCGGCGGCGGGAACTTCATCATCACACCCGCGGTGAGCCGGTATCCGAACAGGATCTCGAGCCGACCCGTGCTCGGCCGGTACGTCGGCAGGTAGACCACGCTGTCCTCGCGCGGGAGCTGGCCTTTGATCGGATGCGGATTGGCGGCCAGCGCGGCGCGCCTGGCATCGGCGAGGACACGGTCGAGATCCATGCGCGATGCCGCGACGAGGCTGTCGAGCTCGGCACGTGCCGCCATGAAGTGGGGGCGCAGCTTGCTCGCATCCTCGATGACCTTCGTCTTCGTGATCACGAAGTGCGGGCCCCTGCCGCCGAGGCCACCGTTGACCTCGAGCTCGACCAGGTCCAGTGGACCAGCGATCCCCAACGCCGCCGCGGACGTGCCATCGTCGGGATCGATCGCGATGCGTTCAAAGCGATTCCCCGCGGCGTCCGGAATCTCGACCCGCAACGCGAACGGATGCGCGGTGTCGGCGCGTGCACGAAAGTGCGGCACGAGCTCCTGGCCGCGCCCGACATAGAGGCTGCGGCGCGGCGAGCTGCCCGTCGATCCGCCCCAGCCAAAGCCCGCGATGTACAGCGAGCCCCATGGCTGCGCTCCCTCGACGACATACAGGCCGCGCACGATCGGCGGCACCGCGCGGTGGTGACCAACCTCGGGGCAATAGTCGACGCCGTTCGCACCGTCGAGGTCGAGAGACGCCTCCACCGCTGCCGCTGGCATCGACGGTTCGGGCGTTTGTCGCAGAAGCGCGGGCGGCCCGCTCCGCGCCGGCGCTGCCGATGGCGATGGCGATGGCGATGGCGATGGCGACGTCGACGCCTGCACACACGCCGCCAGGATCACGACCGCGCCCCCGGAACACCGCATCGCTCTAGTGTGCGCGGGCCGCAAGGGCGCTTCAACTCGAAGGCGCGTGGGCATCATGGTTCGAGGAGATGCGCGGCGATGGCGAGGCACCAGGGCGTCATCCGCCCCCGGCCGCTCGATGGGGCGTCGACGGGCTACTCGATCGGATCCGAGACCGGGCCGTAATCGGCATACGTGGGGCAGATCCGCAGCGCCGCGCGAAACCGTCGATCTCCCTCGAACCGCAGGTCCAGACCGAGCTCGACGTAGCCACCCCGTGCGTCGCGTTGGGCGCCTGCGTCGTTCACGTCGAGGCGCGCGCGGGGGATCCGTTGAAACCGGATCTCGCCTGCCTCGAACCGAAACCGAGCGTTGGTGGGTGCACCGACCGAGTAGCTCACGGTGTTCACGTTCTCGCGCCGATCGGTGTGATACGGGTCGGCGAGGTCGGTGATGGGATCGTCACCCACCGGTGCACCTTGATAGAGGATCTGCAGCGACTCGTCCGCGCCTTCGCGGCACAGCAGGTCAAAGATCGCCGGAGGTGGCTCGGCCAGCGCCTGTTCCATCGCGTACCGGCCCTCGAGGCGCAACCAGCACCCGTAGGGGATAAACCCCAGCGTGCTCGCCGGATCCACCTCCACGACCTGGACCGATTCATCGCAGCAGGTCGGACAGGCCGCATTCGATGGCGGCGGCGGTGCCGGCGGCGGCGCTTTCACACGCGGTGCGTTCGAGCTCGCGCAGGCGGCCACGAGCGCCAGTCCCCAGCCCCTCCACATCCGGCCGGACGACCATCCATCGTGCGGCCGTTGCTGCGCTGGCACGTTGCCAGCGTACAACGCTCCGTCGCTCCACCAGCCACCGGCCTGGCTGAAACCGTCGAGGGCGTCGACCATCGCCGTCGGCCCATCCGACGTCCCACTGGATCGCGACCCGTCGGGCGTTGGTCTGAGCGGATGGTGCGTCGCGAGGCCGTCGGCGAGGTCCTGACCCTTCGACGCGCGTGCGATCGCGAGCGCGCCCGTGGTCACTTTCTGTGCAACCTTCGGCATCGAGCTGGCCGTCGAATCGACCCAGCGCGTGATCCGTCGCTCGCCTCGACGTGGTCGCCTCGCAGCTCACGATTCGTTCGACCGTGTCCAGGAGAGCGCGTACATCTGTCGATCCTCGGCGCGGCCCTCCGAGATCGCGCGCATCCCGCGTCGCCTTTGGAGGCGGGGCGGCGTGCGGCGTGCGACGTGCGACTGCGACTGCGGCTGCCACGCGACCGCAGTCGCGCTGCGCAGTGCAAGGTGCGGAGCTGCCGTGCTCGTCGAGAAACGCACGTGGTGTCACGACGTTGACGCGCTGGCCACCCTGACCACGTTGCATGTCCTGCCGCGCGCGTGACGCCCCCGGCGCTTGCAGGGCGATGGCCCATGACGCTCAGCCGCCGCCACTTCATCCAGCTTGCCGCGACGATCGGCGCCTCGCTCGCATGGAGCAGCGCCGGCTGCCGATCGCGTACGCGCTGGCGCGAGCGGCGTGACCTCTATCCCGAGGGCGTCGCCTCGGGTGACCCCGACCCACAGAGCGTGATCCTGTGGACCCGGCGGCCATTCGATCAGGGCGACCGGCACGTGCTGACCGTCGAGGTCGCCCAAGACGAAGCGTTCCGCCGGGTGATCGCGCAGGCACCCGCGGCCGTGTCCGCCGCGTCGGACTGGACCACGCGCGTCCTCGTCGCTGGCCTCAAGCCCGCGCAGGTCTACTGGTACCGGTTCACCGATGCCGACGGCAACGGCAGCCGCGTCGGACGAACCATCACCGCGCCAGCCGCCGATGATCCGCGGCCTGTCCACTTCGCGTTCGTCAGCTGTCAGACCATCAACGAAGGCACGCTCAACGCGTATCGCCGGATGATCTTCGAGGACGAGCGCGCGGCGCCCACCGATCAGCTCGGCTTCGTCCTGCACCTCGGCGACTTCATCTACGAGGTGGTCCAGTACCCCGACGAGGTGAAGACCCGGCTCGGCCGGACGATCTACGAGGTCGCGCGCATCCCCGACGGCCACAAGGTCGGCAACTTTCACATTCCGCTGACCGTCGACGGATATCGCGCCATCTACAAGGGCTACCTCCACGACCCCGACCTCCAGGACGCACGCGCGCGCTGGCCGTTCGTCGCGATCTGGGACAACCACGAATTTTCCTGGCAGGGCTGGCAGAGCTTCGTGCAGGCCGGTCCGTTCCAGCAGCCCGGCCAGCGCGTGAAGATCGCCGCCAACCAGGCCTGGTTCGAATACCTGCCCGCCCGCGTCGCTCCGCCCAGCGGATCGCTCGAGCAGTTCGGCCCACCGGGCGTCGAGAACGTCCCGCTCGAGACGTTCGACGATAGCGGGCTCGGCGTCGAGCCCAACAACCTCGTCGCCATCAACAGCCTCAAGGCCTATCGCGCGCTGCGCTACGGCAAGCACCTCGATCTGATCATCACCGACCAGTACAGCTATCGTAGCCCCGATCCCTACAGCGACCCGTCGCTCGGCGAGCTCGGCGACTGGGCCGATTACAACGGCATGTTCCCCGAGAACGTCATGCAGGTGCTCGATGGCGGGCGCGCGTTCAACGGCGGCGATCCGCCGGCCGAGCTCCGGTTCAAGGACGGCCACGTCGCCAACCCGCAGAAGACCGCGCCGCCGCAGACCCTGCTTGGAGCCGAGCAGAAGGCCTGGCTCAAGGATCAGCTCAAGCGCGCGACCGCGACGTGGAAGATCTGGGGCAACTCGCTCGGCACGCTCGAGTGGCGCGCCGACCCCGAGAACCTGCTCCCCGGCCTGACCAAGGCGCCGTGGCCCGCCGGCACGTTCGCGAACCTCGGCGGTCGCGATCACGGCGGCGCGTGGGTCGAGCGCAACGAGATCTACGATCTCGTCCGCGACGCGAAGATCACCGGCTTTGCGATCGTCTCCGGCGACCGTCACAGCTTCTGGGCCGGCTACGCCTCCCCCCAGCTTCCGCCCGCCACGTTCGAGCCCGTCGGCGTGAGCTTCATCGGCGGCTCGCTGTCCAGCCCCGGCGCGATGGAGGCCCACGAGCAACGCCTTCCCAAGGATCTGCCGCTCCGCGCCCTGTACCTCGCCGACCCGCCCGACGGCGCCACGCCGCAGTGGACCTTCAACATGCTGCTGAGGCACGGCGTCCGCTCGTGCCTCGAATATGCCAAGACCTTCGATCTCGAGCGCGCGCGTGCGCTGTCCAACCCCGCGCTCGCGCCCCACCTGGCGTTCGTCGATATGGGTGGCCATGGCTACGCCACGGTGGCGCTCAGCGCCGAGGAGCTGCGGACCGAGTTCGTCTGCATCCCGCGGCCGATCACACGAAGCGATCGCCCCGACGGCGGCCCGCTGCGCTATCGCGTGGTGCACAGCGCGAAGCTGTGGAAGGCAGGCGAGCGGCCGCAGCTCACACAGCAGGTGATCCAGGGCGATCCGGGGCTCGGGATCTAGCGGCCGGACCATTGATTGCGAGCGTGGACCAGATCACAGCGTGTAGCCGTGAGCGCTCCACCACGCCGCGCCCACGTTGTCCACGGTAGATGGGACCGAACTAACCGCGCTGAATCCATCGGGCGGCATCCCTCGGCCCGAAAATCCGATTGTCACCGCAGCCGCTCGTGCGGTACGCGGTCGCCCATGCGCACCCTTGCCTTGGCCGTGTGTTCGTTCGCCGTCATCGCCGTTGGCTGCGGAGGCGGAGGCTCCGATCTTGATCTCGACAACCGCGACCCCCGCTGCGTCACGGCGTGTACCGACGATCCGCCCGACGTCGAGGGCTCCGGCGACGTCTGCAACACCCAGAGTCAGGCGGTCTGCCTCGATGACTGCGAGGCCCGGATCGCGGATACCAGCACGGTATGCGCGAACTGCCTGCTCGAGGACGCGTACTTCGGGCCGGGCGACGGCGACGGCTTCGCCAGCACGAGCTGCAACGCCCAGAACGAGTGCACGATCACCAACGGCAAGGACTCGTGCATGTACACGTCGAACGATCAGCAAGAGCTCGAAGACTGCCTGCGGCAGCTGTTCCCCCGCCGCGAGGTCGCCTGTGACGTGGACTACCGCCCGACCACCGAGTGCGCTTCCGTTTGTAATTGATCGCGGCGAAGCGCAAACCGTGTCCGCTTACGCCCGATCGCGTTCGCAAACCGTCGCGCTTCCGCGTCCGACGTCCAGCCCGGTACACGCTGCCAACCCGCAGCGACACGCTTCTCGATGCTCATCACGCGATCGAGATCCGCTACCAACCGCTTCGGGCTGAGCGTCGCCACGTGGGCATATCGAGGGCGGTAACCGCGCTCGATCTCGACGAGATGTTTCTCCTCCATCTCGACCAACGGGCAAACCTCAAGCACAGGCCGCTCGGCCGACTGCCGCACGATGTCGCAGGTCTGGGTGAGCACGACGAATCCGTCGACTGGTTCTTCACGGAGGTCGGGGTCCTCACCGTGGACGCGGTATGCGAACCAGTGCTCCCCCAGGACGCAATCGCCCTGTCTCCACACCTCCATGGCCGCATCGACATCGCCCGCTTCCATCTTCGCTCACTTCCGGCGATCGACCTTCATGCTGCGCGCGGGCCGCGACGGCCCACGGACGTGGTGCACGCTGTCGTGCAGCGCGCCGACGAGCTCGTCGGGCCTTGCGGGCGTACGCGCCATTCGTGCCGCCGAAGACATACGCGGAGCCAGCGACACGGCGCGCTCGTACTCACGGGCGGCCAGCAGCGCCGCTATCGTGGGCTGGGCCGCATCGGCGTGTTCCATAAGGGCAACACGGTTCGCGGCTATCGAGCCCCGATCGATCGCACGCAGTACCCCGAGCATGCGGTGAAGATGCTCCTCGTTCGAGTGCGTCATGGGCTTGCCGCTTGCCCAGAAGTGGAGCGCGCGTCGACTCACGCCGAACAGCCGCGCGAGTTGCTCCCAGCTGAGACCACTGAGGCGCCGCAACTCGAACAGTGCTTCGTTCGTCGGATCTGTCGCCGGCACGACCTCGCCGGCGTTGGTCCGCAGCGCCGGCAAGACCCGTAGTTTTCGGACATCGAGGTCCCACTGCCCTCGAGGATCTGCCCCACGATGACGAACGTCTGCCTCTTCTCGGGGTACGCAGCCGAGGTTGTAACCAGAGAATGCGTCATGCTTTTCCTCCAAAGTGACGGAGGAACTCAGGGGTCGCTCGAAGCCGTGGTCAACTGATCACCCGTCGAGTCGGTGAGGTCATCATCGGCGCTGGCTGCGGAGGCTCGCCGTCTCCGGTCGAGCAATGCGACGACCTGATCGACGTCATCTGCGATCGGGCCGTCGAGTGTCTACCCGGGATCGGTAGTCACGCCACCTGCGTCCAGGAGCTCCAGCAGGTATTGCCCTGTGGATCGGCCAAAACGCGTCAGCACCAGCTACGAGCGCTGTATCGACCAGCTCCAGGCCAACAGCTGCTCGGTGCTGTTCCCGCGATCCGAACACGCAGGAGCCCACGCTGGGGCTCCCCGCGGACTGCATGGAGGTCATCCTCACCCGGCAAGCGCCGCCGATCGAGCCGGGGCCTACTAGCGAGGCCGCCCGGGCAGTCCTTGTAGAGCGATGAGCGCGTCAGGCCTTCACTCCCGAGCAGACTCTCCAGGCGTGTCGGAGCCGTATGTGACGATGGGTATCCATGAGCTGTTCGAAGGTCTCGAGCGAGCGCCGCCCCGACTCGCAGCAGCTCGTCCGCCAGTGGACGCTGCTGCGCCTTCTGTCCGACGCCGCGCGGCCGTACGGGGTGAAACAGCTCGCGGATCAGCTCGGCGTCAGCAAGGCCACGATCGAGCGTGACCTCGCGACGCTCGAGCGCGACTTTGCGCTCGTCGAGGAGAGCGCGGGCAAGCAGAAGAAGACGTATCGCATCGACGCCAAGATTCGCGCGCTCGAGAACCTGACGTTTGGCACCACCGAGCTGCTCGCGCTGTTCGCTGCGCAGTCCGCGCTCACGTCACTGTCCGGCACGCCCATCCACGACGACCTCCGCGCCGTGCTGCTCAAGATCCGCGGCTTTCTCAGCGCGCGCCACAACGGCGGCCTCGAAGCGCTCTCGCGGGTGTTCGTGCCGCACGCTCGCGGCCACGTCGACTACGAGCCGCAGCGCGAGCTGATCGATCAGGTCGTCGATGCGATCGCCCGCCGTCGCATCTGCCGCCTGACCTATCACGCCGCGTGGAAGGGCACCACGCGCCGTCACACCGCCCGGCCGTTGCGCCTGGTGTGGCACCGCTCCGCACTCTACCTGCTCGCGTGCCTCGGCCAGCATCAGCGCATCACCACGCTGGCGGTCCATCGCATCCGAGACTTCGACGCGACCGGGGATAGCTTCACGCCGCCGCGCGTCGACATCGACGGCCACATCGCCAAGGCGTTCGGCATCTTCGTCAGCGATCAAGAGGAGGACGTCGAGATCGTGTTCGATGCAGAGATCGCGTGGCGCGTCGAGGAGCGCACGCACCATCCCGCGGAGCACAAGGAGAGTCTCCCGGGAGGCGCCCTGCGCTATCGCGTGCGCACCAGCGCGCTGTGGGAGATCCTGCCGTGGGTGCAGAGCTTCGGTCCCCTCGCCGAGCTCGTCAGCCCATCGAGCTGGCGAATCCTGCTGAAGGGCAACATGGAGGCCACGCTCAGCAAATACGCAGGGCGCTGAGGCGGATTGTGGCGAGCTCGCAACGTTCGGATCTCGTCGAGGGGACCGCGCGCTGAGCGATGGCATTGCCCCTATGGGGCCTGGGAGACCGTCGGGCTTGACGGGCTCGTCTTCGTTGCGTGCTCCTTGCTGCATTCAGGGTCGACGAGGACCGCCGCAACGCGCACGGCGGTTGTGACGGTGCTCGACACAGGGACCTCGAGCACGCGGCTCCTCAACGCCCGAACCCCGTGCCCTGGTCGGGTTCAAAATGGCGATCCGCGGTCCGCACGTGTTTGGTCAGCAGCGCAAGGACCTCGCGCGCATCGTGCTCGGTCGGCAACTCGCCGCGCTCCATCGCGCGCAGCGCCGCGCCCACGAACACCTCCTGGACGAACGCCATGGACATCCCGGACGTCAGCTCGACGAGGCCCGCGCGCGCCGTAGCGGTGAGCCGATCGCCGAATCGATCGGCAAAGAACCGATCGCGCTCCGACGCCCTCGGTGCGGCGATCTCGAAGATCCGATCAAACCGACTTGGCCTCGCCACCAGCGCCGGATCGAGGCGCTCTGGTCGATTCGTGGTGGCCAGGACCAGTGTCCCTTCTGGTGCGGAGGCGCCATCGAGCCGATTGAGGAAGTTCGACATCGTCGCGTCCGTGTCGAACATGCAGTCCACGTCGTCGAACCACAGCACGCAGGGGGCAAGCTCGCTCGCCTGGCGGAACGCAGCACCGATATCGTCAGGTGCGTGGCCGCGGCTCGTCGGGGACACATAGATCACCGGCCATCCCAGCGCGGTCACGATCGCGCGGCAGAGCATGGTCTTGCCATTCCCTGGAGCGCCGTAGAACAGCAGGCCACGGCGGTACGGAAGCCGCAAGCGTCGGTACAGCGGCTCCGCGTCGGCGAATCGGAGGACGTTGCGCCGGATGTCGTCCAGTAGCGAAGGCGGGATCACCACGTCGCTCCAGTCGACGGGATCCACGTCGATGTGTCGTCCTCGCGGACTCCGCACCCCTCCTTCCCTGCGCCGCCAATCGCGCCACAGCGAACGGCCCAACGTGACCACTCGATCCACAGCTTCCCGGGTGATCCCCGCCACCAGCGTCGAGCCTTCAACCTCACCGTATGGTCCCAGCCAGGGAACGCGTCGCACGAACACATGATCCGGCGTCCCACGCCCGAGCTCGAGCTCGCCGAACCAGTCGCACACGTCGGTCCCATTCGACTCCGGGCCGATCCTTGGAACCCACGTGCCAACGGCTCCTACCGGCTCGGCCAGCCGTGCGAGATGACATACCCACTCGGTCTCCTCGAGCGTGATCACGACGGGCGTGGTCCCGAGCACCTGCTCGGCATCGGCTGCGAATCGATCAAGCTCGGACTGAAACCGCTGCATGACAGCAAGCACTCTCCCATCGAACCGCTGCAGCCCGCGTGGCGGTCGCGATCTCCACGAGGCCGCCACGTTCCCTTTGAATGCGACGAGTCTTGGCAAGCTCCGCGCAGCTGCCGATACTTGGTACCCCATGCAACGAGGGTGGCGATGAGGGAACGGGGGGACAAGCTGCGGCTTGCAGCGACCGATCTTTCCGATCACGTCGCGTGTGGCCATCTGACGTCGCTGAACATCGCCGTCGCGCGGGGCGAGCTCGGCAGCTGCACCAACTTCGATCCGCTGCTCGACATCCTCGCAGAGCGCGGACGCGCTCACGAGGCAGCGTACGTTCAGTTCCTCCATGATGCCGGCCGCCAGGTCGAAGCCGGGGGCGACGACACGCTTGCGAGGATGGCCGCTGGCGTCGAGATCGTCACACAGGCAACGCTCTCCGTAGGAGACTGGCACGGTCGCATCGACTTTCTCGAACGCGTAGCGAAGCCATCGGCGCACTGGCCGTGGTCGTACGAGGTGATCGATACCAAGCTGGCGACAGAGACGCGCGCGGGCACCGTGCTCCAGCTCTGCGTGTACAGCGATCTGCTGACGCACGCGCAGGGGGCCGCACCGGCGAGGATGCACGTCGTGAAGCCGGGGCCGGAGTTCCCGCGCGAGTCCTTCACGTTCGACGAGTACGCCGCGATCTACCGCGCCCTCCGCGAGGATCTCAGCAGTCGCCTGACCGTGCCCGCCACGACGTATCCCGAGCCGACCGCGCACTGCGATAGCTGCCGCTGGCGTTCACGCTGCGACCATCAGCGACACGCGGATGATCACATCTCGCTGGTGGCAGACCTCGGTCGGCTGCATCAGCGCGAGCTCGAGCGCCACAAGATCACGACGCTCACCGCGCTCGCCCAGGCGCCCACGCCATGGCCGCACAGGCCCGAGCGTGGCTCGGCGGCGACCTACACCCGCCTTCAACAGCAAGCCCGGCTGCAGCTCACCGGTCGCGGCCTGGCGAGCCCACCCTTCGAGCTGCTGCCGATCGCGCCCGAACGAGGCCTCACCCGCCTGCCCGCGCCGGATCCGGGCGACGTGTTCCTCGACTTCGAGGGCGACCCGTTCATCGGCGCGAACGGCCGCGAGTACTTGCTCGGCTGGTGGACCGCCGATCGCGGCTACGAATGCCTGTGGGCGATCGATGACGCGACCGAACGCGCGGCGCTCGAGAACTTGCTCACGTTCCTCATGCAGCGCTGGGCGTCGCATCCCGGGATGCACGTGTACCACTACGCGCCCTACGAGCCCGCCGCGCTCAAGCGCCTGGTCGGGCGCTACGCCACCGGCGCCGACGAGCTCGATCGGCTGCTCCGCGGGCGGCGCCTCATCGATCTGTACTCGATCACCCGCCAGGCGACGCGGGTCGGGGTCGAGAGCTACAGCATCAAGTCCCTCGAACCGCTCGTCGGTTATCACCGCCCAGTCGATCTCGACACCACCGGTCCCAGCGTCCGCGCCGTGCGGCTGGCGCTTCAGCGCGGGATCCCCGAGGCGATCGACCCGAGCTGGCGAACCCACGTCGAGGCGTACAACCGCGGCGACTGCGAGAGCGCGGCGGCGCTGCGCGACTGGCTGGAGGCACGGCGCGCCGAGCAGGTTGCCGCAGGCGTCACCCTGACGCGACCTCCGCTTCTCGATGGCGAGCCCGAGAGCATCACCGAGGTCCGTGCGGCCGCTGCGATCACCGCCGGCCGCTTGCTCGACGCGCTCCCCACCAGCGCCGACGAACGAGCTCCTGAGCAGCAAGCGCGCTGGCTACTCGGCAACCTCATGGAGTGGTACCGGCGCGAGCAGGCCGTCGCCTGGTGGGAGCACTTCCGGCTCGATGCAACCTCCGATGCGGAGCGGCTCGAAGAGCCACAAGCGCTCGCGGGCCTCGTGTTTGTCGAACGGTTCCCTGCTCCGAAGCGGCAACTGCCGACCGATCGCTACACGTACCCGCCGCAGGAGGTGTTCTTGCGTCCGGGGGATAAGCTCCTGCTCGCCGACAAGGAGACATTCGGCGAGATCGTGGCGATCGATCCCGCCGCGCGCACGGTGGACGTCAAGAAGACCAGGAATACCCTCGACGTCCACCCTCCGTCGGCCTTCTCCTCGACGATCATCGGACCCAGGCCCAAGGACCTTGCGCTCGTACAGCTCGGCACCTCGGTGGCCGATCGCGGACTTCCTGCCCCCGCGAGTGGCTCGCTTGCCCGCGATCTGTTGACCCGAGCGCTCCCTCGAGGGCTTGCCACAACAAACGGCTCGTTGCGCCACGCGGGTGAAACGATCGAAGCATGTGCGCGACGACTGGCCCTCGCGCTCGATCACACGGTGCTGCCCATGCAGGGCCCACCCGGAACCGGCAAGACATGGACCGCGGCGCGCATGATCGTGGCGCTCGCACAAGCCGGCAAGCGCGTCGGCGTCACCGCGACGAGCCATGCCGTACTCCAGTACCTGGTGCGATGTGCGGTCAACGTCGCGCAGAGTACCGGGCAGCCGCTTCGAGTCGCCGTGAAATGCGACGCGGATGATGTGCAAGCAGATCCGCGGATCACCTACACCAGCAAGCCCGACAAGGCCGACGAGCTCGTGGCGACGTGCGACCTCCTCGGCGCGACACCGTGGCAGTGGGCGCGCGACACGATGAGAGGCACGGTGGACGTCCTGTTCATCGACGAGGCAGGCCAGATGGCGCTCGCCGATGCGCTCGCGGTCTGCGCGTCGGCCAATAGCCTCGTCCTGGTCGGCGATCCGCAACAGCTCGAGCAACCCATCCAGGGCACGCATCCCGATGGCGTCGCGGTCTCCGTACTCGAGCACATGCTCGCCGGTGCACCCACCATCCCCGCCGACCGCGGCCTGCTGCTCGATACCAGCCATCGCCTGCACTCACGGCTCTGCGCGTTCACGTCCGAGCAGTTCTACGAGCGCCGCTTGCAGCCCGGACCCAACGTGGATCGTCAGGGCCTCGTCACACCCGTGCTGTCATCTCCGGGTCTGTACTGGAAGCCCGTGACCCACCGCGGCAACCAGAACCGCAGCCTCGAGGAAGCCACCGAGGTCGCGGCGCTCGTACGCCAGCTGATCGCGCCCGGTTCGCAATGGATCGATGATCAGGGACGCCACCGCGACCTCACCGACGCCGATGTTCTGATCGTCGCACCCTACAATGCGCACGTCGCCGCGATCCGCGATGCCCTCGTGGCGCGTGGACTGCCAGGCGTGCGCGTCGGAACCGTCGACAAGTTCCAGGGTCAGGAGGCGGCGATCGCGATCTATTCGATGGCCACCTCGCTGCCCGAGGACGCCCCCCGCGGGCTCGGCTTCCTCTATGACCGCCATCGTCTCAACGTCGCGACGTCGCGCGCGCGGTGTGCCAGCATCGTGGTCGCCAGCCCCGCGCTGCTGCGCGCGCACTGCACCACGCCGGGCCACTTGCATCTGGTCAGCGCGCTTGCGCGATACGTCGAGCTGGCGACCGAGCTATGAGCAACAAGGCATCTGGCGCGCTTGCGGAAGGGGTGTACGAGCACCTCATCACCGATCAACTCGCCTCCGATCTCGCAGCGCTCGCCGCGGAACGGATCGAGGAGCCGCTCCACGAGGCCGATGCCCATGTCGCACTCGCTCGACACGTCGGCCGCGAGATCGAGCGCGTGCTGGCATCGTTACCTCGTGAAGATCGCGTCGAACGTGCGCGCGAGCTCAGCGCGAAGCTCCTCGAGCACCTCGCTTCGCTCGTCGGCAACGGCAGCGAGCAGCTGCTCCACCCTCAGCGACCTGCGTCGCCCGGGCGTCGTCTCCTCGCCGTGCATCGCGGCGCTGTCCCCGTTCGCCCGAGCTCGCCGCTGGGCACGTCCACCCTGCTCACGCGTAATCGCGCCGAGCCCGCGCTCGGTCACGAGCTTGCCGCCGAGATCGCCACGGCCGACCGGATCGACGCGATCATCGCGTTTGTCACCGTCGGTGGCGTGCGCGCGATCCAGGACGCCCTCCATCAATTCGCCAGGCGTGAACGCGCGCAGCTGCGACTATTGACCACCACGTTCACCGGGACCACCGAGGTCGCCGCCCTCGACAGCCTGGCGCGCCTGCCAGGTGCACAGGTCAAGGTTTCGTACGACACCCGCCGCACGCGATTGCACGCCAAGGCCTGGGTCTTCCATCGCAACACGGGACTCACGACCGCGTACGTTGGCTCCGCCAACCTGACCTCGACCGCGCTCGGGTCTGGCCAGGAATGGATGGTCAAGATCTGCGCGGCAGACCTCCCGCACGTGATCGACAAGTTTGCCGGAACGTTCGACACCCTGTGGGCCGACCCCGAGTTCGAGCCGTATCTCCCCGACGCGTCAGGACATCGCGAACGCCTCCAGGCCGCGCTCCGCACCGTGACCGCACCTGCGCCCGACAGGTTCCTCGTCACGCTGCGCGCGTTGCCGTTTCAGGAGGAGATCCTCGACAAGCTCGAGGCCGAACGCCAGGTCCATGGCCGACGCCGAAACCTGATCGTCGCCGCCACCGGCACCGGCAAGACCGTGATCGCGGCGCTCGACTATGCGCGCCGCGCCGCAAACAGCGGCGTCCCACCGCGCCTGTTGTTCCTCGCGCATCGCTACGAGCTCCTCGACCAGGCTCGCAAGACGTTTCGCTTCGCGCTTCAGGACGCGTCATTTGGGGAGCTCCTCGTTGGCGGAGACAAGCCGCCCAAGCACTGGGATCACGTGTTCGCCAGCATCCAGAGTGCCGGAGATCTCGTCGCCCGCTTCGGCCCAACGCATTTTCGCCATGTCGTCGTCGACGAATGTCACCACGTCCCTGCGAAGTCCTACCAGGCCATCGTCCCGAGCCTTCAGCCCGAGATCCTCGTCGGCCTCACCGCAACCCCGGAACGAAGTGACAACCAGTCGCTCCTCCCCGACTTCGATGGTCACATCGCGGCCGAGCTGCGCCTCTGGCATGCGCTCGATGATCAGCTGCTCGTCCCGTTCGAGTATTACGGCATCGCCGACGGCGTCGACCTGCGTCAGGTGCGATGGACCCGCACCGGGTATGACGCCGCGGCGCTCGGCGATCTGTACACCGGACACACCGCGCGCGCCGATCTCATTCGCCATCAGCTCGTTCGTCGAGTCTCGAACCCCCACGCGATCCGGGCGCTCGGCTTCTGCGTCAGCGTGCAGCACGCAGAGCTCATGGCCGCGCGGTTCACCGCGGCAGGCATCCCGGCACTTGCAGTGTCCGGAGACAGTCCCGACCGTGACCGCGCCCCGGACCTGCTTCGCGATCACACCGTGAACGTCCTGTTCACGTGCGACCTCTATAATGAAGGCGTTGATCTCCCGTTCGTCGATACCCTTCTGCTCCTTCGACCCACGCAGAGTGCGACGCTGTTCTTGCAGCAACTCGGCCGAGGCCTGCGCCATCATCGCGGCAAGACCTCGTGCCTCGTGCTCGACTTCATTGGCCAGCACCGCGATGAGTTCCGGTTCGATGCCGTCCTCTCAGCCCTGACCAGCATCCCCCGCGCGCGGCTCCGTAAGGCCGTCGAGGACGGCTTTCCCTTCCTCCCGAGCGGGTGCGCACTCCAGCTCGATCCGGTCGCGCGCGACGAGATCCTCCGATCCCTGCGTGCCGTAATCGGCGGCCCCAAACGCCTGGCGGCGGAGCTGCGCGAGCTCGCGCTCGAGGCCGAAGGCAGGCGACCCACCCTCGCCCAGTTTCTCGATCGAACCGGACGCGAGCTCGACGAGATCTACGACGCCGGCGGTTGGACCACGCTGCAGCGCGCCGCTGGTCTCGCGACCCTCGCGGACGGAGAAGATGCGTCGGAGATCAACGACCTCAGCCGGCGGCTCGGCCGCCTGTGCCACATCGATGAGCCCGGACGTCTGCGGTCATATCGCCAGATCCTCGCCGAGGCGCTCTCATCTCCACCCACGCTCGATGCCCTCGCGCGCCGCCAGATGCTGATGCTCGAGTCCCAGCTCAACCATCGCGGCGTGCTGCGCGCCGCCGAGGAAGCCGCGCAGTACCTCGCCCGCCGCCCATCCATCGTCCGTGAGTTCGACGAGCTCCGCGAAGTCCTCGAAGATCGGATCGGCGTTGCCGAAGACAAGCGCCCCGTCCCCGACTGGTCGCTCGCCCTCCACCGCCACTACTCGCGCCGCGAGATCGCCGCTGGCGTCGGTTACATCAGCGACGGCGACAAGAGCTTGAACCTCCAGACCGGCATCCTCCAGCTCAAGGACTCCCGCCGCGAGCTCCTGTTTGTCACCCTCGATAAGTCCGGCAAGGGCTTCTCACCCACCACGCGTTACCGTGACTACGCGATCAGCCCCGAGCTATTCCACTGGGAGACCCAGGCCAACGCGAGCGTCACCCGACCCTCCGGTCGCCGCTATGTCGACAGCACCGCCAACGGCTGGTCGTTTTTCCTGTTCGTGCGCACCGATCCCGAAGCCACCTTTGCCTTCCTTGGCCCCGTTCACTACGAGTCACACAGCGGCGATCGCCCGATCGCGATCACCTGGCGTCTCGAGCTTGCGATGCCGGGCGCGTTGTACGAGCGATACGCGCTGCTGAGGGCGGGGTAGCCCTTGGCGTGCAGCCACAATGATCGAACGCGTCGCTGCCGTCTACCGCATCGGGGTGAAGCTCGCCTCGATGTTCGTCTCCGCGTTGTCCGTGCCCGAGTCTTGAGCATCGGCGTGGCGGCGTGGTCGCCGGAGCTCGACGGCTCGCGGATCATTGTCATCGACGCGAATGTTGCCCGCGCGATTCGCATGTGGCGCCGCCGGGACGGCGCTGAGACGTACGCCGCGAACGCGCGGTGTTTCCTCGCGACCGCCAACAAGATCCACCTATCGAGGTTGAGGGCTGGGCTGCCTCGAACATCGCCCCGGTTCGTGCAGCAGGCGGCTTATCTGTTCCGGTCGCGATCCAATCGCTTCGTGCACGGGGATCCGTGCGTGACGGCGACGTGCGCGACGTGTCCGTCCAAGGTCTGTCCGTTTCGGGGTTGGCGCGATCCCAACAGGAGGTGAGCGAATGGTCGTTTCAAACCGGCACGCATCCCTCCTATCGCGCACCGATGTGTTGGACGAGCTTCGCGCGCTCGCTGCCGGCTCGGCATCGCCCGTCCTCGCGTCGGACCTCACGGACCGACTTCGCTTCGCCACTCTCCGGCACTTCGGATCGATCGAAGCCGCGCGGTTCGCTGCCGGCATTGAAGGCCCGAACCTCGCCCGACGGTGGTCGAAGGAAGTGGTGATCGCGGAGCTGCGACGCCTGCATGCCGAAGGCGTTCGCATCACCGACCTGGCACTCAAGCACGACCACGGGGACCTGCTTGGCGCCATCCGTGAGTACTTCGATGGTCTGCCTCACGCGCGTCGCGCTGCTGGTCTGCCCGAGCCGCCACCATTGGGCGGCAAGCGTCAGCGCTGGACGGAGGAGCGCGTGGTCGCCGAGATCGAAGAGCTGCATCGCAGCGGCGAGTCGATCGCGGCGTCGAAGGTGCCCAACCCGCTGCTCAAAGCCGGCAAGCGCTACTTCGGCAGCTGGGCGGCGGCGGTCGAAGCATCGGGCTTCGACTACGACGAGGTGCGTCTTCAGCGCGAGCCGTACACCGAGGACGAGCTGATCGAGGAGCTGCGCAGCCTCGCGAAGGCTCGTCCCGAGATGCGATGGAGCGAGCTGTACGAGCTGAGCTTCTCCCCGGCCCTGGTGCGGACGTTTGGAAGCTTCGAGGCTGCGCTCACTCGCGCGCGCCTGGTCGACTGGCCGCACCGGGAACGATTGCCGGCGATGTCACGCACGGAGGTCATCGCCGCGATCAGACGACGCGAGCGGGAAGGCAAGGCGACCAACTGGGAAGCGGTGAATGGCGAGGATCATCACCTGTGGTACTCGGGCGTGCTCCATTTCGGCGAATGGCGAGTCGCCGCGGAGGCGGCGGGCGTCGACATGTCGGAGCACAATCGCTCGTGGACGCCGGATGCGCTACTCGATGCGCTGCGCGATCGCGACCAGCGGGGTTTGTCGCTGAAGCCAGCCGACGTGAAGCGCGATGACATGGCGCTGTACTCGTCGGTGGTCGCGTACTTCGGAAGCTATCTGAGCGCCGTGGAACGGGTCGCGTTCACGCCCTGGGCGACGACGCGCTGGACGCCGGAGCTCACGATCGCCGAGCTGAAGCGAACCGCAGGTGGGCGACGCCGCGTCACCGCAACCGAAGCGGGTAGCAACCTGGTGCGCGCCTGCCAGCTCCACTTCGGGTCGTACTCGGCCGCGTGCAAGGCCGCAGGGTTGGCGTCGGTACCGCGAGCCGGGCAAAGCAAGCCAAGGCGAAAAAGCCGAAAGCCCTGACGTCGGCTACACCTCCCTCAGCAAGCCGTTCGCCTGCACCGCACCCCAGGTCACCCACCGTGCACCCCCGAGCCGAGAAAGTCTGCGTCCTTTTGGACCGTCGCCTGTCTTCCGTACAGGAGGCAAAGCAATGACGGATACGAAGGCGGACGAAGTTCGAGGCATGGTGCGCGACCACTACGGAAAGGTCGCTCGCAGCGGGGCGTCGACGGGCTGCTCGCCGGCCAGCTCGACGGGATGTTGCTCGCCGGGCTCCGGCAGTGCCGATTGCGGGACGAGCGCGGGCACGCTCGGGTACACGGCTGATCAGATGCAAGCCGCGCCGGAGGGCGCCGACCTGGGCCTGGGCTGCGGCAACCCGACGGCGCTGGCCTCGCTGCGGCCGGGCGAGACGGTGCTGGACCTGGGATCGGGGGGCGGCTTTGACTGCTTCATCGCGGCACATCAGGTCGGACCGACGGGGCGCGTGATCGGCGTCGACATGACCGCCGAGATGGTCGCGCGGGCTCGCGACAACGCGCGCAAGGTCAAGGCGACCAACGTGGAGTTTCGGCTCGGAGAGATCGAGCACCTGCCGGTGGCCGATGACTCGGTAGACGCTATCCTCTCGAACTGCGTGATCAACCTGTCGCCCGAGAAGGCCGCGGTGTTCGGCGAGGCGTTCCGCGTGCTCCGGCCAGGTGGCCGGCTCGCGATCAGCGACGTCGTCGCGACCGCGGCGATTCCTCCCGAGCTGCAGAGCCAGGCCGGCGCGCTGGCGGGGTGCATTGCTGGGGCGGCTCACATCGACGACGTGCGCGCGATGCTGAAGGCGGCAGGGTTCGTGGACGTCGAGGTCGAGATCGCGCCACGCAGCGCCGAGATCGTCGGCGGATGGATGGGCGGGATCGAGAAGTTCGTCGCGTCGGCCACGATCGAAGCCCGCAAGCCTGGCAAGGGCGGGGCCTGCTGCGCGCCGGGGTGCTGTTCATGACCCACGCGCCCGCGCCATGGCAGGACGTCGCCGCGCGCTTGCGGCCGTTCATTGCTCGGCGAATCGCGGGCAGCGACGTGGACGACGTCCTGCAAGACGTGTTCGTCCGCATGCAGCGCGGGCTGGCAGCGCTTCGCGACGAGGAACGGTTCAGCGCGTGGCTGTTTCAGATCGCGCGCAGCGCGATCGCCGAGCATCAGCGTGGGCGGGCGCGCCATCCGGTGGCGGGAGACGGCGAGGATGTCGAGCTGCCAGCGGCGCCGTCACTACCAGACGACGACGACGACGACGATCGCGCGGCGTCGCGGGCGCTGTCGGGGTGCGTCGCGATGTTCGTGGCGCAGCTGGCGTCGCCGTATCGCGAGGCGGTGACGCTGGTCGAGCTCGAGGGCCTGACCGCGCGCGAGGCGGCCGACATGGTCGGAATCTCGGTGTCCGGGATGAAGTCGCGCGTGCAACGGGGACGCGCGCAGCTGCGCGAGCTGTTCACCGCGTGTTGCGAGATCGCGCTGGATGCTCGCGGCAAGGTCACCGAGTTTTCGCCTCGCGCGACGCCGTGCAGCTCGTGCAAGTAGAAGACCGGTCACCGAGCGTGGCGGTGCCGGTCTCCAGCGAGTCGGAGAGGGCGTGACACAGGCAGCGAGGCAATCGCGCCAAATCCCGCCAGTTCTGGCGCGATTGCTGGTAATCGCGCCGCTATCCTTCCAGGAAGCCAATTTATTATTCAAATTCTGGCGCGATTCGGCTACATCGCGCCAGAGACCGTATTGAGGTTCTGAATCATCAGCGATCGACTCTTCCAACGCCGGCCGCCGCCAGCGCCTGCTCGAGCCCGCCGAAGTGCCGCCAGATCGCGGTCCCCCGGCATTGCCGAGCTGCTTCGGCGCGAGCGAGCGGCTGGTCGCTTCGCGAAAGCTCCTGCAACACCTCGATGATGCGTTCGCGCGTCCATAGCCGCGCGGCACGTGATCGATTCGGCGTCATCTGCCACTAGCGTCGTCGCGAGCAGTCCTCGATTCGTTCTGGGCGATGATCGTGGCCGCCAAAGACCACGATGCATCCTGCCGTGCCGAACACCCAGTTGCTGGGCGACAGGCCGAGCCCGTTGCCGCTGCATCGCCACACCCCTTGCTCGCCCGATCGATAGTCTGGACCATAGATCGGCGCGAGCGCGCGCGTGCAGGTCACGCGGGTGCGGCTGCTCGAACGGATGCAGGGCACAGCGTCGCCCGCCGTGTTGAGCTCCGACACCGTTGCGGCGCTGGCGGGTTGCTCCGTGCGCTTGCACGTATCGCTCGCCAACCTCAGGTCCAGGCTCATCGTCGTGGACGATGGTGCGGCCCAGCGCCCGGTCCATCGGGTCCGCCATTTGATCGAGGCACTCCGTTCGTCGCACGGGGTATCGACGTCGGTGACACCGGGGTCGTCCGCGCGCCGGTCGTGAAGCGGGCGCTCGGCTGCGAGGCAGATCCTCTCCGTCTTGCTCCGCGTACCGCTCGAGGTGATGGCGAGCGAGTGGTCGCTGCGCAACTCGATCGCGATCGTCACCGGCTCATGCTCGCCGTCGCACCCCAAACAGACATACCCGGATCTCATCTCCAGGCGAGTTGATGTGGGCGGGCTTGCGCCGGCATGGCTCGCGTAAGCACCCAGGCAAGCAATGACGCTCAGAGTTGCCGCTCGAACCATGAAGGTCTCGCAATGCTAGCAGCGGCACAGCGCTTGGCTATCTCGATCTGTGTTGTGAAGCGCACATGATGACGCTTCGTCGGGATCCGAACCGCGACCGTCACCCAGCTGGCAATCGCGCGTCGCCGGCCACGACTGGGCGTGCTGGTTGCGCGCCCGATCGATCGGTTCACTCAGTTCAGCGTGCGCTCGACCGCCTGGTCATCCGGCCCGAGCGGCTCCATCGGACCATCGGCCCATTCGGTGAGCTCCCAACCCGAGATCAGCAGATGCTCGCGCCGGCAGCTCAGGCAGTACGCCTCGATCGTGCGCTCGTCGAGCTTTTGTACCCACAGCAGCCCCGGACAAGGACGGCGTTCCACGCGGCGACTGCACTCGACGAGTGTGCTGCGGATGTAGCCGACCCCCAGCGGCCCGCCGTACTCGATCAGTCGCGCCGCGCGCCGCGCGCCGAACCATGCGGGTGGTCGTGCGTACCTCCGAGGAGGCGACGTCCACCTTGTCACCCCCATGTGCCAGCCTCGGTCGTCGTGGAACAGCTCGCCCATGCACCATCGACGCTCGAGGCACCCGGATCGCAAGCCGACGGCCGGGAAGCTTTCGCGGTATTGACCGACCGCGCGGCCCATCACGGCGCGGGTGAGCTGTCATCCGTGCTCGCACTGCGCGCCCTGCGCGTGACCCGCGGTACGGACTTCGCGGTCGCGCTCGACGCGCTCGACGCGCTGTTGCGGCGGCTCGACTCGTCGCGCGATGAAGATCTCGTCGTGCGTCCGGCGCCGGGTGGACTGCGGGTTGGCAAGCGCGACAAGCAGGCGCGCAGCTATGACGTCTGGCTCTCTACCTCGGACGACGGAAGTTGCAGCTGTCCCGACTTCATCAAGGCGTCCCTGGGCGCGTGCAAGCACCTGCTCGCCGCGGTCGAGAACCCACGGCGGCGACGATTCGGGCCGCGCGCGTTGCGATGGGATCCGGTGCGGCCGTTTACCGGGCCGGGGGACTGGCTCGAGCGCGTCTGGCACGATCCGCAGGTCGCGCTTCCGCCCCAGCTGTCGGCGATGTTCCAGCGAGCACCGGCGGGTCGCCCGATCGACGTCGCCTGGACTGCCGATCCGACGCGCAGGCGAACGGCGGTGATCCAGATGCTCGCCGCGTGCCGCAGGGGCTCCGCGCTGGCCGAGCCAGCCTTGGTGCCACTCCTGGAGCGTGAACGCGAAGAGCTCGATCGGCGCCAGCTGATCGAGCTCCGAGACATCGATCGGTGGACCCGCGGGCTCCGGCAGAAGCTGTTCCCGTACCAGCGCGAGGGCGTCGAGCGATTCCTCCGTGCGGGGCGGCTGCTGCTCGCCGATGACATGGGCCTGGGAAAGACCGCACAGGCGATCGCGTCGTGCCACGCGCTGTTCGCCGGCGCGAAGATCCGGCGCGCGCTCGTCGTGGTTCCGGCATCGCTCAAGCCGCAGTGGGCGCGTGAGTGGCGGGCGTTCACCGATCTCGAGCTCGTGACCGTCGAGGGTCACCCGGACGAACGCGCACGGTTCTACCGGCATCGGCGGGACGGCGTGCTGCTCGTCAACTACGAGCAGCTGTTGCGCGACCTGCCCGCGGTCCAGAGCTACGCGCCCGAGCTGGTGATCCTGGACGAGGCCCAGCGGATCAAGAACTGGCAGACCAAGACGGCCGCCGTGGTGAAGCAGCTGGCCCCTGCGTGGCGGCTGGTGCTGACCGGTACTCCGATGGAGAACCGACTCGGCGAGCTGTCGTCGATCATGGAGTGGGTCGACGAGCCCGCCCTCGAGCCGCGATGGCGGCTGCCGAGCTGGCATGCCGTGCGAGCGGATGGCAGCCGCGAGGTGGTCGGCGCGCGCAACCTCGAGACGCTGCGGACCAGGCTTGCACCGGGCATGTTGCGCCGGGTCCGCAGCGAGGTGCTTGCGCAGTTACCACCCCGGCGCGACGTGCGGATCTCGGTGGCATTGACCGACGCCCAGCAGAGCGCTCACGACGAGCTGGCCCGGCCGATCGCGGAGCTGGCGAAGAAGTCTCGTCGACGCCCGCTGACGCAGGCCGAGTTCCTGCGCTTGATGCAGCTGCTCACCCAGCAGCGGATGATCTGCAACGGCCTCGCGTTGCGCGATTTCACCGCCACCTGGCCCGCTCTCGAGGGCGACCGGCGACAGTCCGAAGTGCTGGTCGCGAGCCTTCACAGCCCAAAGCTCGCCGAGCTGCGGGATCTCGTCAGTGATGTCGTCGTGACCCAGCAGCGCAAGGTCGTGGTGTTCAGCCAGTGGCGGCGAATGCTCACGCTGGCGGCGTGGGTGACCCGCGATGTCCTCGCGCGAGCAGGCGTCCGCGCCGCGTTCTTCACGGGCGAGGAGTCGCAGCGCCGGCGCAGCGAGAACATCGTCGCGTTCCACGATGATCCCGCGACCCGCGTGCTGTTTGCGACCGATGCCGGCGGGGTCGGGCTCAACCTGCAGCGCGCAGCGAGCTGCTGCGTCAACCTGGAGCTCCCGTGGAACCCGGCCGTGCTCGAGCAACGGATCGGACGGATCTTCCGGCTCGGCCAGACCCAACCGGTGGACATCTACAATCTCGTCGCAGCGACCGGCATCGAGGATCGGATCGCAAACCTGGTCGGGGACAAGCGTGCGCTGTTCACCGGTCTGTTCGATGGCACCACCGACGAGGTGTTGTTCGACTCGGCCGGTTCGTTCATGACCCAGGTCCAGAAGATCGTCGGGCCCACGACGCCGTTGACCGATGCGGCGGTCGATTCCTCGGCCGAAGAGACGGACGCCGTGCAGCTGCCGTTGGAACCAGACGAAGCCGACGCGCCGATCATCACGCCACCTGCCGAACCTGCCTCGCCCATGAACGTTCATGTGGATGTTGGCGATCTCGCCTCCGTGATGTCGCAGATCCACGTGCGTCCACTCGACAGTGGCCGCGTCGCGCTCGAGCTGCCGCGTCCGGCCGCGGTTGCCCTGGGCGGCCTCCTGCGCGCACTCGCCGACGCGGTCGATGGAAAGCCCGCCGTGCATTGAGCCCAGAGATCGTGAATCGAACCGGCACCGGCTCACCGCGCAATGCCCGAGGTAAGGAGATCCCACCATGGCCTATGACGAGAATCTCGCGAACCGCATCCGTCGAGCGGTTGGCCCGCGCACGGACGTGACCGAGAAGAAGATGTTTGGCGGAGTCGCGTTCCTCCTCGACGGCAAGATGTTCTGCGGGATCACGAACGACGATCTCATGGTGCGCGTCGGACCCGAGGGCTACGAGGCCGCGCTTGCAGCGCCGCATGTGCGTCCGATGGACTTCACCGGCCGCCCGATGAACGGGTACGTGTTCGTGGGGCCAGCGGGCTCGAAGACCGAGAAGGCGATCAAGAAGTGGGTCGACCGCAGCATCGCGTTCGTCGCAACCGTCGAGCGCGGGGCAGCTCGAAGCCGTCGCAAGAACTTTCCCGGCACGGCTCGCCGCAAGAAGCCGGCCAGGCCGAAGCGAGCTCGTGCACTTGTGAAGAAGAGGTGAGCGTTGGGGCCCAGGCGCGCCATCACGGATCGTGCATTCGCCGTGGGCCGGTGCGAGGCACGTCGCTGACTGCGTTCTACCAGGCTGTCGTCGCGCAGCGATGCGGTTCACGGCGATGGCGTGGGATTGCCAAGACGTGCGCGGCGGAGCTCGCGACAACGTCCCGTATCCGAAATGCCAACCGCCGCGCTGATCCCCCACGGCGACACGACGAGGAACGACGCCAGGAGGGCGGGTTTCCACGGGCGGTAGCAACCGCCAGCGCCGCACACTTCGTTGAGCTCCTCCACGGCGACGTAGGTGGCTGCCGCAACCAGGCCGCCCATCACCGCGCCCAGGACGATGTCGGCGATGGGCATCGCGCGGGAGGTCGTGCACGCGAGTGCTTCGGGCGAATTCGGCGGCGCGGCCATATCGGGCTCCTGAACGAACACAAATGAGCACGCAGGCAGCAGCGCACCGACGACGAGCGGCAAGAGTCGCCCCATCAAGCCATCGTATCGCGATCGGACGTGCCGGTGAGACTCGTTGCCCGGGGGCGCGGCGGCGGGCGGTGTCCCACAGGCGTTTCCGCGGGACGTGGCATCGCACGAAACTGCACTCTTGGTTCACTTCTGTCCAGCGGGCTCCCGCCGGGTGATGACACCCAAGAACCCACCGGGCGAGCCGATCTCACCAGCTCCGCAGTTCGGCCAAGGCCGTGTCTAGCGGGATGCCCGTTGCCCGGCTCGTTTCGAAGCGCGAGCGCACTCGATCCACGGATCGTAAAACGGTTCGCGGCGGTGGCGGATCGCGTTACGGTGCTGCAGCGATGACCACAGCAGCACTCGAAGTGGCAAGTCGGGGCATGTTGCGTGCACCCCCTCGAGTGGCTGCAGACGCGCTTGCGGAGGTTCTCAAGCGCAGACCAGGAGACACCGTAGTTGTTGCCGAATGCAGCGTGGCCGATTTGTCGCTCGGTTCGGTGCCGGTCCGATCGTCCATGAAAATGAACTTCCATGTGATCCCGACGACGACGGAGTGGTCGTTGTTGTGCTTCGCCGCCGCGCCAACGCCCGGCATCAACGACGACCACGACATCGTGGCGAACGTTTCCCGTGCCCTGAATGTACAAGCCGTTCACGTCGGATTTGACGAGACTCACCCGAAGGGTGCTCGTCTCGAGTTGGCATTTCACGACGGTGACGGTCGAACACGACAGATCTCGATGATCGATACGGGCATACGGGTCGGCTCGTTTCGGAGTGGGGTACCGCTCGACGGCGAACCCGACAACGCGACGTTGGAGCGGGCAGTCCAGGGCCGATGCGTCAAGGCTACGGTTGGCCAGGTGCTGACGTCGATGTTCGAGGTGGATCCGTGGGATCAATCGCTCATCGATCGAACACAGGCCGCTTTGACCATCACGTACAGTTGGACGCCTGGACCGATCATCGGCAAGCCGCGCCGCCGATAACGGCACCGCCGCCGGATCCGGTTCGATGACCTGGATCGCGTGAACGAAACGTTCGGAGCGCGCACCCGAGCAGGAGCGCCATCCTGGCGCGACGCACTGCGAGGATGTCGGTGCGCGCGGTCTCAGCGACCGGTTACCGACCGCGCGTCATTGAAATACGGCAGCGCGGCGCTAGCTGGAGTGAGCACTTCGTAGCCGCGCATCCAGGACCGCAGCGACATCGCGGCGCAACCCGTCACTCACGTGGACCTCGGCGAGAGCGCTCCGAATCTCCGCGGCGAGGGCTGATGAAGGAGCGACGAAGCTCCGGTTCTGGCGCAAGAACCAGCGCTCCATGTAGCGCGCTGCGATCTGCTTCACGGTGTCGTCGCGCGTCGCGCGGATCAGATGTGGAACGCTCTCCCAGAAGCCGAGGCCGGCGAGGACAGCCAGCGCGGCTTTCTTGCCGGCGGTACTCTTGGTCCTGGTGAACGTGGACCAGACCTCGTGCGCGCTGAGCGACGAGATGCGAGCCAGCAGGAGCTCGCGCGCTGCCCTTGTGACCGTGGGGCTCTCGTCGAACAACGCCGACAGCGACAGAGCGACCACATCGTCAACCTTGAGCCGACCGAGAGCCAGCAGCGCGCTTCTCCGAACGACCGGCCGATCATTCCGTAGAAAATCACGAACGATCTCGACGTCGCCCGACCCGCCGGTCTCGCCAAGTCCGACGAGGCCCAAGCCGAGTCGAACACCAGCGGTGGCCTCGAGTCGGGCGCGGTATTCGTCATCAGGACTCGTTCCGGCGTCCAGGGCTGCGCCTTGCGCGAGCGCTCTGAGGCCCGCATGCGAATCCAATAGCTGATCGCGCCATGGGATCGAGCGGCCGAGCGCCAGCAGACGCTGCGTTGCCTCGAATCGAATGCTGCCGAGTCGGCTACGCAGTAGGTCTGCTGAGAACGAAACGAACAGATCCTCGGTAGCAGACGCCAGCCAACGACCAGCCCAGGAGCGTATCGCCGCGTCGCGATCATGCAGCGCCGCGGCGATGATCGGAGCCAATGAATGTGGCGCGCGGTGATCGGTTCGGTACGGTCCAGAGCTCGCCGAGGCGTCGAGCGTCAGCTGCCCATGTTCGAGCAGGCGCCGATAGGCTCCTCGACGCACGAAGCGATCGGGTGAGGTCAAGGCGGCAACCAGGGCGCCGACGGATCGGGAATCGCGCAGCAGTGCCTCGATGTCGTCGATGATCCGCGTCGCGCCAGTTCTGCTCCAGTGTGGCATCGCGTCGAGAATCGGCAGGGCGGCAAGCAGATCATGTACGTGCTCGATCGTGAGCCGCGCACGCAGCGCGGAGTGCGCGAGATCTCGCACCGGCGTCACCCAGTCATTCGTGCGTAACAACAGGAAGCCGATCTCCGAGCCGTCGGCAGCCGTGGCTGACCTCCGGAGAGCTTCCTCCCGTACGTATCCGCTTGGATGGCACATCGCGAGCTGAAGCAGGGTTGGCCCCGTGCGAAGCGCCGCGATGGTCCGAAGATCGGAGACCCCCATCTCGTGCCACCGCGCTGTCTCTGGGTGCATCCACGGTGACACATCGCGCAATGCGCGATCGAAGAAGCTCAGGTCGCGCGAGCTGACGAGCTGCCGCAGACTCTTGACCGTCTCACCAGTCGCCTCGGCGAACTCCCGCCGGTTGTCGAGCGTCAGCGAGATGATGCGCGGAATCGCAAGCGGCTCGCGCGCGTCTGCGATCTGCTGGAGCAACGCCGCGATCTCCGTGGCGGTCTTGTCCCGGCCAGCACGAAACCAAGAGCGTTCGGCGGCAACCCGATGGAGCTCATCGATGATCGCCACCGTGGTTTTCGAGAGCGCACGCACGTCCCCATCATTGTGCACGCATTCGTGGTCGGCGTGGCATCGCTCCTCGGCCGTGTATCTGGCGCGGTGAAGACCGCGTCGTTCACGACAACGGTCCGGTCAACACGGTTGGCAGATCGACCACGTTCGAGAGCCGGTACTGCGGCAGCCCTTCGCGCCGTGGCGTTCGCGCGCCCGCCCGGCATGCTCGAACCGGTGCCGTGACGTCGTCGATCTCATCGACTCGGCGGACGATCGCGCGGATCGGTCCGTGCTCGAGACGAGCACAGCAGCTGGCGGCCGGCAAGCGGCCGGAGTCGACACGCGCGGAGCTTGCGCAAATCGCAGCCCGGTGCGCCGCGTTTCGTGCCGTCGAGTCCTGCTGGCCGGCGGCGTGCGGCGCGCCACAACCGCGGTAACCTCCTTCGGTGCTCTTCAACGGAGCCAACACCAGAGGTGGTCGTTGCCGACAGACGATGCAATGCGTGATCGGGCCAGCACACCGGCTCCCCCGTCTCCCGAGCTCGACCGCGACGTCCGACAGAAGCTAGGAGTGATCGGCGAGCCCCTGGCGCTACTCGAGGGGCTGTTCGCGCACTCCCCCGTGCCGCACCTCCTGTTTCGGGTCGACGGCCACCCGCTGGTCGCCAACGCGGCCTACCGCGAGATGTTCGGCGCCGTCCCGCCGCCCGAATACAACATCCTGCGCGATGAGGTGATCGCCGCGCTCGGCCTCTCGGACCTCGTGCGGCGTGCGTTCGCGGGTGAAGTGATCGTCTCGCCGACGATCTGGTACGACCCGAAGAGCTTGCACCACATCGCGGTCGCCGACGCCAAGCGAGTGGGGATCGCCTGCACGTTCTTCCCCCTGCGCGACACCAACGGAGCGATCGCCCACGTCGCTGTGACCTACAAGGACGTCACGCCCGAGCTGCTCGCGAAGGAGCACGCCGAGGCCGAGCGCGACCGGCTGGCGGCCGTGATCCTCGAGAAGGAGCAGCTCACCCGTGCGCTTCGCGACCGCGACGAGCGATTGCGCGCGACCCTCGAGGCGGCCGAGGTTGGGACCTGGGAGTGGCTGATCCCCGAGAACCGCGTCGAGTGGTCTCCGAACATCGAGGCCATCTTCGGCCTCGCCGCCGGCGAGTTCAGCGGCACCTATGAAGCGTGGCTCGCGCTCGTCCACCCCGACGACCGCGAAGCCGTGGCCGGCACGGTGATGGCCGCGCTGGACGGGGGCGGCACGTACGAGGTCGAGTTCCGGTTTGTTCGGCCCGACGGCACGATCCGCTGGCAGAGCGGACGTGGCCACGTCGTCTGGGACGAGGCGGGGCAACCACGAGCGCTGCGCGGCGTCGTGACCGATGTCACCGCACAGACGGTCGCGCGCCAGCGCACGGAATCCCTGGCTGAGGCGCTGCAGATCAGCGAGACCCGTTACCGGTCGTTCGTCATCCAGAGCACCGAGGGCATCTGGCGCGCCGAGCTGTCACGCGCGATTCCGGTCGACGCGCCATTTTCCGCGCAGGCCGAGGCGTTGTTGCGCGACGGCTACGTGGCGGAGTGCAACGATGCGATGGCCCGGATGTACGGCTACGAGACCGCCGACGCCCTGATCGGGACGCCGCTCGGCGCGTTCATTCTCCAGGACGACCCGCGGAACATGGCCTCGCTGCGCGCGTTCATCGAGAGCGGCTATCGCCTCGAAGGCGCCGAGTCGATCGAGGTGGATCGCCACGGCACGCCGCGCGTGTTCCAGAACAGCCTCGTCGGCATCACCGAAGGCGGATTTCTCGTCCGCGCCTGGGGCACCCAGCGCGACGTGACGGAGCAGGTCGAGGCGCGGAAGCTCGCGGAAACTGCAAACCGCGCGAAGGACGAGTTCCTCGCCATGCTCGGCCACGAGCTCCGCAACCCGCTGGCCCCGATCCTGACCGCGATCGAGCTCATGAAGCTACGCGGCAACGACGTCTACCCGAAGGAGCGTGCGGTCATCGAGCGCCAGGTGCGCCACGTCGTCCGCCTGGTCGACGACCTCCTCGACGTATCGCGAATGACCCAGGGGAAGGTCGCGCTGGTCCGGCGCCGGGTCGAGATCGCCGAGTGCGTGGCGGCCGCGATCGAGCTGGCCAGTCCGCTGCTCGAGCAGCGGGCGCACACGCTCGTCGTCGACGTTCCCCGCGGGCTCGTGGTCAACGGCGATCCGACCCGGCTCGCACAGGTGTTTGCGAACCTCCTCACCAATTCGGCGAAGTACACGCCGCGTGGTGGCGAGGTCCGCGTCGCTGCGCAGCGCGCCGACGATCGCGTCGTGGTCCAGGTCCGCGACAACGGGATCGGGATCCGTCCCGAGTTGCTGCCGAGGATCTTCGATCTGTTCGTTCAAGGCCGGCAGGCACTCGATCGGTCCGAGGGCGGCCTCGGGCTCGGCCTGGCGATCGTACGCACGCTCGTCAGCATGCACGGCGGCACCGTCGAGGCCAAGAGCTCACCGGCCGGTCAGGGCACCGAGCTGACCGTGTCGCTGCCTGCCGTGGTCCGCAAAGCTGCCGACCTCGCCCCCACCGAGCCCGCCCGCCCGCGCCCGCCCGAGGGCTCGCGCATCCTCCTCGTCGACGACAACGAGGACGCCGCCGAGCTGATGGCGGAGGGCCTGCGGCTGCTCGGCCACACCGTCGTCGTGGCCCACGACGGGCCGTCGGCGCTCGCGCTGCTCGACTCGGTCACACCCCACATCGCCCTGCTCGACATCGGGCTGCCCGTCATGGACGGCTACGAGCTGGCGCGTCGAATCCACGCGCGCGGCGGCCTGGAACAGCTGCCGCTGGTCGCCGTCACCGGCTACGGCCAGACCAGCGATCGCCGCGCGGCCACCGACGCCGGGTTCAAGGACCTGCTCGTCAAGCCGCTCAACCTCGCGTCGCTGGCTGACACCGTCGCTCGACTCGCTCGATGAGGACCCTCGACGATTGGAGCGGGAAACCGGATTCGAACCGGCGACCTTCAGCTTGGGAATCGACGGAACGCTCTAGTCAGCACACGCAGTTGCGTATCGATTCAGGGACATACACGTTTCCACGTGTCTCGGGGCGTCCCTGTTCGTCGCAAGAAAGTGTGAACTGGAGTGTGAACCGTTCCGCTCGCCGATGATCGGATGATCGCTCGTTAATTCTGTTCGTCGTCGGGTGTCGCGTCTACAGAGACGATGTTGCCGTCGATCGTTGTTCGTCCGCGGAGCTCGAGCACCGGTTGCGGCTTTCCGAGCCAGTACCGTTGCGGAGCAACCTCTGGCTCATAGCCATCTGGCGTATTCACGACGAAGCCCGGGGTGCAATCGGAGATCGCTGTCCACTCAGTCAGATCACCGAGGATCTCGTCCCGGAGTACACCGTCTGGGACGACCTCGAGGGTGACGTCACCGCGTCGGTCGAAGACCACCTCGTAAAGAACGCCGTCGGCAAGGACGTATTCGATCTCGTTCCGTCCGCGAATGCCGCGTCCGAAGTGAAGTCCCTCGGACTGACCGAACTGAGCGGCGAGGGGGCGAGCAACATCAGCGTGGCGAACGACTGGGACGCGAAACGAGATTGGCAGCTTCATGGGATCTCTGGATGTCGTTGGTTCGGGAGTCGCAATAGTCATTCCTCGATGTGGCCGTCACATTGTGAACACCAGCCAAGCGATCGTGCCGTTGGCCACGCCCTCACCCTCATCGACGACCGTTACCTCGAGAAGAGACTTTAGCTTGGCCAGCTGCTTCGCCGCTCCGCCCTGGCCCGCAACCTTGTGCTCGAAGGCGAACCACCTTGCGCTCGTTGCGGTAAGGCGAAGAAATAGGCCATCAAACTCTTGAACCGTCTCTTGGTCGTCTTCGGTACCGCGGTTCAACACGACCCGCCCCAGGAAGCTGAGCCAGACACCATCGTCGGGCGGTCGCATCTCCATGAGTTGGTGGAGCGAAGCGTCTAGCTCACGTCCGCGGTCCCCACCAGTCTCCTTCGCGAACTTGGCGACCTGCTGGGCGAGCTCGGCAAACGAACGAGCGATCGTTGCGAGTCCGTGGCTTCCTCCGGACGGCAACGGCTCTAACTGAGGACGTACGCCGTCGTTCAAACAATAGCCAAGAACGAGAAGGCCGAAGCGTGCAATAGAGCGAGCAGGATGGGGACCATCCGAATGCGTCGCCACCGCGCACAACATCTCAGCTACGTGGCTGCACTCTCTTGTTGATAGCTGAGTCGTCGAGAATATGTCGCAGATATTCAGCTTCGTACCGACGACTTCCGTCAGCAAGAAGTTCGAATGATCCCACGTCGCAGGTGCAAGCCATCCACGAACTGTTTGGAACCACGGCTGGTTGCGTGGCAAATCCAGTCGGAGGACGCGACGACCGAGACTGTCACCGGTGCGGCCAGGCCAGTTCGCTGGCCTCGTACGCAGCGCATGAACGCGTTCGTCGACCGGCGTCCCCCGTGCATCCGCGTCCCTCCACCAATCCTTGAATTGTAGGAGGTGATCAAGGACGAGTCGGTTGGCATCTTCCGATGTGAAGAAGGAACGGAACTGAAATTCGTCTACCGCCTGCATCAGACGAAACATCGGCGTCGCCTCGTCCACGCGTGGGTCGAACGAGATGTCATCGCGGTCGAAAAAGTCCTCGGCGGATGCACCAATGCTGACGAAGCCGACCTGTGCGAACTCCGTCTTGCGGGACGGAACCGCGCAAGCACCTTGCAGGCGTTGATAGGAAGCTTGTCGGATCCGGCGATGCAGGTCGTAAAGTCGACGCTCTTTCGCGTCTGCGGGCGGGCGCAGATACATCGCCAGTGCCTCGAGGCACGTAGACCGAAGCTCAGCGTGCAACTGCTCGTGAACGACGCGCCAGATCGCGAGGACATTAACGAACTCGTTCATGCCTCCTGCGGTGATTTTCGTCCGAGCGTTGATGGCGAGGTTTGCCGGCAGCGTCCGCAGGAATTCGTCGAGCGCCGCAGGTGTTGCTTGCAGCCTGTAGCTGAGGGCGCGTTCTGTTGCGAAGGTCCCGAAGAGGTGCCCTGCGCTGATGAGAACGGCCCACAGCTGCAACAGTTCCAGGCCCGAAATACGTTGCTTTCCAACCTGTATGGTTGCGGAGAGCCCGAGACCAGGGATGCTCTTCTTCAGCTTGAGTGCCGAACTAATTTGGAGAGCGACATAGTCGAAGCGCGTGAGTCGCACCGGCACCAGGTCCTGAAGGATTCCGAAGTGCGGGGTCGCTTGCAGGTGCTGCGCTATACCGGGTGCGGCCTCGAGGAGGGCCTTCGCTTGCCCTTTGGCTTCCCCCACGAGGCGAGCTGAACTCGATTGGAAGGCTGTCTCGATCGCGAGAGACCATAGCTCGCGACTAGCGCCCCGAAGCCGTCCATCGCGATTCTTGAGCGCGGCATGCCCCAGCCGCCGCCCCCAGTCCAGCATCCGACGACCTCGATCCATCACGAGAGACCCGTGGCGAGGTTATCACGCTGCTTACGTGCATCGGACCATCTCCACGTTCTTCAGCGAAGGCAGCGAGTGTAGTGGCTGGTTGCAAGCGCAACGACACGCAGTCCGATCCTGGGCTTGATCCACTCCCGTAGACGGGTTGCTTACGCTGCCAACTGAAGTTCCTCTGCTCGCTGCCTCTCGTACCGCGCCGGGCTCACGTAGTTGATAGACGAGTGCCGTCGCTGTTGGTTGTAGAACACCTCGATGTAGTCGAAGAGCTGCTCCTTCGCGCGGTGCATCGACTCGAAGGTCTCGCCGAGTTCGGCCTTCACCGTCGAGAACCAGCTCTCCATCGCCGCATTGTCGAGGCAGTTGCCGCGGCGGCTCATGCTGCATACGATGCCGTGCTCGGACAGCAGGTCCTGGTAGTCCTCGCTCGCGTACGTCGAGCCCTGATCGCTGTGGTGGAGCAGCCCTGCGCTCGGACACCGACGACGAATCGCCATCTCGAGGGCGCGCATCGTCAGGTGGCGGTCGTTGACCGCTCACCGCCCAGCCCACGCAGAACCGCGCGTACAGGTCGATGATGGCAGCGAGGTAGAACTTCGCGCCCGTCGTCGTCAGCATCTCTGTCGTGTCGCCGACCCAGCGCTGGTTCGGCGCCGACGCCGTGAACTCGCGACAGAGCACGTTGGGCGCGATCGGCTGGTCGTGGTTGCTGTCGGTCGTGAGCTTGAACCGCTTGCGCACACGCGCCTTGAGTCCTTCCTCCTGCATGATGCGGATGACCCGATTGCGGCCGACCTTCTTGCCTTCGTCCTCGACGAGGTCACGCAGCACGCGCGGCGAGCCGTACGTGCGGCGGCTCTTGTCGAAGGACATCACTGAAGGAGACTGTCCGTGAACGTCGTCGAAATCGATCGCGCGCTGCGCAAGCTGCGCCTCTCCGGCATGGCCGATGTGCTGGAGATCCGCATCCAGGGCGCTGCCGCCGAGCGCCAACCCCATCTCGATTTTCTCTCCGCCCTCGTCGGCGACGAGCTCTTGCGGCGACAGGACCGACTGCTCGCGCGCCGGATCAAGCAGGCTGCGTTTCGTGACAACGGCAAGACGCTCGACGGCTTCGACCTGGACTTCAACAAGAAGATGAACCGGCAGCTCGTCTACGAGCTCGCGACCGCGCGCTTCGTCGAACGCCGTGAGGACGTGCTCTTCCTCGGGCCACCCGGCGCGGGCAAGAGCCACCTCGCGCAGGCCATCGGCCTGTGCGCCATCCAGCAAGGCCATCGTGTCTGCTACCGCGAGGCCCACGTCCTGGTCGAGGAGCTCGCGGACGCGACCCTCGAGCGCCGCCGCAAGGAAGTGATGACCGAGCTCGCCACCGTCCCCCTACTCGTGATCGACGACCTCGGCGTCGCAAGCTGCCGGCGCCGTGGATCCTGCCCCGCTGATGCGGACCTGGGGCTACGTCGCGGATCCGCGGCCGCCCGGCGTGCAGTCGCCGCAACCCAAGCCGGGTCCGACGATGGTCGCGCGCAACGCGAGCCGTAACCTAGCCGTCCTCGCCCGGCGCCAAGCCGTCCTCGCGGGCCCCAATCGGGACGCCCTTGCGCGCGAGCTCGTCACGTTCCGCGCGGGTCGCAAACACGATCATGAAGTCCTGTCCGAACAGATCATCGCTCCACACGTTCCACAGACGACGCTCGCAACCATTGGCCGCGAGGATCCCGTTCAGGAACCCGAACAGTCGGTGGTCGACGTAGTCGCTGGGGTCTCCGGGGTCGAAGACATAGGACTGCCCTCGCGAGCTGCACGTCACCGTGTCCGCAAGTTCTTCAAACCCAACTTCGTCGATAGCGAGTGCGCCGCCCGTCAATTCCTGCATCTCGCGGATGACAACCTCGTAATCGAGGGGGAACGAGTCAATGCACTCTCCATCGAGCCAAATCGCGCGTTTCTCCTCAACAAGCCTACGGAGGATCTTCACCGGGTCCCTCCCGAACGGCCACATGGCCAGGACATCGTACCAGCGCACCACGCACCAAAGTTCGATCAACAGCGCTTCGCGAACGGGTGCAACGCGAGCCTGTCGCATCGCTCCGTCGGCGAACGCGGCGAGCCGTATCCCGATTGGGTGCGCGCGCTCGACGGTAAGTCCGGCGCGTACGTGATTCGCGAGCTCGCGAGCGACGGCACGCCAGAGATCGTCTACCGTCGGTTCGAGCCAGGGCCGGCGCTACGACACCCTGACGGGTCACTCTCAAATCTGGCGACGCACGAAGGGGTTCTGGAAGGGCCAGTACGCCGAATGCCACGACCCCGGACTGACCTACGACCGCAACAAGGTCGACGTCGCGGTTCGGATCACCGCACCGAAGGATGCGCTCGATGAAGAAGCGCGGCTGATTGCCCGGCTTCGGCCTCGCGACAACGTCTTGCTCCAACAGGAGGCCGAGGATGTTCCGTTCTGATCATAACGTTCGCAGCCGAGCACGCACGGGTCTCGACTGGAATCAGCGTCCTGTTGCGGGTGGCGGCGATCGCCTCGTCGAGCGCGCCCTTGTCCTCGTCGTCCAGTTCAACCGCTCGTTGTCGATCGGTCCCAACTTCCTCACGGCCCCTGCGCTTCACATGGCCAACCTACCACCGCCTACCGACGCTTGAATCCCAGCGTTCGGCGCTTGCCGTGACGAACTCGCAGTACTTCGATCCTCACGGCGTCCTCATCGACGGCGTAGACCACGATGTAGCCAGTTCGGCGAAGGACAGCCGCGCGGAGATCGGTCGCGCCGCTCAGCCGCACACGCGGACCGATCTCGGGATGATCGGCAAGCTTGATGAGCGCTTGCTCCAGCTCGCGCTGAAACAGGCCGGGTGCACCCGGGCGGTTATCGCGCCACCACGCGGTGATTCGACCGATCTCGGCGGCTGCCTCAGGCGCGATGACTGCCGTGAATCGACGAGCCATTCCAGGAGAAGACTACAAGCGTCGCAAAACGGCCAAGAACTTGCCGAGCGGGATCCCTTTGCCCGCGCGGATCGATGCCCGTGCCCGCGCGATCGCGCGCTCGTCTTCCTTGTCGAGCTCGATCTCCGGCGACGGCTCATCGACCACGAGCAGAAGCTTCGTCCCCTCCGGGAACTTGGCGCGCGTGACGACCTTACCGTTCACCACTTTGGCACGAGCGCTGCGCATCGACCCCCAGCTTACCACCCCCGGACCCAACCTGAGGAGCATGACTTTATGGACACTCTTTTCGAAGCCATCCGAACTGCGACCGTCCCCGACGCAACCGATGAGGCCCGCGCGGCAGCTGCGACCACCTGCCGAACCATCCTGACCGCGCTCGAAGCGAAACCGGGCGAGCCGATGCGTACGCCGGACGAGCCGACCTCGATCCCGGCGACCGCCGCGACGGCAGCATTGCTGCGCTCGATGCCGCCCGAGCAGCTCCTCGACCTGCTGATCGCGAAGTTGCGCAGGCTCGTTTCGGCAGAAACGCCGCACCAACCTCGAGTCTGTCGATCCAGCTGGTGAAGGTGCCGACGCCATGACGCCCGACGAGTACGACCTCGCGCGGAGTCGGAGATCGAGGACCGGCTCGACAAGGCCTACGAGCAGGAACCCCTCGTTGGCGCCGACCCAAATTCCGAGTGCCGGTGCCAGTATCACGCCGCTTCGCGGCAGAGCACGATCGTAACGTCGTCCTTCAGCGCGCCGGAACGCAGGCGGACAAGGTCGACGAGGGATGGCGACGCAGATCTGAGCTCCGAGCTTCCAGCGATCCGCGCGATGTCCGCTTGCTTGCCGTACTTCAAGAGACCATCAGTTGCGACGAGCAAAACACCACTAGCGAGCGGTCCTGCTTTGAAGGTGCGAGGCATGCATCCGGCACCGAGCAACGGTTTGCGCATCTGTCCGCTCGTCAGGTCTTCGACCGTTGCCCCGCGAATCAACCAAGCGCCAGAATCCCCGCCGCTCGCGCCTGCGATGCCGGTCCCGGTCACGCTCACGATCACCGCGGTGGTCTGCCCGCCACCGAGACGCGTGGAACTCCGATCGAGATCGAGGAGGAGCGACGACCAACCAGAAGCGTTCGCGGCGGCATCACGGACCGCATCGACCACGCCCTGCGCAGCAACTGCTCCGCTGCCGGTTCCGCCAGCACCGTCCGCCACCACGATCACAACGCCGTCGTTCGTCTCGAACACCGCAGCCCTGTCTTGACCAGCGCCGCGAATTCCGACGACCTCGACTGCGTAGACGAAGCGCCTGAGCACGAGGGCTGTGCGGTGCAACGCGCGCGCCACGTGCAAGCTGGCGAAGACAAGGAGGCCCCGTGGACGCGAACCCCACCGTCGCTGCTACCCGGACGCCAGCCGATCGCCAATCTGTCATCGCGCCTCAAACACATGCTCCCATTCGTCGGCGTCGGACCGTGCGTTCTGTCCGATCCCGCGTTGGATCTGCGGGAAGGAACGGAACTCCGCGCGTTCCCGCGGACGTGCTGGCGATGGTGAGCGAGCTCGACCTCAACCAACTGCTCGACATCGTGATCGAGCGGCTTCGCACCGGAGTGCAATGATGACGCTTCCACCGCCGTATCCACCGCTCCTGACAACTCGCGACGCTGCGGACTACCTGCGCTTCCGATCAACCTCGGGAATCCGCACGGCCGTGATGCGTGGCGAGCTCAAACCGTGCGGGGCAGGCCCGAAGGCTTGCCACATGTTCACCGTCGCCGAGCTCGATCGCTTCGTGGCGGCGCGGCGCGCGCGTTATGCGCGGTGCATCGGCCACGTCAATCAGTCCTCGTCGTCATCGTCCGCTCCATAGGTATGGATTTCGAACACGGGGCTGTCGGTGCACGCCTGTCGGATGAGCGAGTCCTCCTCCTCATCGGCGAGACATGTCAGGTCGACGCACGAAACCTCGAGATCGGAAATCACCTTCCAACCCTCGCGAACAAGAGCGTTGATTGCGAATGCGTGTGCGCCCTGATCGGAGTCGGCCTTGATCCAACCGTTAATGAACGCCCCGTGGACGTTTGGGCGGGGCACAAGCGCTGTCGGCTCAACTTCGCAGCTGATAGAGAACAAGCGCCCTCTGTAGTCATCGGTAACGCGGGCGCGGCAGAGACGGCCAGTGTTGTTGTTGTAGCCGGCGAGGCATTGCAGGAATCGATCGGCTTCTTGGGAAAGGATGAGCTCGACATGATCCAACCCACGGATCACCAACCGTGCCGGCAACGGATGACTGCTCGTGATCAGGTCCCAAAAGCCGTCCCAGTTGTGCCCGTACCAAGCTGGGAACTCCAATAGAGATGAAAGGGCGACATGGATGTCGTGCGCCGATCGCACATGCGTCAGGTCTAACTCGAGAGACGACACGGGACCCGCAGCCTACCTGAGCTTATCCGGCGATCGGCAACGATCGTCGTGAGCAATGGAAACCTCGAGGTCATCGGGCGCAGGCTGCGAGCACGAACGACGCTGTCGGCGCGCCAGCGATCCCCGGCCCGGGATCGCGCTTTGCACTTCTATTCCATCGAACTGGCGCTCTCATCGTTTGACTGGAAGCGCGTCGGGCGCCGGCGCGTTACCCTGCAGCCTTGGGACGCCCTGAGACAGAAAGGATCCTCGTCATGAGGAACAAAGGAACCCAACACGGTACCCGGGCGTGTACCGCGTTGATGAAGGCAGGTACTGGGTCCGTGCGAAGGCGACTGACCTGCGCACGGGCAAGAAGGAGGAGGTCTCGAAGCTCATCGAAGGAGTCTCGGTGCAGCAGGCTGCACAGCAGAGGGCCGCGTTGTTCGAAGTGGCCAAGAACCCCGCACCGTCGACGAAGCGGACGCGCGTGAGGGAGTACGCGAAGGAGTGGTTGGAGTCGAAGAAGCTCAGGATCGATCCGTCGACGGCCAAGACGTACGAGGCCGCGCTCGAGAAGCGCATCCTGCCGACGCTTGGCGACTACTACTTCGACGCGCTGACTTCCTCGGACGTGCAGAAGTGGATCGACACGATGACGAGGCGCGGCTGGTGGTCCGAAGAGAAGGGCAGCAAGAACGAGAAGACGAAGAAGGTGCGCCGGACGTATACGCGCAAGGCGATGGAGGTCTGGTTTCGCGTGCTCCAAACGATGGCTCGTGATGCGATGGTCGCGCTGGATCTCCCGCGCGATCGAATCCTGGACCAGCTCCGCGAGGCACCGATGCCGGTCCTACACAGCCTGGCCACCACGCTACGGTCGTGGCGCGACGAGGTCGCGCGCATGTGGCGCTTCACCAAGTCCAATGCGATCACCGAAGGACTGCACAACAAGATGGAGGTCATCAGCCGGCGTGCCTACGGCTTCCGGAACTTCCAGAACTACCGGTTGCGGGTGAGAGCTCTCTGCGGGTAGACCTCTCCCGTTGAGGTGTTCACTTCAAACATGCGGCCCTGCCCCCGCATTTGGAGAAGAGCCCAGAACTACCGGTTGCGGGTGAGAGCCCTCTGCGGGTAGACCTCTCCCGTTCAGTTGTTCACTTCAAACATGCGGCCCTGCCCCCGCATTTGGAGAAGAGCCGAGCCCTCTGCGGGTAGACCTCTCCCGTTCAGTTGTTCACTTCAAACATGCGGCCCTGCCCCCGCATTTGGAGAAGAGCCGCCGCCTGCTGGTCCTCTACGCATCGTAAGTATCGAGCGGGATACCGGATTCGAACCGGCGACCTTCAGCTTGGGAAGCTGACACTCTACCGCTGAGTTAATCCCGCAGAGCTGCGTTAACGTACCGGTTTTCACGCGGCGGTCAAGCGCTGCCGGCAGTCAGCGAGCGCCCCCGGTGCGCCGCTCCGGAATCTCCCCGACGCGTGGATCTCGACGCCACCCACAGAATCTCCGCGCAGCGGCAGGAATCTGGGACGGCGTCGCCAAGCCTACGAGGCCTGCGGCTCGTTCGCTACTGAGCGACGACTACGTCGAGCTGCTGGTAGCAAGCCTCCATGCCCTGGTCCATGCCAGACGCGAGCGCGCCGTCGCGATCGGCTTTGGAGTTGTACGACTGCGTGATGCGCATCTGGGTGACGCCATCCTTCTCGGTGAGCTCGTGCGCCTCGACGAGGTAGCACACGGTCTCGCCTGACGCGCTTTTCATCGTCTCGGTGTGAACCATGCGCTCGTATGGCGAAAACTCGGTCCACTCGCCGTGCAGCGTCATCACGGGATCGGCGTCGGCCGTCTTCCACGCCAGCTTGAGCGTGCCGCCGAGCCGAGCTTCGACTTCGCACACGGTCAGCGTCATGCCCGGAGGCGGAAGCATCCAGCGCTTCATCTTGTCGGGGGTCGTCATGGCTTCCCACACGAGACGGCGCGGTGCCTTGAACGAACGGGTGAGCACGATGGTGGTGTCGGTGGGCGTGGTGATCTGGAGGCTCATGGCTGTGTCCTTTGGTGAAAATGCCTAGCGACGACGAGGACGAGAACGAGAACGGGATCGCTCCTCGTCCACCATCTCGTCGAGAACTGCGTCGAGTGCCTGGAACCGCGCTTCCCAGTGCTCGCGGAACGATGCGGTCCACTGCATCGCTTCCTTGAGCGGTTCGGGCTGCAGCCGGCAGAGGTGCTCGCGACCGACGATGCGCCGGCGCACGAGCCGTGCCCCCTCCAGCACGCGCACGTGCTTGGTGGCGGCAGGGAACGTCATCTTGAGCGGCGACGCGAGCTCGCTGAGATTGCACTCTCTCGCGGCGAGCTGACGAACGATGGCCCGCCGTGCCGGATGAGCCAGCGCGTGGAACACGACGTCCAGCCGGGGCGACCGGTCTTCTGAAACCATATGGTTTACTATACCGATCGGTTTCATATGTCAATGACGATCACGTGCCCCGCCGGCTAGCCCGCCGGCCAGGCCAGCGTCGCCGCGCCGAGAAGCCTGCGCTACCTTGCGGCCGCGAGCGTGAAGACGCTCACGCCTTCTTGACGAACATCGCCTTGAGCGCCATCGGCGTGCCGTCGATCTTGCAATCGATCTCGTGGTCGCCATCGACGAGGCGGATGTTCTTCACCTTGGTGCCCTGCTTGAGCACCTCCGACGAGCCACGCAGCTTGAGATCCTTGATGAGCGTCACGGTGTCACCGTCGGCGAGCACGTTGCCGACCGCGTCCTTGACCACGCGCGCGACCTCCGCGTCGACCACCTCCTCGGGCTGGTCGCGCGCCCACTCGTGCCCGCAGGTCGAGCACTCGAAGTGATCGCCGTGGCTCAGGATGTCTTCCATCGAACAGATCGGGCACGCGGGACGACTCATCGGGCGTCCATCCTACCTCCACGACGACGCGCGTCGCCGGCCCGAACGGTGGCGGCGTGGTCCGCCGTCGGCTTGCATGACCGGCAGCTTCGCGCGTTGTGCCGCTTGCGCGAGTCGGCGGATCCGCGGCACCGGCGGTGGCTATTTGAGATTGGAGTTGCCCTCGAGGAAGGCGCGGCTGGTGACCTCGCCCTGATGAGGCCCGGTGTAGCGAAGCACGTAGAGGCCGTTGCGGATGTCGGCGACATAGATGAGACCATCCTTGAGGATGGGATAGCTCCACATCAGGACGTGGTTGCCCTCGAGCTCGGGCTCCTCGGTCGCCACCGAGGGAATGGGCGCAGGCGTGAATCGCACGAGCTCCGTGGGGTGCGCGGGGTCGGTGGTGTCGAGCACGAGCATGCCGTGCGCGTACCAGGTGATGATCGCGAGGTGCTCGGTGACCGTGGGGTTGTGGGAGGTGAACGGGACGGGGTCATCGGTGCACGAGCTTGGGTCGTTCTCGGGCAGGCGGTACTCGCCCACGAGCACGGGCTTGGCGGGGTTGGTGATATCGGCCATGTGGACGAAGCCGTAGGGACAATCCCAGTTCTCGTCGGTGGCGAGCACGACAGGACGGCCGGGGATCAGCACGGCGCTGTGGGTCTCGCCGGTCCACTTCGCGCCGTCGAGCGAGCCGGTGACGAGGCGGAGCTCGGGGTCGTTGGCGCCGGTGGCGAAGTCGCTGACATCGGCGACCATCACGCCGGCTTCGGCGTGCGCCATGTACGCGGTGGTGCCGTCGTCGCTGACCGAGAGCGAGTGGAGCTGCACGCCACGGCCGAGCTTCCAGGTGCCGAGCTGCTGAACGTCGGTGGGGTCGGTGGCGTCGAGCACGGCGAGGCCGGTGGAGGTCTCGTTGCTGGTGACGTAGAGGAGGATGCGCTGGGGGTTGGCTGGATCCTGCCAGACGAAGAATTCGTGGAGATGGGAAATATCGAAGCTGCCGATGCGCGCCGGGTGCACGGGGTCGGTGAGGTCGAAGAATTTGAAGCCGGGGTCGTCGTCGGGGTTGCTCGCGCACTGCGCGCCGGCGTTGCACGTCGCGTTCATCACGATGAGTAACTTCTTGGCTGGGATGACGCGGAGCTCGCGGCTGGTGAGACCATCGACGGCTTCGTCGGGCGCGCCGAGGTGGCCGACGAGCTGGGGCTGTGTGGGGTCGGCGATGTCGACGATGGCAATGCCAGCGTCGTCGCGGGTGGCGTCGCCGCGAAAGCTGATGTACGCGTAGTGATCGTAGAGCGCGAGCGCTGCGTTCATCCCGCGCGCGCCGAGATCGTTGTGACCCACGAGCGTCAAGGTGGGCGGGCCCTCGGCGCCCCCGTCGGAATCGTCGAGGCCACCGTCACCCAGGGACGTGTCGTCATCACCGGAATCGTTGGCGTCGCGACCGCCGCATGCGATGGCGGCACAGATCGCGAGGCCGAGCACCACGGACGAGCGGATCATGGGGCGCATTGGGTCATCACGGTCGGCGTGAGTCAATGCGCCCGGCACAAGGCGTGATCACCCGGGCGCAGATCGTGGCTCAGAGGGGCGACAACTCCTACGGACAAATCGGCACTGGCACGACCAGCAACAGCGGCCCGGTCACCACACCAACGGCGATCGCCGACGTGCCCATGCCGATCGAGGTCGCGGCGTACACGCAGACCTCATGCGCGGTGGACGCGACGGGGGATGCGTACTGCTGGGGCATCAACTACAAAGGCGGGCTCGGCGATGGCACGTTCGACGATCGCTGGTCGCCGACACGTGTGCTGGGATTGCCGGGCCGCGCACGCACCGTCGAGCCGGCCTACGGCGCGAGCTACGCGCTGCTCGAAGACGGCACGGTGTGGGCGTGGGGCAGCAGCCTCGACGGTCAACTCGGCGACGGCACGACGATCGATCGTCCCACGCCGGGACCCGTACCTGGATTGAGCTCGATCGTCGACGTGGTGTCCGAGAACCGCCTGACCTGCGCGACCGATGGCACGGCGCTGTGGTGCTGGGGCCGCACGCTCGCACCGACACCCGCGCTCCAACCACTCGAGTGCCCGGAGGAGTCATGAAGCTCGTCGTTGTGTTCGCGCTCGCGCTGATCGCCTGCCCACCCCAAGACGCGGACTGCGGCAGCGGAGAGCAGCTCTGTGATGACGTCTGCGTGCCGGCGGGTGCGGTGTGCTGCAACGTCGGCAATGGCGCGATCTGCCCGCTCGGCTACGCCTGCGGCACGAACGCGAGCACGCCATGCATCAAGAACACCGCGACGATCATCACGATCCAGCCGCCGGCCGCGACGTGCCCGCTGATGTGTCGGGCCGGCGGCTGCCCGGTGACGTTCGATCCGAGCCCTGCGTCGGCGCGGGTCGGCGATCCGGTCTACTGGAACAACCTCGACGACGTGGCGCACACGCTGATGAACGCGAGCACGGGCGGCACGCCGCTGACGACGGCGCCGGCAAACGGCATGTCGGGCGGCATCCAGTTCACCCAGGCGGGCACGTACACGATCGGCGCGATGGACTGCGAGCACCCGACGTCGACGGGATATCTGGCGCGTCACCAGGTCACGGTCACCGTGAACTGATCGTCAGGTCGCGAACCGCCACTGCTCGGGGCGCAGCTTCTTGAGCGAGCGCGCCATCACGACAGGATCGAACACGTCGCGGGATCGGGTGATGTTGAACATCGCCTCCGCGACCACCGAGCCGACCGCGTGGATCGCTTCGTGACGCGTGAGGCCTGCGTTGACCAGCCGATCGACCGTGCTGCGAACCTCGGGCGGATCGTTCCCCGCGAGCTGGTTCTCGACGATCATGTGCACCATCGCGTGGAGCTGCGAATTGGGGGTGTCGGGATGAGCGTCGAGCGTTCGGTGGTGCGCTTCGACCGCCTTGATCCGCCGCGTCTCGCTCATCGCGAGCCAACCGGCGGGATCGGGCGCCTGCTCGGCGTTGTACGTAGCGGTGGACCGCGACGTCCGCCTGGCCTTGGGCTTGGCTTCGCCAAACCCCAGCTCGCGACGCACGCCGTCGAAATCGACGGTGTCGCCGCCGGGCATCCTGAGCGTGCCGTTCTCGATGTCCTTGAGCAACCCATCGACCTGCACGCGACCGGCCTTCGACCGCATGGCCTGACGCGGGGTCTTGCCGCCGAGCGCGGGCAGTGGATCATCGATCCACTGGCGGTAGTGATCCTGCAGATACGCGCCGATGATCTCCGCCTGGTCCTGTTCGGGAATCTCGGTGGCGCTACGCTGCGGCCGCTGCTTCGCATGGCGCATGGCTGACTCGGGGTCCTGGAGCGAGTCGAGGCGGTGCACGATCAACGCACCGACCGCGGTCTCGAGCATGCGCTTGCCGCGCTCGTTGCGCTCGCGTGACATGGTCTCGAGGACCAGCTCGCCATTGCCGAGCTGCACGTTACCGAGCACCACCGGACGCGCGCGCTTGTCGCCGTCCGTCGGCTCGAGCCACGCATACGAGGTGCCATCGAACATGAGCTCGGGCGCTCGTTCCAGTCGCTCGCGCACGCGCGCTTCGTCTGCGACGCCATAGTGCGCCTTGCAGAACAGCACGCCATCGCCGTCGCTGGTCGCGAGGGCGGGCATCTGGAGCTCGCGTGCGGCGGCGCGAAGGGCCTTGACCGGCGCCCACGCCACCATGGCCGCGAGCTGGCGATCGAGCAGCTCGGGATACTCGTTGCGAGCCTCCGCGATCGCCGCCACGAACGCGCCGCGCACGACGTCGAGATGAGGGCGCGGCACGAAGCACACCGCGCCGGTCAGCTCGAGGTGGTCGTCGACCGGCATCAGCCAGGCAAGCAGCACATCCCACTTCTTCGCTTGTTCACTTGCCGAGACTTCGCGCACCCGAACGGTCTCGCCGGACAACAGGTCGCGGAGCTCGAGACCGGTGCCGACCTGAACCGATACGACCTCGAACAGCGACGCCCATGATTGCTGCAGCGCCATCAGCGCGGCGACCTGCCCGCGAGGAATCGAGCGGCCTCGCGCTGCGAGGAATCGATCGACGACGCGTTGGCCCTTGGCGTCGCGGTATCCATAAAACACGTAGCCGGTGCCGACCGCCATCTCCCATTCTTCGGGCTCCGACTCCAGGCTGAAGAATCGAAGGTACGCCGTATCGCTCACGTTGCCCGCGCTCTCGCCGAACGCGTTCAAGCCCTGCCACGCGGCGTTGTAGTCATCCTTGGTGAATCCGGTCGCGACGTCTGGATCCCTCACCACCGCGAGCCCGCCCAGATGGACACAGCCCGGCGGGCACGTGATCTCAGCGAGGCGGTGTTGCCCGCAGCACAGCGAACAGATCGTGCCGCCGAGCGCAGGACAGCTACGCTTTCCCTTCCGTCGCTGGCAATAGCTGCACGTCGCCATGCCGGCTACGTACCGTGGGGCTCGACGAGTTTCAAGGCTGTAGTCCCCGCGGCGCGCGGAGGTTCGTCATCAGCGGTCGCGGATCGCGGCGAGCACTTGCGCAGCTTCGCGCTGGCGGTACGATCCCGCGGGTGCGCTGGCAAACGGTGCGAGCGCGGCACGAGCATCGGCCCAGCGCTCGAGCTTCACGAGCGCGAGCGCGCGATCGTAGCGGGCCTCGGGGGCGAGCTTCCCATCGGGGAACGCCTTCAGGTAGTCATCCCATGCCGCGAGCGCTTGGGCTGGATCACCACCGCGGAAATGCAGCTGGTGCGCGCGCCGGTAGGACGCGAGCTCGGGGTCGGGACGCGGTGCTTCGACGCGCGGCGGCGCGGTCGAGATATTCGGGAGTGGCGGTGGCGGCGGGGTCACGCGGATCGGCGCAGGATGAAGTGGTGCTGGACGCAGCACGGACGGCGGTGGCTCCACGACAGGCTCGCGACGAGCTGTCCGTGCTCCGGACGATCTGGACGGCTCCGCGGCAACGTCGGTGCGCGACGACGTTGCGGGTGCCGCGGGCGGTTCTGCGGATACGTCCTCGTGCGGCGGCGTCGCCGGCGTCACGGCTCCAGGCGCGGGCACCGCGATCACCGGGTCGACGCCACCATCGATCGCGACCTCGGGCACAACCACGACGCGCGGCAGCTCGACCTGGTCGTGCACCGGCGCGGGGGCCACCGCCACCTCCGGCTCGCTCCACGGCGACCGCCAGCCCGCCCAGTACGCGAACGCGGTCGAGCCAAACATCGATGCGATCACCGCGGCGATCAGCGTGAACCGCTTGCGGCGAGCTCCGCCGCGCGCGCCGAGCGATTCGCGGATGCGGAGCCGGGTGGCGGCACCATCATCGACATCGGCCGATGCGCGCTCACGGGCGGCCGCCACCGCGTCGCTCAACAACCTATCGACGGGGCTGGTCATCGACGCACCTCCTTTTCGAGTAGCGCACGCAGCTTCTTGCGCGCATGAAACAGTCGCGTGCGCATGGTCGGCTCCGGCGCCTCGGCGATCACCGCGGCCTCACCGGCCGTCATCTGATCGATCTCGCACAGCACGAACGCGATGCGCTGATCATCGGGCAACTTGTCGAGCGCGCGATACAGCATCTCGGCGGCTTGCTGCTGGACGAGCGCGCGATCGGGAGCCTCGGCGGGCGCGACGGGTTGCTCCGCGAGCTTGGCCATCGCGGCACGGCGGCGCGACGCCGACCGGATGTACTTGCGGGCGCGGCGCAGCGCGATCGCGGACAAGAACGTGCGCAGCGACGATTCGCCACGGAACCGGCGCATCGCCTCGGGCAGCGCCACGAACACGTCGTGAACCAGATCTTCAGCGACGTCATGATCCCCGACGATCCGGCGCGCAAATGCGCGCAGCGCCGCGTGATGCTCGCGATACACCTCATCGATCGCCGATGGCTCGTTGGCACCCACTCGTTGCTCGAGCGAGGGCTCTACGTCGTCCTCGGCGGGTGGGGTCGCGATGGCAAATGATACCGACAACACGGCTTGGTACCCGATGGCCGGCAGATCGTTCAAACTAGCGCCCACCGCACAACCGGCGATTTGGATTGAACGAATCGGCGGGACCGGGGACCAAGGCGCATGAAGTCATCATTCAGAGTCGGGCTTGCCTCGCTGATGCTGACCACCGCGCCGGCGATCGCGCAGCCGGTGACGACCCCGGCAGACGACGAGCCTGCCCCGCCCCTGGTGCTCGAGCAGACGCCCGAGGGCGCGCCCGCACCGGGGTCTCACGCAGCGCTGGGGGTCGAAGTGATCGATCCCGAGCAATCGCTGTCGATCGATGACGTTCGGGCGGCGATCGGCAGCGAGCTGCAAGTCGCCACGTCGGACTCCACGGCATTCGCGCCGGCGCTGGGCCGGATCGAGATCGCGATCGAGCGCGGCGTGGTGCGGATCGCGTATCACCCGGCGGCGGGCACGGTCATCGAACGCACGCTGGCTCTACCACCGGATCCGCAGGATCGCGTGCAACTGATCGCGTTCGTCGCCACCAACCTGGTGCGCGATCAAGCAGCCGAAGTGCTCGGCGGACTACCGGCCGTCCCGCCAGCGCCAGTTTCAGTCGCTACCACCGCGACCCCAGCGCCGCGTCGGTGGGTCCCGGCGACGCTCGGCTTGATCCCGCCGCTCACGATCGATCGCGCGGTCGGTGAGCACGTCGCGGTCGGCGTCGGCGTTCACGTGCTGCTCGGGGTCACCGACGAGATCACGATCGCCTCGATCAGCGGGATCGGCGACGTGGTCAGTGGCGACATGAACGGCGCGCAGGTCGGCGGCATTGCGGCGGTGACGGTTCGCCACGCGCGAGGGCTCCAACTTGGCGGTGCGGCTGCCCTCGCGCGTGGCTCTCTGTTCGGCGTCCAGGTTGCCGGCCTCGCGGCTGCGGCCGGTGGCCGATCGACCGGCTTGCAAGTCGCCGGCATCCTGAGCGCCGCCGATGATCTCTATGGCATTCAAGTCGGCGGAATCGGCGCGGTGGCGAAGCAGCGGATTCGCGGTGCGCAGGTCGGTGGGATCACCACGGTCGCCGACGAGGTCTCCGGCGGACAGATCGCCGGCATCGTGAACGTCGCGAGCCGGGTCAACGGCCTGCAGGTCGCCGGCATCGCGAACGTCGGCGGCGATGTTCGCGGCATCCAGATCGGTACGGTCAACGTCGCGCGCCGGATGCGCGGCGTGCAGATCGGCGTGGTGAATCTGTCCGACGACGGCGACGACAGCTTTCCGATCGGGATCTTCAACTACTCGCGCAACGGCGGCGTCGCGATCGATGGCTGGGTCGACTCCTCGCGCGTTTCGGCGGTCGGGTTTCGTCACGGCACCAAACACGTTCACAACGTCTGGAGCGTTGGCTGGTCACCGGATCACGACAACGTGCTGGTCGGCGCGGGCCTGGGTGTTTCGCATCGATTCAATGGCTCGCTCGGCGTCGATGTCACGGCGATGCAATGGCTCACCGATATCTGGGATGGCGAATTCGGTCAGATCAACCAGCTACGCGCGAGTCTGTCGATGCCACTCGGCCAGAGCGTCGAGGCGTTCGGCGGTGTCGCGGCGAACGTCTACGTCGCCGATGTGATGGAGGACAACAGCGAGAACTTCCATCCCAAGATGGCGCGGGTGTTCGCTCCCAGCGAGTCGACGACGGTGGTCGCGTGGCCGAGCGCCTTCGCCGGCATCCGGCTACGAGCGCGGTAACGGCTGTCGATATTTGCAGGGGCGATGCGAATTGGGACAGCCCCCTGTCCGCAGGTCGCGCCGCGACTCATCGCGATGACGCGACTAAGATTTTGATGTCCAAGATGGTTTCACCAATCGCGTCTCATTTCGAGAACCGCGTCACCGTCCGTTATTCGACTCGCACGCGCGCGCGACCTAAGAACGCCGAGTAGCAACGCGAAGCCGAGGTGGTTCGCCAGCGCTCGGGAGCAACGATGCACCCGGCCGCATCGTCCTCGCGGATCTGTGAACGGAAATGTCCCATGACCGAAATGATCTCGACGCTGCTCGGCGGCCTGAACGCCGCGGATCCGAGCGCGGCAGCGACCGATTACTGGATGCGCGTGTTGCCGATGCATCCCAAGCTGGTCCACATCCCGATCGCGCTGTGCATCGTCATGCCGATGATGCTCACGCTGGTGTGGATGGGAATCCGGCGCGGCTGGTTCACTTCGCGCACGTGGCTCTTATGCGCCGTGCTGCAAGGCGCGCTGTTCGTCAGCTCGGTGGCGGCGCTCCAGTCGGGCAAGAATGACGGCGACAAGGTGGAAGGCTATGCGAGCGAGGAAGCGCTGCAGACCCACGCGAATCGCGCGTCGTGGTTCGTCTACATCGCAGGGTTCAACCTCGCGCTGTCCTCGGGCGTCGCGTTGCTTCCGCTGGCCAGACCTCGACGGCAGTTGCTCGGCGCGATCGCGATCGCCGGCAGCCTGGGCGCGACCTACGCGGGCTATCTGGTGGGCGATGCTGGTGGGCGACTGGTCTATGTCGCGAACGCCAGCGATGCGCACAAATGACCTGCTTCGATCGTGACCGAAATCTCGTCGGCCAAGGGAGCTCCGGTGCGAGCGCTCCGTGCTGGCGAGTGGTTGACCGCGGTCACGCACGGTCAATCGCAGCGTGAGCGACCGCATGGTGGGGCCGGCTGACCACCCACGCGGCGCTCCAGTGCAACCTCCTGGCATCGCCGGCACCACGGTCAAACGCGCGAACATGTAGCGCGTGCCGTGTGCTCGTCGACGGGCACGCGCGTTGCTGTTGCGGGCCCAGCGATGAACCAACCACGCGGCTGTGTAGTGTTGCTCGCGATGATTGCAGGGTGTGCCGAGCTGCAGGGACCCGATCCCGCCATCGGCGATGATGGATGCGCCGCCGCCACGTGCAACGCGTTCGAGAGCTCGTCGGCGGGGCGCGGGCGGGCGCGTCTGCTCGGAGCGCTGTTCGCACAGATGGATGCGCCGTCGTTCTTGTTCGGACAACAGCGGTTCAACATCACCGGCGTCAACGCCGACGGCACGAACTGGATCGCGTCGGACAACGACGTCGATCGCTCCGACGCGAAGACGATCACCGGAGATCAAGCCGCCGGCCACCGCTACTTGAGGACGCCGGCGTCGACGAGGGGCTTGCCGTCGAGCGTGACGGTGGCGCCGGTGAGCTTGAAGTCGAGCACGAACGGCTCCTTGTTGTTGCCGCCGGCCCAGGTGTTGCCACCGGCGGTGATGGTGACGGTACCGGCGGCGACCCAGGATTCGAGCTTGCCGCGCGCGCGAACGGCGGGGTTGATACCGAAGTCGATCACGCCGATCTCCGACGTGCGCGGGCCGGCGGCGTCGTAGCGCGCCTTGGCGGTATCCCAGCCGGCATCCGCGGCGATCGTGGTGATCTTGCCGGCCTTCACGCTCGCGCGGAGGCCGGTGACCTCGGTGCCCTCGATGAGCGCGCGATCGTCGACGATCGTGCCCTCCGCGGTGCCAGGCACGGGCGTGATGTAGACCTCGCCGGCGGGAAGCCACACGCGCACGCTGGCGCCGCGCGCCTTGATATCCGCATCGGAGATCACGCCGTCGCTGGCGAGCGCCTTGCGTCCGCGGATCTTGACGGTGAGATCGGTTCCGTTTGGATGGGTGATCCGCAGCTCGGCGCCGCGACCGAGGGCCGCCTTCATGACCGCCGCCTTGGCTTCGATCGCGGCGTGGTCGGCGGACACGCCGTCCCAGAACAGCTTGAACAGCTCACCGTCGGAGATTCCGAACATTCGCGCCCGCCACGCGGTCGGGGTCAGATCGTTGCCGATCTCGATCACGCGTACGTGGTGCTTCTCGTTCGCGTCGATGACCTGGCGCCACGCCTTTTCCACGGTCGCGCGCCGGGACGCAGGCAAGATCGCGGCCACCGCCGGGTCGAGCCCGGGGTCGATCACGATCTTCACGTCGATCACCTTCGCGAGCGCGAGCTGCGCGCCCGGCACCTGGGCGTCGAACTTCGCCGGGACGGCCTCGTAGAGCTTCTTGTGGCCAACCTCCGACAGCATCAGGCTGGTGAGCGGATGTGCGCCGCGCTTTCGCACCGAGATCGCGAGCTGCTCGATCAGCGGCGCCTGCTCGACAGGGCCTTCGATCATCACGATCTCACCTTGCTTGACGTTCGCGCTGACGCCGACCAGCTTGTCGGCGAGCGCTGCGAGATCGATGGGCGCGGGCGGCGGAGGTGGCGGTGGGCGCTTGCCGTGTGCCGGCGACACCAGCAATACGCTCACCATCGCGACGAGTCCCAGCTTGGTCATGGCGCCGGTGTATCAGGCGAACCCACCGCGTACAAAGCCGCGCAGCCTGTGACGGAGCGTTGTCGCGACCGGGTACCATCGTCCTCATGACCGCGCCCGACGCCACGCTGCTGGTTGCCTGTCCGGACCGCAAGGGCATCGTGGCGTCGCTCGCTCAGGTGCTGTACGGCCACGGCGCGAACATCGTCGATTCGGATCAACACACCGATGCCGTCGCCGGGATGTTCTTCCAGCGCCTCCACTTCGACATGTCGACCTTGACCACCGACAAGGTCTCGCTCGAGGCCGGCATTCGCGAGGTCGCCCAGCGGTTCGGGATGACCTGGCAGCTCGCGTACAAGCACCAGACGCGCCGGATCGCGGTGCTGGCATCGAAGCACGAGCACTGCTTGTACGACCTGTTGATCCGGCACCGCGCGGGCGAGCTCGCGTGCGAGATCGCGATGGTGATCTCGAATCACGCCGATGCGCGTCCGATCGCCGAACACTTCGGCGTGGCGTTTCATCATCTGCCGATCACCGCCGAGACCAAGCCGCAACAGGAGGCGGCGATGATCCAGCTGATCGAGCAGGGCCGCGTCGATCTGATCGTGCTCGCGCGCTACATGCAGATCCTGTCGCCCGAGCTCGTCGCGAGGTATCCGGCGCGGATCATCAACATCCATCACTCGTTTCTGCCCGCGTTCGTCGGCGCCAACCCGTACAAGCAGGCGTACGAGAAGGGCGTGAAGCTGATCGGCGCGACGAGTCACTACGTCACGGCAGACCTCGATCAGGGCCCGATCATCGAGCAGGCAACGATCCGCTGCTCGCACCGCGATTCGGTCGACGATCTGGTACGCAAGGGCCGGGACCTCGAGAAGGTCGTGCTCGCCCAGGCAGTGCGCTGTCATCTCGATGACCGGATCCTGGTCTACGCGGGCAAGACCGTCGTGTTTGACTGACGGTCGCGTGAGAACGGACCACGCGCGTGAGCATCAGCGGCTCGTCCACGGGCGTATCCCGACTCGGATGAGCTTCGGCAGCGGTGGTGCGGATCGCAGATGTTTTGTCATCGGCCCGCGAATCCGCCACGTTCCCGGCAAATCGCCGTCGCCGCACTGATCGGCCGCGACGCTGGCTGGCCTGAATCTGGCAGTAGGAGTCTCTGATCATCTTGTTTGCTAGCCCTCTGGTACCATCCGCGCGCAGTGCCTACCCACGTCGAGAGTGATGTCAGCGTCAGCCGGTTCGCGTTCACCAAGGACGCCGACGGCAACCGCCTGCAGTTCCCGCACGCCGAAACCCGCCAGGTCGAAGGTCGCTCGGGGACCATGCGCTACGGCGCTGCCGACTGTGTGTTCGAGACGCTCGTCGGGCGACTGAGCACGGTGCAATGGACCGCAGACGCCGCGTCGATCGGTGGATGCTGGCTACGCGACGACAACGGACGCGCCGAGCTGGTGGCCGAGCGGCTGGAGCTGACGCGCGGCGTGATGTTGACGCGCGGCGAGACTGGCTACGAGATCATCTCGCCACACGTCTCGCTCTCCGAGGTGCGGTTGACGCTGAAGGGTCCGTTCGAGCGAACCGCGTCCGCTGCTCCGGCGAACCAGGCCGCCGCGCGTCCGCTTCGCCAGGGCCGGTTGAAGTTCCTCGACAGCTTGTCCGGTCGGATCGCGGTGACGGTGAAGGTCGTGCTCGATCTTCCCGTGCTGGGTAAACGCACGCTCGATCAGAAGCTCGACGTGCCGATCAAGGATGGTAGCCTGGACTTTCGCGCGCTCGAGGACAGCCTGGACTGGCTCGAGGGTGCGTTCCTCGATATCTCGCACGATGAAGGTCGCCTCGCGGTGCGGTGGAAGGTGCCGATCTTCGGCTCGTCGCACGATCTGATCTCGTGGCCGCTCGAACAGGATGCGGATGCCTTGGCGGCGTTCGGCCGGGTTCCGGTGCGCGCGCTCACCGACTACCGGATGGGCTCCGGCGTCGAGAAGTCCGAGGGGCAGGACGACAAGAAGCGCCGGGTCCAGGCGCTGTCGCTTGAGGGCCTCGACGTGGCGATCAAGTTGATCGCGCCGCGCTCGCTCGACGTGGGCAACGGCCTGATCATGTTCGGCGGCGACGACGCTCCGGGCGTGACCGATCTGAAGCTGACCGGCTCGCTCACCGATAGCGGGCCCGGCATGCTGCGCGGGAGCATCGGCAGCGTCGATACGACGATCAAGGATCTGTCGCTCGGCCCGGTGCGGCTCACCGCGGATCGGCTGCGGATCGACGGCATCGATCAGATCGAGGTCACGTTCGACAAGTTCAAGCCGACGCAGATCACGCTGGTGATCCATCGCGTGACCGCGACCAACCTGGCGATCGCGGTCCGGCGCGGCTAATCGCCATTGATCGCAAGTAACCGGCCCATGACGAGCTCCTACTCCGTCGAGGTCGTGGGTCCCACCATGTCCTCGGGCTTGACCCACTCATCGAACTGCTGCTCGGTGATCAGGCCGAGCGCGACCGCGGCTTCGCGCAGCGTCGTACCGTGATGATGAGCGTGCTTTGCGACCGCCGCGGCCTTGTCGTAGCCGATATGCGGCGATAGCGCGGTCACCAGCATGAGGCTCGCGTCGAGCTTGCGGGCGATCTCGGCGCGGTCGGGCTCGATGCCGCGGGCGCAGTGCTCGTCGAACGACACGCACGCGTCACCGAGCAGCCGGATCGATTGCAGCGCGTTGTGGATGAGCAGCGGCTTGTACACGTTGAGCTCGAAGTTACCGCTCGCACCGCCGAACGTGATCGCGGCGTCGTTGCCGAACACCTGCGCGCACACCATCGTCATGGCTTCGCACTGCGTCGGGTTGACCTTGCCGGGCATGATCGAGCTGCCGGGCTCGTTCTCGGGAATCGTCAGCTCGCCGAGCCCGCTGCGTGGTCCACTCGCCAGCCAGCGGACGTCGTTGGCGATCTTGGTGAGCGCGACGGCGAGCGTCTTGATCGCGCCATGACTCGCCACCACCGCATCGTTGCCGGCGAGCGCGGCGAACTTGTTGGGCGCTGTGACGAACGCCCGACCGGTGAGCTCGGCCAGCTTGGCGGCGACTCGCTGGGCAAACTCGGGATGCGCATTGAGGCCGGTGCCGACCGCGGTTCCTCCGAGCGCGAGCTCGTTCAGCGCAGGCAGCGTCGCGCGGATCGCCGCGATCGCGTGATCGAGCTGCGCGACCCAGCCGCTGATCTCCTGGCCGAGCGTGATCGGCGTGGCGTCTTGCAGGTGCGTGCGACCGATCTTGATCACCTTGCCGAACGCATCGGCCTTGCGCGCCAGCGTCGCCCGCAACCGCAGCGCACCGGGCAGCAGGTGATCCTCGATGCGCGACGCGATCGCGATGTGCATGGCGGTGGGGAACACATCGTTGGAGCTCTGCGACAGGTTGACGTGATCGTTGGGATGGATCGGGGCCTTCGCCCCACGCGTTCCGCCCAGGAGCTCGTTGGCGCGGTTCGCGATCACCTCGTTGACGTTCATGTTGGTCTGGGTGCCGCTGCCGGTCTGCCACACCACGAGCGGAAACTCGCCCGCGAAGTCGCCGGCGATCACCTCGTCGGCGGCGGTCACGATCGCGCGGGCCAGCGGCTCGTCGAGGAGCCCGAGACCATGATTGACGAGCGCGGAAGCTTTCTTGATCGTTGCGAGCGCGGTGATCAGCTCCGGCGGAATCCGCTCGGTGCCGATCTTGAAGTTACCGAGCGAGCGCTGGGTCTGCGCGCCCCAGTAGCGCGCATCGTCGACCTCGACGCTGCCCATGCTGTCGGTTTCGGTGCGGGTCGGCATGAGACAGGCTTACCACGCACGGCGCCTTCAACTTCCCAATCTGTGTTCCCTCAGAGCTCTTCTTCTCGCCTCGTACTGCTTCTGCCGCGCAGTCGCTCGGCTCGCATACCGGCATCCGCGAACGCCGGATCGCGCTTGACCACCATCTCGTAGTAGTAGAGCGCCTCGGACGGATCGCCGAGTCCTTCGTAGGTGACGCCGATCTCGTAATGCAGGTTGAGCCGCTCGCGCTCGTGCGGCTCGGCATGGAGCCCGGCCTTGAACTGATGGATCGCTTCGGTCGCGTTGCCCTGCTCGCGCAGGCACATGCCGATCATCACGCGGCACTGGACCTCGCGGCCGGGCGCACGCAGCGCCTTCTCGAACGCCTTGACCGCCTCCTCGTGCAGGCCCATCTCCTTGTACGCAAGCCCGAGGTCGTAGTGGGTGTCGGCATCGCTCTCGTCGAGCGGCTTCTCGAGCATCACCTGCGGGCGGCGCTTGGGTACAAGCTCCGAGTCGCCATCGAGCTCGTCGAGCTCCTCGGCAGGCATCTCCTCGATGTCGTCGAGATCGATCGCGTCGGTGCTGCCTGCCGCGAGGTCGGCGTCATCGGCTCCGACGTCCATTCCATCGGGGGTTCCGCCGAGCCGCAGCGTCTCGACCTCGCGGAGCTTGTGCAGGATCAACCGGTGATTGGGGTAGCGCTGCGCGAGCGCGGTGAGCGTCTCGATCGCCTCGTCGTACATGCCCTGGCTCGTGTAGAAGTCCGCCTCGTCGAGATCGTCCTCGATCGTGCTCGCCGCCTCCACGGGCTCCGCGCCGGTCGTGGTGTCGTTGACGTTCATCGCGGCCTCGTACGTCGGCGTCGCACCGCCCTCGCCGTTGTACGGATCGTAGCCGGCGGTGGCTCCGTGCGGGTCCGCGTACGCCGCGCCTGGTCCGATCGGGATGCTCGGCAGATCGGTCTCCTCGTAGCCGGTGACGAACTGTCCCGCTTCCTTGACGCCCGCGTCGAACGACCGCGCATCGTCGGGATCGAACGGCATCTCGTCGTGCGCGGTGTTGGCGAGCTCCGCCGCGACCTCGCTGTCGATGTCGTGACCGAGCTCGTGATCGTCGAGCTGGCGGTCGAGCGCGGCACGCAGCGGATCCGACGCCAGCCGGCCCCACGTCGACGCACGATCGACGATCAGGCCATCTTCCTCATCGGCGCGCAGCAGCGCGTCGGCCTGGTCGGGCGGCATCTCGCGCGTCTGATGCCCGGGTGACGAATCGAACTCGCCACGCACCGACGACTCGAAGTCGAGATCGAACTCGTACGACGCCGGCGCTTGCGGCGGCAGCGCGGGCGCGGGGCTGCCACCGGCGAGGTCTCCCGGTTCGAACTGGTCGATCGCATCGCGGCGTGATGCGCCGCCACCGTGCGGCCGCTGCGGGATCAGCGGCCCGGCCGCGAGCTCGAGCTCTTCGTCGGGGTCGATCGCCGCGACCCCGCCCCCAGCGTAATCCACCTCGGATGACACCGACGACATCCGCGCGACGCGCAGCCGGAACCGCCGCGCCAGCTCGAACGCACCGGTGTGCGTGCCGTTCATCGCGAGCAGCTCTTGGAGGTACGCCTCGGCGCGATCCGGATCGACCGGTGCCACCAGCTCCGCGAGCTTGAGCAGCTCGACCTCGGCCTCTTGCTCGCGACCCTGCGAGACCAGGATGTCCTTGAGTCGCTCGTGCGCCTCGACGTTGTCGGGATCGAGCGTGAACACGCGGCGCAGGTGATCGACGGCCTTCTGGTGCAGGCCGTACTTCACGTAGACGTCGGTCTCGGCAAGGATCTTCGAGATCTCTTCGGCGTGACGCTCGCCCGCGGCCGACATCGCACGCGGGTCGGGCGCCGGCTCCATGTCGGCGGAGAAGTCGGCGTCGTCGTATTCGGGCAGTGCGAAGTCGACGCCCGACAAGCTCTGCTCGTCGACCAAGGGCATCGCGCCGGTCATGTTGCTGACCGGGATCGCCGGCATGTCGCTGGTCAGCTTGAACTTCACGTCGCCGGCGTGCTTGGCCGCGACCGGGATCGGCGTCGGCGGCCGCGGCGGCGCGGCCTTGGGCACCGGAGGCACCACGGCGAGCGGTCCGAGGAACTCGCGCGCGTCGGGATCGTTGGGAACGAACTCGAGGATCTTGCGGAACACCTCGCCCGCTTTGTCCTTCTGCTTGTTCTCGATGAGGATCCGCGCGAGCTCCTTGAGCACCGAGACGGTCTTGGACTTCTGGTCGAGCGCCTGGAACGCCTGCGCGAGCAGGCCGAGCGTCTCGATGTCGCGCGGATCGGCCTTGAAGCACGCCTGGAGCTTCTGGAGCGCGCGCCGGGGATCATTGCGGCGCAGGTACAAGCCGGCGAGCTCGCGATTGAGCGCGTGGTTGTCGGGCTTGTGCCACAGCAGGCGCTCGGCCACCTTGAGGAAGTCATCCTGGCGGTTCTGCCGGCGCAGCTGATCGCACGCGACCTGGAACTCGGCCGCCGCGTCCTCGACGAGGCCCTCTTTCGAGTACAGCTCGGCGAGCTTGATGCGCGTCGCGATGGTCTCCGGATCCATGTCGACGAGCTTCTTGACCGTCGCCAGCGCTTCCTTGGTGTTGCCCTCGCGATGAAAGTGGGCGGCCACCGACTCGAAGTGCTGCATCGCCTCGGACATCTGACCGAGCTGGCGATACAGCTCGGCGAGGCTCAAGATCACGTCGACCAGACGAGGATCGAGCTTGAGGATCTGCTTGTAGACGGCGACGGCTTTCTGGAAGAAGCCTTGCTCGTGATAGAACCGCGCGACCTTCTGATAGGTCTCGATCGCGTCCTGCTTCGCACCCTTCTTCGCGTAGAGGTCGCCGATCTTCAGCCAGACGCGAACGTCCTTGGGATCCTCGCTGACGATCCGTAGGTACTCCTTAACCGCTTTGTCGATCTGGCCTTTGTCGACAAACTTCCGGGCAGCATCCATGACCTTTTCTTTGTTGAAGGCCATGCCTTGCTTACAACCTCCGGGTGCGGTGCATCACTGCGTGTTGGGCGAGACTGCGCGCATGCAGTCACCAGGGCATCATTGCCCCGCGCCAATCAGAAAAGGGTACGGCCGGTCTCACCAACGGTCAAGGAAAAGCACGAGCATTTCTCGAGCGTTGCGCTCGGCGGAGCGCTCACATCAGATCACTGGTCGGCGCGGTTTGCGAGCCTCGATCAACGTCAGCTAGCTGACGGTCGCTCGGCGAGCATGCGCGCCACGAACCCCGTGTCGAACTCGCCGCGAATGAACTCGGGATGATTCACGATTCGTCGCAAGAACGGGATGTTGGTGCGCGGACCTTCGATCACCATCTCGTCGAGCGCACGCTTCGCGCGGCGCAATGCCGATGGTCGGTCCACGTCGTGGACGATGACCTTGGCGAGCAATGAATCGTAGTTCGGCGGCACGACGTAGCCTGCATACACGTGCGTATCTACACGCACACCGAGACCGCCCGGCATGTGAAGCGCGGTGATCTTGCCCGGCCACGGGGCGAAGCTGACCGGGTCCTCCGCGTTGACGCGTAGCTCGATCGCGTGGCCGCGCGCCTTGCGCTCGTCGGAGAACGACAGCGGCTTGCCCGCGGCGATGTTGATCTGCTCGCGGACGAGGTCGAGGCCGGTGACCAGCTCGGTCACGGGATGCTCGACCTGCAGCCGGGTGTTCATCTCCATGAAGTAGAACTGGCCGTCGGAATCGAGCAGGAACTCGAGCGTGCCGACGTTGGTGTAGCCCACCGCTTCGATCGCCCGGACCGCCGCGGCCGTGAGCTTGTCGCGCGTCGCACCGGGCAGCACCGCCGAGGGCGATTCTTCGATCACCTTCTGATGGCGGCGCTGGATCGAGCACTCACGCTCGCCGAGATGCGCATAGTGGCCATGCTTGTCGGCGACGACCTGGATCTCGATGTGACGAGGGCGCTGGCAGTAGCGCTCCATGTACATCTCCGGGTTGCCGAACGCGGCCTGCGCTTCGGAGCGGCCCTTGTTCCAGGCGTCGAGCAGCTTGTCCTTGTCGGTGACGATCTGCATGCCCCGGCCGCCACCGCCGGCGGTCGCCTTGAGGATCACCGGCAGGCCGATCCGATTCGCCGCTTCGATCAGCTGCGCCTCGTCGTGGAGCCCTTGGGTTCCGGGCAGCAGCGGCACGCCCGCCTTGGTCATCGCGTCGCGCGCGCGAATCTTGTCGCCCATCAGCCGCATCGCTTCGGGCGGCGGGCCGATCCACGTCAGCCCGCACTTGAGGACCAGATCCGCGAAATCGGCGTTCTCGGACAGAAAGCCGTACCCGGGATGGATCGCGTCGGCGCCGGTGACTTCGGCCGCCGAGATGATCATCGGCCGATTGAGATAGCTCTTGGCCGACGGTGGCGGACCGATGCAAACCGCTTGATCGGCGAACTTCACGTGAAGCGCATCGGCGTCTGCGGTCGAATACACCGCGACCGACTCGAGGCCGAGCTCTCGGCACGCGCGGATCACGCGCAGAGCGATTTCGCCGCGGTTTGCGATCAGGACCTTGCGAAACATGGGTTGGTTACGTCCGGATCTTGAACAGGGCCTGTCCGTACTCCACCGGCTTGCCGTCCTCGACGAGGATCGCGACGATCTCGCCGCTCACGTCGGCCTCGATCTCGTTCATCAGCTTCATCGCTTCGACGATGCAGAGCACCGCGCCCTTTTCGACCTTGCTGTTGAGCTTCACGTACTCGGCCGCATCAGGGTTCGGCTTGCGATAGAACGTCCCGACGAACGGCGAGGTGACGGTGTGCGCCTTGTCATCGACCGCGGCCGAGGTCGAGGTCGCTGCGGACACAGGAGCCGCCGGTGCATGCGCGACCGGTGCAGGCGTGTGATGCACGGGCGCCGGCATCGCGTGGTGAACAGGTGCAGCGACGTGAACGGCCCCACCTGCGCGCACCAGCTTCACGGTCGCGCCTTGGCTCTCGACCATCAGCTCCGAGAGGTTGTGCTCGTTGATGATCTCGGCCAGCGCCCGAACCTTGGCGAGGATGCCATCGGGGTCTTGCTCAACTGCGGACTCGGGCTTTTTTGCCATCGCGAGCCGTAGCTTCCACATGCGCGAGGGCGGCGTCCAGTCCCAGGTAGTAGCTTTGTGCACCAAACCCGCAAATCTGCCCGACGCACTTCGCGGCGGTGACGGAGGTTTGGCGGAACGGCTCGCGGGCGTGGAGGTTGGACAGGTGAACCTCGACGGTCGGCAGCGCCACCGCATCGATCGCATCACGGATCGCGACCGACGTATGCGTGTAGCCACCCGGGTTGATGACGATCGCGTCCGCCCAGTCCTTGGCGCGCTGGATCGCCTCGACGAGCTCGCCCTCGAGGTTGCTCTGCAGGCAACGCACCTCGGCGCCGCGCTCCGATGCGCGACGCGCGAGCTCGGCGTCGATCTGTGCGAGCGTGGTCGTGCCGTAGACGGCGGGATCGCGAGTTCCGAGCAGGTTGAGGTTCGGACCGTGGAGCACGGCGATCTGGATCACTGGCGCCTTCGAGCGACCGCGACGGCTCGGTCGCCGGGTCACGATGCGCTCACGGCGTCACAGCTCGCGTCACAGCTGGGCGACGAGCGCCGGCGTGGCAAGCCGCGCGAGGAACCGCGCCTTGCCAAAGTTCGCCTCGGGAGTCATCGCGATCGCGACGAAGTACAGCGGCGAGATCATCCGGCACACCAGCAGGAGCCGCTGCGCCTTCACCGACAGCTCCTCGAGCCCGCCCACGGCGAGGCTCTCGCCGGCCTTTCGGACCTGCGTGAGGATGAACGAGAACTCCATTGCTACCGTGTTGACGTCCACGCGGTCGCTCTGACGGACATAGGTCTCGACGGGAATTCCATCGAGGCCCATGATCACGGCGGCGATACCACCATCGACGTTGTCGACGACCTTACGGAGGGTTTCAGCGAACACGCGGCACCTTGATGAAGAAAGGTACTAGAGCCGGGATGGCGGATGCTAGGGCTCGACGAGTGATTATGACGCGACTCCGCGCACCTACATCTGCGCGATGATCGCGGGGCACCTCACCTCGCCCTGCGTGGTCGTGCAGCAATCGACGGGCTGATCTTGATACGGATTACACGCGTTCCCGGTGTTGGTGACCATGCTGCCCATCGGCAGCGGGCACGACCCGATGATGTTGATCAGGCAGTTGTTGCAGATCGTCACGGGAAACGTGAACTGCTGGCTCGTGACCTCACCGTCGCCGAGCGTTCCAAACACCACCGATTTGGTGATGACGGTCGTCGTGAACGAGGTCGGAGAGCCCGGGCGAGCCGCCGGCACCTTGGCCCGGATCGCCTCCATCAGAGACTCGGGAATTCCGACGAACGATCCGTCGGTGATTCCGCCGTTGGGCGCGATCGGAACGCTGAACAGCGACTCGAAGCGAGTCTTCGCCTGGTCGCGGAGCATGTCCTGCTCGGCCTGCGTGAACAGCGTCTCGTCGGGGAACTCGATGTCGACGCGCGCGCCGGTCGTGAACACCGTGCGCAGCGATTCCTCGCCCTCGACGGCGGAGATCCGGCTCAGGATCTGCGGATGGATCTCGTAGTAGGGCGCGACGATGTTGGCGACGCCGCGCGCGAGGAACGGCTCGGTGGCCTCGCTGGTGAAGCTGCACCCCGTGTCGGGGGCGACATTCTTGACGATCTGGAGGCCCTCATCGCCACTATCAGCGCAGGCCGCGATCGAGGCAGCGGCCAGAACGAATGCAAACGGGCGGTACATGGCTTCCTCCACCGAAAATCGTATCAAGGCGATCGAACGGGACGCAAAATTCTTCGCAGCTCGGCCAGCGACAGCTCGACCGGCTCACACGACCCCACCTCGCGAATCGCGACGAACCGCAGCTTGTCACCGACCCGCTTCTTGTCCACCGAGATCCGGGCCAGGACGTCGTCGGTCAGCCACGGATCGAGGTCGGCCGGAAGGCCCGACGATGCAAGCGCCGATTCGAGCTCCGCTGCCAGATCGGCACGAGCACCGCACAGCGTCGCGGAGACCCGACACGCCGCGATCAGGCCGAGCCCGACCGCCTCGCCGTGAAGCAGATCGCTCGCCGATTCGATCGCGTGACCCACGGTATGGCCAAGGTTGAGCAATGCACGGTGACCGGTGAGCTCGCGCTCGTCGCGGCTGACGATCGCGGCCTTGTAGGCGATCGCGCGGTCGATCACCTGGCGCAGCTCGACAGGTGGAGCCGAGGCTCCGGCAGCCCACGACGCACACGCTGCGACCGTTCGCCACAGCTCGGGTCCATCGAGCAGCGCGTACTTCCATAGCTCGCCGAATCCGGCGCGGCGCTCGCGGATCGGGAGACTGTCCAGGGTCGCGAGACTGCACGCGACGAGCCGAGGCTGCCAGAACGCCCCGACGAGGTTCTTGCCGGCCGTGGTGTCGATCGCGGTCTTGCCGCCGATCGCCGAGTCGGTCATCGCGACGATCGTGGTCGGCAGGTGCACCACCGGGATGCCGCGATACAGCGTGGCGGCGACAAACCCGGCGAGATCACCGACGACACCGCCGCCGAGCGCGATGATCGCCGACGTGCGATCGAGGCCGCGGGCGATCAGCTCGTTGCACACGCGCTGATAGCTCGCGAACGACTTGCTCGGCTCGCCGGGCTCGATCTGCACGACCTCGACGGCCCCGAGCGCGGCCGTCGCGGTGGTAAGCCATGCTCCTGCGACGTTGCGATCGGTGATCAGCGCGCGCTTGGTGGCCCCGGCCAGACGGGCGGCGACCAGCGAACCATCCATCGCATCGGTCACGGTGATCGGATAGCTGCGATCGCCGAGCGCGACGATCGTGGCGTCCCGGCGTGCAGCAGGCAGCTGTCGCCACGTCGCCTCGGCCGCGAGCACGTTGGCGACCACCTCGTCGATCGAGCGCATGGTGGTGTCGACCACGGCGTGCGCGCGTCGATATACCGGGGCGCGCTGGGCGGCGAGCTGCTGCGCGGATGCCATCAGCGGTCGCGCACCGGCTCCAGCTTCGGCAGCGCGGCGCTGCGCCTCCGTGACGTCGACGCCAAGCGCCACCACCATGCCGGCCGCGCGCATCCGGGTGAGGTTGTCACCGAACATGGCCGCGCCACCGCCGGTGGCGATCACCGGTGCGTCGCCGGCAGCTGCGAGCACGTCGCCGAGCGCCTTGGCTTCGAGCGCGCGAAACGCAGGCTCACTGCGAGCGACCAGCGCGGGCACCGGCTCGCCGGCCGCCGCGGCGATCACATCGTCGAGATCCACGAACCGACGCCCGCTCCGGGCCGCGATCGTCCGGCCCACGGACGTCTTGCCCGCCGCCATGAAGCCGATCAGAAGGAGTGGCGCGGACATCGCTCAGGCTAGCACTGAAGAACGCTGGTCGAGGTCCCGCTCGGTTCCCGGGCTCGGGTTTCGGTTCGCTGCTCCGATTCGTGCCGATTCGGGCCGATTCGGGCCAGAGAACGCAGACGCTACTGACAGCGCAATAGCGCCTTGTTCGTGATCTTCGGCGTGACGAACACGAGGATCTCGGTGCGGTTATCGTTCTCGCGGCGATTCTTGAACAGCCAGCCGAGCACGGGGATGTCGCCGAACAGCGGAACCTTGCTGTAGGCGAGGCCGCTGTTGCGGGTGTAGATGCCACCGAGCACCGAGGTCTCGCCATCATTGACCAGGATCGAGGTCTTGGCTTCCTTGCGCGTGATCGTCGGATCACCTCGCGCGCCGACGTTGACGAAGTCGGGCTCGTTCTTGGTGACGTTGAGGTTCATCGCGATCGCGCAGTCGCGCGCCGAGACGTACGGCGTCACCACCAGCGACAGATCCGCCTGCACGAACTGCGTCTGCGTACCGCTGGCAGAGACCACCGAGATCGGAATCGATACGCCCTGGCTGATCCGTGCTTCCTTGTTGTTCAGCACGGTGATCTTCGGTGCCGAGATGATGCGAACCGTGCCGGCATCCTCGAGCGCCGACAACCGCAGGTTGATGTTGAAGTTGCCGCTCACCGAGCCGAGCGAGATGCCGAGCGCGCCACCGGCGCCGGTTCCGGTCTGCGCCGGAAGGTTGACCGCAAAGTCCGACGGCGTCGCGACACCGGTACGGACCGTGTTCTGATCTTCGTTGCCGCCGACGACGCCGATCGACGATGGGAAGATCAATCCAGTCGCGTTGCCACCACCTGCCCCCGCCAGCGCGCGACCGCCCCACTGGACGCCGATCTGACGCCGGAAGTCCGACCGCGCTTCGACGATCCGCGCCTCGATCGAGATCTGCGGCGTCTGGGTGTCGAGCCCGAGCGCGAGCTTGGCGATCTGCTCGCGGTTGCCCGCGACGTCGTTGATGATCAGCGCGTTGGTCCGCTCGTCGACCTCGAGCTTGCCCTTGGGCGACAGCATGCCCTCGAGCTTGGGCTTGAGCTCGGTCGCAGACGCGTAGTTCAGCGCCACGACATCGGGGCGTGGAGCCTCGGCCTTGACCGCCGCCTCGCGGCGCGCGGCCTCGGCGTCATCCTCGGCATCGAGCTCCTTGCGCGGGGCGACGCGATACAGGTTTCCGTCGCGGCGGTACCACAGCTGATGCGACGCAAGGATCACCTCGAGGGCCTGATCCCACGGCACGCGCTTGAGCCGGACCGTGACCTTCGGATCGATCCCGTCGGGGACGACGATGTTGATCTTGCCGGTGTCGGCGATCGCGCGCAGCAGGTCGTGCATCGGCGCGTCCTTGAAGTCGAGATCGACGGTGGCGCCGCGATAGACCTTGCGATTGCGCCCGCCCTGCGGCGGCACCTGCGAGACCGACTGCTGAGCGATCGGTGTCGATGCCGCGCCGAACCCGCCCACCACCGGAGCCGGGGTCCGTTGCGCGCGCGCCGTGCGCGTCGAACCGGCGAACTGCCAGCGCACGCCGGTGGCGTCGCGATCGATCTTGGGAGTGACCGGGCTGGACAGCTCGGCGATCAGCCGCACCCGGTTGGGAGCCTGGCGATCGCGGAACGATGACACTGCGCGCACCGGGCCGCCGAATCGCGACACGTCGAGCTTGCGCTCGAGCTTGGGCGCGAGCTGCGCATGGTCGATGATCAGCTCGACGTGGGTCGCCGTGACCTCGCCGAGCTTGACCGTCGCGTCGCCGGTCATCGCGATCGCAACTTGCCCGTCGGTGTCATCTCCGGAGAACGAGATATCGCGGACCAGCACGGGCTTGGTCGACGTGCCCGGCTTGGCCGGTGGCTTGACGGCGGCCTTGGTGGGAGCGGCGACCGGCGCTTGCGCGACGGTCCTGGCCGTGGCCTTGCGCGCCTTGAGCGCGGCGAGCTCCCGTTCCTCGGCCGCGCGTTGCTGGGCGAGCTGTGTCCGGCGAGTCTCTTCGCGCTGCGCGGCTTCGGAGGCCTGTGCGGCGACCTGCTTGAGTCGATCGGCCTCGATGCGCTGCGCGGCCACCGCCTTGCGGCGATCGGCGAGCTCGGTCTCGGCGCGCTTGCGCTCGGACGCGAGCCGGGTGGCTTCCGCCCGCGCCTTCTCGAGCTCGGCCTCGCCCGCCTTGCGCGCCTGTGCGGCCGCGACCTCGACGCGGGCCTTCGCTTCAGCCTTGCTGCGCGCCTCGACCGCCGAAGCTGCGCGTTCGGCAGCTTCGCGGCGTGCGGTGAGCTCGGCGAGGCCGGCCTCGGCGGCCTGCTTGGTCGTCATCGCCGTGCGAGCGGCGCGCTCGGCAACGTCGCGCTGGCGCTCGGCGGCGACGGCAGCCGCCTTGGCGTCCCGGGCGGCCTGCTCGGCGGCGCGGCGCGCTGCGTCGGCGGTGTTGCGCCGGTTCTCGGCGGCGACCCGTTGCTTCGCGGCCAGCGCCGCGGCTCGTTCGGCTTCCGTGCGCCGGCGTGCGGCCTCGGCGGCCGCCGCTTCGGCTTCACCGCGACGGCGCGCGGCATCCGAGACCGCCACCTCGGCGGCGGCGCGCTGGTGCTCGATCGTGGCCAGATTGCTGCGCGTCTCGTCGAGCTCGCGACGCGCGGAGGTGGCCGCAGCTTCCGCGGCAGCTCGGCGGGCCTCGGCCTGCTGCGCAGCGCGCTTGGCCTGCGCGAGCCGCTGCTCGGTCGCGCGCGCTTCTGCGGCGAGCCGATCGCGATCGGATGCGACGCGCGCGGTCGATCGATCGCGCTCCGCGGCCGCCTGCTTCGCCGCGGTCTCGGCGGCCTGCCGTTCGCGGGCGGCCTTGGCCACCAGCTCGCGCGCGGCCTCCTCGCGGGCTTGCGCGGCGGCGTGCGCCGCGCGGGCCTTGTCCTCGAGCGCTTGCACCTCTGACGACTTCTTGTCGAGGGTGGTGACCTGCGTTCGTGCCGCAGCCAGCATCTGTTCGGCCTCGCGGCGCGCCGCTTCGGCTTGTTGCTTGTCGGCCACCGCCTGTCGCTTGTCCGCGGCTGCTGCTTCCCTGGCTGCCTTCGCTTCCGCGCGCGCGGCCGCCACGGCCGCTTCGGCGCGCTGCTTGTCGGCCTGCGCCGCGGCACGTACCGCGTCGACGTCGCGACGAGCTGCATCGGCCTCGGCCTTGGCGCGAGCTGCGTTGGCCTGAGCCGCCGCCGCCTGCGCCTTGCTCCGCGCGAGGTCCTGCGCTGCGCTCGCTCGCACCGCCTCGGTCTCGGCCTTGGCATCGCGTGCTTCTTTGCGGGCGAGCTCGGCCTGCGCCTCTGCCGCGCGCTTGCCCTGCTCGGCCAGCTGGCGCGCAGCGGTCGCCGCGTCCTTCATTCGATCGGCGTCGTGCTGGGCGCGTGCCGCTTCGCGCTTGGCCTTCGCAGCCTCGGCCGCGGCGGCTTGCGCGAGTTGTTTCGCACGCTGCACATCCGCAGCGCTGGCCTGGCGCTCGTTGCGCGCTTGATCGGCCGCGCGCTGTGCTGCGGCCGCGCGTGCCATCTGCTCGGTCGCGGTCTTGCGCAGGCGCTCGGCCTCGACGCGCGCCGCGTTCGCCATCTGCGTGGCCTTCGCGGCATCTGCCTGCGCTGCGGTTGCCCCGCGCTCGGCCTGTGCGCGCGCCTGCTCGGCGGACGCCGCCGCACGCTTGGCTTGCTCGGTCTCCTGCTGCGCCTTGAGCAGCGCCTCGGGGTTGGCGACCTTGGGCGCTGGGTCGCGCGAGGTCACCATGACCACGACCTCCTTGCCCTCGGTCTTGACGTCGTAGCGGCCGGGTCGCGCGAGCGCGACGATCACCCGCACGACGCTGCCACCGTCCTCGAGCTGTTGCGCCCCGATCGTGCTCACCGCCCAGGTGTTCGGTGAGAACGTGGCCGCACCTTCGTGACCGCGCAACGACTCCGCAAGTCGAGCGCGGGGCACGTCGATCACGACGCGGCTCGGCCGCTCGAGCTTGTAGACCGTGAATGTCGGCGTGCGATCGCCGCGAATTCGCACCCGTGTCAAGGCACCATCATCGTCGTAGGTGACCGCACGGATCTCGGTCTTGTCGTCGGCGCGCGCGGGCCTCGCAGCAGCAGCTGCTACGACGACGATCGCAGCGGTGAGAAGCTTGGAATGGGTCACGAGCATGACGACTCCTGGGACGCACCGGATGAAGCTCGCGCGACACGTCGCGTGCGACGTCGCTTTGCGCTCATCCGCGCAGCAAAAAAAATTTTCGCCTGAGCCAGGGCGAAACCACAAATTTTTGCTGCCGCAGATTCGCAATCCCAGGCCCATCGACCTCGACGGCCGACGTTGACATCGACGCGAACGCCACCCTGAGCCCTATCATGGACGTCGTCGATGACGGCTCTGGGGCAGCTGAGAGGCGCAAGTGCAGGTACTAACTAACCAACTCGCACGTGCCCGTGCTCTTGGCTGGTGCCGGCAAGGGCGAGGCCTCGGCGCCAATCAGTCGCTGCGGGGCGGGGACTCGATCGGCGCCCCGTTCTTCGACGGCAGCGCCGACGGCGCGACGACGGGGGTGTCGGACCGGATCGCGGGGGCGTCGTCGCTGGGCTGCGACGATACGGGTAGCTGGTTCGGGTACAGCTGGACCGAACGCTCCTCCGACCGCGCGGCACTGGTGGCAGTCTCGTCCTGCTCGAGCAGGAACGTCATGTAGCCGTTGCCGATATCCTTGACGATCGCCTTCTCTTTGCCGACGCAGTCACCGCGCTTGATGATGTGGCCGAAGTTGCCGTTGTCCATCATCAGCACCTTGCGCTGGGTGCCCTGGGCCACGATCCCGACGAGCTTCAGATCGGCGTAGCTGTAGTTGGTCGCCACCAGCTGGTCATCGCGTAAACACCGCGGCGTCTTGACGACCTGGCGCGACGTATCGTTCTGGATGCCCTGGGAAACCACGAACGACTGGAACGGATCGCGATTGTTCTGGTCGACGACGAAGTCGCGGTCCTTGAATTCGTGGCGAATCGCCGAGCGCTCGGGGCACGGATAACAATAGTTCGCGCCGCCGATCGGCAGGCAATACGTCTGGTCCGGGCACTTGGGTACCTTGGGATCACACGCCTTGGTGCCGGGCGCCACCTTCTCGGGAACGAGGCAAGAGACCTGATCCTCGATCCGCAGCTGCGGGGCGAGCACCTTCTTGTTGGGATCGTTCTGCGCAGGGGCGGTGATGCCACCCACCGGGCCCGCAGGGACCGCTGGCTGGGTCGGACGCGGCGGCGGAGCCTCGTCCTCGCCGCACGCGGTGATCGCCACGAGCGCAAGCGCAAGCCAGCCGCGCATCACAGGCCTCCTTTGAGCTGGGCCGAGCCGGCAGGTGTCTTCGCTTCCTCGACGCCGGTCGCGTTGCGATCGACGGTCTCACCCTTCTTGAGCGCGTCCTCGGTACGCGCCTTCGCGCCCGCCGGCGTGGCGGCGCTCGGCATCGGGGGCGCCGCTGGATTCGAAGGCACCACGATCGGAGCACCCACCGCACCCGCAGCAGCAGCGGCCGCATCATCCTGGCGGAACGTCACGGCGGTGAACCTCGCGTTCAGGATGATCTCGCGGTTGCGCACCACCGGGTTGGAAAGGCTGAGGTTCTCGATCGAGACGATTCGCTCGCGCTCTTGCACCTGACCCGGCACCGGAGCCACGTCGTTTTGCACCAGCGACGCGAAGAACCGCTTGATCTGCATGTACGTGCCGGAGATCTCGATCTCGACCGGCACCTTCACAAAGGTCTCGACGTTCTCCTCGGGCTTCTTCGTCCACTTCGAGATCTCGACGCCCGATTGGGTCACCTTGCGCTCCAGCATCTCGAAGAACGCGGGCACCTCCGCCTGGGTGGGAAGCGCGCGTGCGTTCTCGGAGATGATCTGCTGGAGCTCGACCACGCGCTCGCGCAGATCGGCGAACTTGGGGATGTCCGCGGCGAGCTTCTGATCCTGCGAGATCATCTGCGCGTTGTCGTTGCGGGCCTGCTCGAGGTCCTCGCTGAGCGACTTGTAGACCATCTGGTAGTAGATCAAGCCGATCACGAGCCCGATCGCGCCGAACACCATCGCCTTGCGCTGGGTCGGCATCTTGGCGAATTCCGCCATCACCCCGGAGGTCGCCATTACCGGGCCCTCCTTCGGGCGGTCTGCACAGCTCTGATCGCCCTCATCAGTACGCTACCCTTCCGGTGATCGTGAACTTGTAATAGTTCATGCCGGTGTCGCGATCCGCGACGCGTTCACCGCCGGCAGGTGTGACGTCCTGGAAATACACCGACGCGGCAAGCCGCTTGGACAGCTGGGTGACGTCGGATTCGGACTGCGCTCCGCCCTCGAGCTTGAACGCGCCCGCGGTGTCCTGGAACGACGACATCCAGACGTGCGTGGTATCCCAATCGGCGGCGAACCGCTTGTTCGGATCGCTCTCGGGTCCGTTGCCCGCGAGCTTCACCATGCGCTCGGTCATCGTGGGGCCCTCGCGCGTCAGGATCCGGCCGAGCTCGTGAAGCAGGTGCGCCGGCACGACCTTGTTCGACACCAGTCGATTGATCGCATCGGCGCGCTTCTGCGAGTCCTCTTCGTCCTTCTTGAGCTTGTCGTAGCCGGCGAGCTGCTGCTTCTTCTGGTTGATCTGGGTCTGCAGCGCCTCGTTGCGCTCGCGCAGGTCGGACAGCTCGCTGCGCTTGGGCATGTCGACGAGCAAGAACACCGCCGCCGCCGCGGCGCCCAGCGCGCCCGCCCCGACCACGATGTGCTTCGACGACGGCCCCGCCACCGACACGCGCTTGGCCTTCTTGCGCTGCGTCAGCAGGTTGATCCGGATCTTCGACAGATCGGCCGCGCCGGCGCCTCGCATTCCGAGCCCGACGCCGATCAGCGCCTCCGGCGAGCGCGATTGCAGATAGGTGCGGTCGAGGGAGGGGTCGATCTCGATCCGCTTCCACGCATCGGCGACCTCGAGTGGCAACCGCGAGCGGCGCTCGATCGCGCGATGCAGCGAGGGGATCTTCGCGCTGCCGCCGGCCAGCACGATCCGCGTCACGTTGGCGTCGGCCGTGGTCGCGAGGAAGAAGTCGAGCGAGCGCTGGAACTCGCCGGCCATCACCTCGGCGACGCCCTCCATCACGCGGACCACCTCCTGCGGCACCACACCGTCCTCGGTCTGGCTGCCGCCGACCTTGTAGGCCTCGGCTTCGTCGGCGGCGATGTTGAGCTGCTTCTGGATCTCCTCGGTGAACGCGTTACCACCGATCGTGACGTCGCGGGTGAACATCGAGACGCCGCTGCGCACGATGTTGATGTTGGAGATCGCGGCGCCGACGTTGATCAGCACGATGGTCTCGCGCGGATCGAGCGGATAGTTCGCTTCGAAGCCGTTCTGGCTCGCGAACGCCGCGACGTCGACCACCTGCGGGCTCAACCCGCCGTCGCGAACGACCTGCACGTAGTCGGAGACGACCTCTTTCTTGGCGGCGACGAGGAGCAGCTCGGTCTGGCCGCTCGAGTTCGCCGCATTGGTGACGTGATAATCGAGCTCGACGTCATCCTTGCCGAACGGAATGTGGTGCTCGGCCTCGTTGCGAATGTTCGCCGCGAGCTGATCGGCGGTCATCTGAGGCACCGCGATCTTCTTGATGATCACCGAGTGACCCGCGATCGCGATCGCGACTTCCTTCTGCTTCAGCTTGAGCCGCTGCCACAGCTGGCGAATCGCGTCGGCGACCGCGCCTTGGTCCATGATCGCCCCGTCGACGATCGTCTGCGGCACCAGCGGCTGCATGCCGAATGCTTGCAGTGCCCAACCGGTGCCCTTGCGGCGCAGCTGAACCGCCTTGACGCTACTGGAGCCGATATCGAGCCCGATCCACTGTTTGGCCATGAGACCTCTGCGGACAGCCGAGCCGCTCGACTGTCAGTCCGAATAATTTTAGGCCCTCCCTCGCCGATCTCCAAAAACGTCGTTCCCGAGAGCCGCTTCGATAAGTCAGGTGATCCGATATTCCTTCATCTTGTAGAGCAGCGCACGGTGGCTGATCTCGAGCAGCTTCGCCGCGTTCGTGCGATTTCCCTGGGTAATTCCGAGGGCTCGCGTGATCAGCTCGCGCTCGAGCTCGCGGGTGGCCTTCTTGATCGATAGCTCGTCGATGTCGGAGCTTGGCGCCGTCGCCCGTACGTTCATCAGCGTGCTCAAGAATGGCAGATCCACGACCGATCCGTCGGACAGCACCAGCGCCCGCTCGATCACGTTCTCGAGCTCGCGCACGTTGCCGGGCCACGGTTGTTGCTGGAGCGCTTCGATGGCCTCGGTGGTCAGCTGGACCAACGGCCGCTGATGACGCTCGGCGTGGCGCTCGGCAAAGAACTGGATCAACGACGGAATATCCTCGGCGCGCTCGCGCAGCGGCGGGATCCGGATCGGCACGACGTTGAGCCGGTAGAACAGATCTTCGCGGAACCGGCCCGCGGTCACGTCCTCCGCGAGGTCGCGCAGGGTCGCCGCAACCACGCGCACGTCGACCTTGACCGACGCGGTGTCGCCGACCCGGCGGATCTCGCTGTCCTGCAGCACGCGCAATAGCTTGGCCTGAAGTGGCAGCGGTAGCTCGCCGATCTCGTCAAGAAAGATCGTGCCGCCGTCGGCGTCCTCGAACAGCCCGGTCTTGTCGCGAACCGCGTCGGTGAACGCACCCTTGCAGTGTCCGAACAGCTCGGATTCGAGCAGCGGCGCAGGAATTGCGGCGCAGTTGATCGCGACGAACCGCCGGCCGTGGCGCGACGATCTCTCGTGGATCGCGCGGGCGACCAGCTCCTTGCCGGTACCGCTCTCGCCCAGGATCAGCACCGTGGTCCGCAGCGCCGCGATCCGATCGATCGTGTCGCTCACGCGCTGCATGGCGTCGCCGCCGCCGATCAACATGGTGACGGCGTCGCTGGATGGCATCCGGCGCGGGATGGTGGCGACGTGGCGCAACGCGAGCGCCACCGCGAGCTCATCGAGGGGCTCGGTGACGACGTCGTGTACGCCAGCGGCGAGCAGGGACATCGTCGCGCGCAGATCGCGATCGGGGACGATCGCGATCACCGGCGGCGCGCTGCCGCCGTTGACGACCTGGATCGCCAGATCGTGGGCGGCGATCACGGCGTCGCAACCGTGGCGATCGAGGTACTGATTGACACCATCGAGCTCGGTCATCGCCGCGACCTGCTTGCCTGCTCGGTCGAGCATCAGATGAAGCGAACGCCGCGCGTCATCATCTGGTCCCAGCAGCAGCACGCGCTGCACCGAGCCCGATCCCCCCACGGCGGTCACGTTCCCGCTCGTCACGACAGGTTCAAGGTACCACGCTGGCCACAACCATCGAGCCCACTGCAGCTGGCCACCTGCGTCATCCACTCCGCAATCGCAGCGCACCGCCGATTCCCCGCGATGTTGTCGTGGCGCTGACGGGTCGAGCCACGGGTGCGTTCGTGAGTGCCTACCTCGTCACAGCTTTCACATCGACGGCAACGATGATCGTCCAGGTCGCTGCTCGAGTCGAAGTCGACGCGCACGCCGGTGATGTGGGCCATTTCGTTGGCCTCCCCGCCCGCAGCCAACCCGGAATTCAGGTCGCGATGCGGCCGGGGTCACCATGCCAACCGGCCATCGAGATCGCCAACGGTGTTGGCAGGCGAGCAGCGCTGTGAGAAAAGTAAGGTTCTGAAACTGCTGGGGACTCAACTTGGCCACCCAGTTGCTTTAAGCTGACTGTGCTTTTTGGAGGGCGCCCAATGCGCAACGTACTGACCGCAGCATCGATCGTGGGCATGGCTTCGCTCGGCCTGGTTGCCGGATGTCCAGATCGCACGATCTCGACCGTCCAGCCGCAGCAAGGCCGCGTCGAGTACAAGGACATCCCGGTCAACGTCAACCGTGACGTCGACATCCTGTTCGTCATCGACGACTCGCCGTCGATGCTCGACAAGCAGACCAACCTCAAGGCGAACTTCGACGACTTCATTGCCGTGCTCAACACGATCCAGGGTGGTCTGCCCAACGTCCACATCGGCGTGGTGAGCTCTGACGTCGGCACGTTCACGACCGGCGGTCAGGCCGGCGCGATCGGCCAGCTCGGCATGGGCGGGTGCTCCGGCACCGGCAAGAATGGCGTGCTCCAGACCTACGGCGCAGCGATCGATGGCGGCGCCCTGTTCATCGAGGACATCCTCGATACCAACGGCAACCGCCAGACGAACTACACCGGCAACCTGACCGACGTGTTCTCGCAGATGGCCTCGGCCGGCGCCGGTGGCTGCGGCTTCGAGCAGCACCTCACCGCGATGCGCAAGGCGCTCGAGAGTAACCCCGCCAATGCCGGGTTCGTCCGCCCGAACGCATATCTGGCGGTGATCTTCATCGCGGATGAGGACGATTGTTCGATGTCCAAGCCGTCGTTCCTCGGAGGCGACCCGGCGCTCGGAGCGCTGCAGTCGTTCCGCTGCAACCAGTTCGGTCACACCTGCGACGTCAACGGCACTACCCCGAACGCGATGAAGGCGGTCGGAAGCAAGGACCAGTGCCATCCGAACGAGAGCTCGGAATACCTCGAGAAGGTCGAGAACTACGTCACCTTCTTGAGGGAGCTCAAGTCGGATCCGAGCAAGATCATCGTCGCCGGAATCATGGGCGTCACCGAGCCCTATCAGGTCGAGCTCCGTGCCCCACCGGGCAGCACCACCAAGATCCCCTCGGTCGCCCACTCGTGCAGCTACATGGGCGCGAGCAACGTCGAGGTTGCCGATCCGCCGGTGCGGCTCCAGCACTTCCTCAATCAGTTCCCGAACCGCAGCACCTCGACCACGATCTGCCAGAGCAACCTGTCGGATGGGCTGATGCTGATCGCCCAGCTGCTGAAGACGGTCATCGGCGACCCGTGCATCTCGGGTAACCTCGCGGACGTCGACAAGATGACGGAAGGGGCTCAGTACGACTGCTCGGTGTCGGACGTCGCCAATTACGGCACCGACCAGGCGGTCGAGAAGGTGCTGCCGGCGTGCAACCAGGCGTTGGACAACGTTCCGTGCTGGCACATCATCGTGAACCCGGAGTGCAACTCGGAGACGAACTTCGCGCTCAAGGTCGAGCGCGGCGGCGCGACGCCCCCACCCGAGACCCATACGATCTCGTACTGCGTGACCGAAGCCGACTGAACTGATCGTTCGTACATGTTCGCGGACGACGGGCCTTCGGGCCCGTTGTCGTTTTCGGATCGCGGCCTGCCCTTCGGGTCGCGACGAGTGGCGCGATCGATCGGAACGCGCCAGCTGACGCGAGCCGGATCACGCGTGCGCTGATCGAGATGACGGATCCGCGTGGAGTCCGACATCAACCCAGCATGAACCGTCACGCGCTGTGGTCGTTGTTGGTGCTCGCTGGCTGTCCTGATCGCGAGATCTCGACGGTGCCGATCGATCAAGGCAAGGTCCAGATCGAGCAATATCCCGCGGTCGAACGCCGCGACCTCGACATCCTGTTCGTGATCGACAACTCGGGGTCGATGGAGCAGGAGCAGGCGTCGCTGCGGACGAACTTCGACACGTTCATCTCGGTGCTCGAGTCCCTCGAAGGCGGGCTCCCCAACATCCACATCGGCGTCGTCACCTCCGACATGGGGACCAGCGCGCTCGACGGCCAAGGCGGGAACATCGGCGGCTGCAGTGGTCAGGGCGACGCCGGGGTCATGGAGCGCCTGCCCGGTGGAGCCAGCTTCTTGAGTGACATCAGCGATGGCGCGGGCGGACGAACCCGGAACTACACCGGCGCGCTCAGCGATGCGTTCTCTCAGCTCGCGAGCGTCGGCACCAACGGCTGCGGGATCGAGCAGCACCTCGAGGCGATGAAGCGCGCGCTCGACACCAATCCCGACAACGCCGGGTTCCTGCGTGACGAGGCGATCCTCGCGGTGATCGTGATCGCGGACGAGGACGATTGCTCGCTGGCGGAGAAGTCGCTGTTCGATGGCAATCAAGGCGAATCGCGGTACGGCGATCGCGTGAACTTTCGCTGCGCGCGGCAAGGCATCCAGTGCGACTCACCGGCGACCGACCTCGAAACGCCTGGACCTCGCGAGGACTGTTATCCACGCCAGACCGACTCGCAGCTCGCCAACCTGAGCCGATACGTCGACTTCGTGAAGGGCTTGAAGGCCGATACGAAGTCGATCGTGGTGGCAGGGATCGTCGGGGACACCGACAACGTCGCGACCATCAATGATCGAGGCGTCACGGTGCTCAAGGAATCCTGTGAGTACGGAACGGGGACCGATCGCCAGTTCGCGTACCCCGCGATCCGGATCGCAGGGTTCCTCCAGCAGTTTCCCGATCTCAACCTCACGACGACGATCTGCAGCGGCGATCTGTCGCAGCCGCTGATCGACATCGGCGCGCTGATCAACACCGCCAAGGGCAATCCGTGCCTGGATCTCCAGCTGGCCGACGTCAGCCCCGCGGATGGCGATCAGTACGATTGCACCGTGACCGAGTTCCGGACCGCGGCAGATGGCTCGGACCAGGAGCTGCAAGTGGTCCCCCAGTGCGACGCGAGCCGATCGAACGTTCCGTGCTGGCACATCGAGGAAGCGCCCGAGCGCTGCCGGTTCACGTCCACTAACCCGCACCTGGAGATGGTGATCGAGCGAGCCGAGACCCCGGCGCCCGACGTCTATGTCAAGACCAGCTGCGTCACCGCGGCACCCGGCGGGATGGAGTAGCCCGCGAAACCCGTTCATGGGTGCTTAGTGATAGGGTCCGTCCGTGCCTCGCACGGCCCCGCTGATTACCGCCAACCAGGTCACGGTGGCGCGGCTGATCCCGATGCCGCTGCTGAGCTGGTTGATCTATCAGGGCTATCAGCACGGCTCGGTCCACGGCAACCCGTATCTGTGGAGCGCGCTGATCGCCGGGACGCTGATCGGCTGCACCGACTGGGTCGACGGCCTGCTGGCGAGGAAGTACGGGCCGACGGTGCTGGGCGGCCTGCTCGATCCGATCGCGGACAAGGTGTTCATCGCGTTCGCGTACATGCCGTTCGCCGACGACAACGTGCGGATGATCCCCGCGTGGGTGGTCGCGCTGATGTTCACGCGCGAGCTGTTCATCACCTCGCTGCGCTCGGCCTACGAACAGCGCAACCTCACCCTCAAGACCAGCTACCTCGCCAAGGTCAAGACGTGGACCCAGATGCAGGGCATCGGGGTGATGCTGCTGTTCCCGCTGGTGGAGAACCGCAACTTTCTGACCTGGCTGCTCGTGGTGCTCACCGCGGCACCGCTCGTGGTGATGGCAGCGTTCTGGGTGATCAAGAGGAAGTTCTGGCGTGGCGCGCTGGTGATGAGCGGTTCGGTCGCGCCGATCCTCGCGCTGCACCTCTACGGCGACACCCAGCTGACGATCCGCTGGATCATGTTTGCGGTCGTCGGCATCACCTGGATCAGCGGACTGGACTACATCGTGGTCGGCTGGCGTCAGCTCCGCGGTCGTGGTGATTTCGCCAAGGCCGATGCGGTACGGCTGCTCGGCGCGCTGGCCATGCCGGCGCTGCTGTTCACGGTGCTGATCAAGATGCCGGGCTCGGGGTGGTCGTGGCCGATCATCACGATCCTCTCGCTCGAGCTCGCGGTCGGCGGCCTGGACAACTTGATGTCGCATCACAAGCGGGCGACCAAGGCGCTTGCCTGGGGCAGCCGCGTGCTCGGGGTGTGCGTGTTGCTCGGTGGCGCCTTGCTGATCCCTGCGCAGGCCCAGCTGTTCCTCGTGGCAGCGACGGCAGTGTCATTGATCGGCGTGTCCGCCGAGTTCTGGCGCGGCCGAGATTACTTCCTCGACAAGCGGATCCGCGATCGCGCGATCCGCGAGGCCGCCGTGCACCAGCCCGAGCCGCAGCTCAAGTAACGTCGAGGCTCAACCGACCACGCGATTGCGGCCCTCGCGCTTCGCTCGATACAGGTGATCGTCGGCGACCTTGATGAATGTCATCACGTCGACGTCTTCGCCCTCGACGGTGGCCACTCCCACCGAGACGGTGACGGGGAACGTGTCGCCTTCGTATTCGAACGGGGTCTCGGCGACGATCCGGCGGATCTGCTCGCCGAACGTGCGCGCGCCGGTGAGGTCGGTCTCGGGCAGCACCGCCGCGAACTCCTCGCCGCCGTAGCGCGCGAGCAGCTCCTCGCGGCGCACGCGGTGTAGCAACCGCTTCGACAGCTCGCGCAACACGTAGTCACCGGTGAGGTGGCCGTGCTTGTCGTTGATCGCCTTGAAATGATCGATGTCGAACATCAGCAGCGACAGCGGCCGGCGATAGCGAGCGCACCGCGCGATCTCGCGCTCGAGGAACTCGAGGAAGTAGCGCTTGTTGTGGGCGCCGGTCAACGCGTCCACGATCGTCATCCGGTAGATCTCTTCGTGGTAGCTCGCCTCGATGCCCGAGCCCGACAGGAACTTGAAGATCGCCGAGCCGATCTTCACGAAGTCGGCGTCTCGCAGCACCGACTTGGTGACCGGCACGTCGTTGACGTACGAGCCGTTGGTCGATTGCAGGTCCTCGACCGACCAGTTGTCGCCGGTGCGATAGACCCGCGCGTGGCGGCGCGACACCGAATCGCGATCGACCTGGATGTCGCAATCCGCGCCGCGACCGACGACGATCTCGTTGCGGCTGAGCGGAAACCGCTTTCCCATATCGGGGCCCGGCGGATAGATCAGCACCAGGCAGGCTTCCCCAACTTCCTTCGGCTTGACGACCTGGACCTTGGTGATGCGGGTCTTCCACTCGCTCATCGTGTTTTGGCTCGTGCTCGCCGCATCGATCCGGACTCAACCGTCCATGATCTTGTTAGTTTCGATCTGAGCCCAAGGCTCGCGAGCTGTCAATGTATGCGGCGGTGTGATAAGCCGACGGCGTGACGGTAGGTGATGCGCTCGAGCTCGTCGGAGGTTCACCGTGCGACACGTGATCGCGATCGATCAAGGCACCACCGGTTCGACGGTGCTCGTGCTCGACGAGCAGCTGCAACTGCGCGGCCGCGGATATCAAGAGTTTCGACAGATCTATCCCAGGCCGGGCTGGGTCGAGCACGACCCTGAAGATATCTGGCGCTCGGTGCTCGGTGCGCTGCAGGCCGCGATCACCGGCATCGATCCGAGCTCGATCGCGGCGATCGGGATCACCAATCAGCGCGAGACCGCCGTGCTGTGGAATCGCGAGACCGGCGCGCCCGTGCACAACGCGATCGTGTGGCAGGACCGCCGGACCGCAGACCGCTGCGCGGAGCTCAAGGCCCAAGGACGAGAGCCGCGTGTGCGGGAGCTGACGGGCCTGACCTTGGACCCGTACTTCTCGGGCACCAAGGTCGCATGGATGCTCGACAACGTACCCGGGATCGCGGACCAGGCGCGCGCCGGTGCGATCGCGTTTGGTACCGTCGATAGCTTCTTGCTCGCACGGTTGACCGGGGGCAGCCACCTCACCGACGTCACCAACGCGTCGCGCACGCTGCTGCTCGATCTGCGCTCGCTCACATGGTCGGGTGAGATGCTCGATCTGCTCGGCGTGCCACGCGCGATGCTTCCGGAGGTCGTGGCCTCGTCCGGAAGGATCGGCGTCACCAAGGGTGTCCCCGGTCTACGGGACGGCATTCCGATCGCCGGCATTGCAGGTGATCAGCAGTCGGCGCTGTTCGGCCAGGCATGCTTCACACCGGGCGATGCGAAGTGCACCTACGGCACGGGCGCGTTCATCCTGATGAACACCGGGGATCAGCCGGTGGCCTCGACGTCAGGCGTGGTGACGACGGTGGCGTGGAAGCTGGCGACCGGTGAGCTGCGCTATGCGCTCGAAGGCTCCGCGTTCATCGCCGGCGCCGCGGTGCAGTGGCTCCGCGATGGCCTGCAGCTGTTTTCATCGGCTAGCGAGATCGAAGCGCTCGCGCGCTCGGTGCCCGATTCGGGCGGGGTGATCGTGGTCCCTGCGTTTGCTGGGCTCGGTGCGCCGCACTGGCGGCCCGATGCGCGCGGCATGATCAGCGGGCTGACCCGCGGTACCAACCGCGGTCACATCGCGCGGGCGACGCTCGAGGGCATCGCGCTGCAGAACGTCGACATTCTGCGGGCGATGGAGCGCGATGCCGGCCGGCCGTTGACCACGCTCAAGGTCGACGGTGGCGCATCTGCCAACGATCTGCTGATGCAGTTCCAGAGCGACGTGCTCGGCGTCGAGATCTCCCGGCCCGAGATGGTCGAGACCACGGCGCTCGGTGCGGCGTTCCTCGCGGGGCTCGGCACCGGAATGTGGAAGGATCAAGCGGCGGTCCGCACGACGTGGCGCGAACAGCGCCGCTTCAAGCCGTCCGCGGATCGCGCTGCGATCGCGGCGCACCTCGCGCGCTGGGACGCAGCGGTCGCGAAGGCCTAGCGGCTCGCCGCCTGCGGCTCACAGACAACACCCGCCGAGCACGTCGGGTTGCCTTCGTACCGCGTGCCGATGGTGTGGCGCGACGCGACGCTCCTGTCACGTGATTACGGATTCACGCCACCAGGCGCTGATGTTGTGCAGGTCTCGCACGGCGGTACGGGGTGAGCCGCCCCCGGCCGCGTGCGCGCTTGGGTTCGGGCGCCCCCAACGCGCGTGACGGCGATGCCGGCTTGCCCGCACCTCGACCGAACGCTTCTAACTTCGCTGTACGCATCGCGGCGATACGTCAGTTTTCTGAGCTGACTTCCCTTCCGTTGGTCAAATCCACCAGGTTTTGGTTTCGGGCACCTACGCGTGTCCTGACACGGAGTGGAAGTTCGGTTAGTTACGGCTAGGCATCGGGGTTGCTGTAGGGGACGGCCACCATGCCCCTCCTTGCATCTCGCACCAACCAGCCGTCCGAGTGGTCTGATCGCGACCTCCTCGCGTTTGTTCTCCGGAGCGACGCCCGCGCCTGGGCCGAGCTGGTCCGGCGGTACCGCGCGCTCATCTATCGCTGCATCACCAAGGTCACGCTCAAGTACTCGCCCAGCATGGGGAGCGCCGACCTCGACGAGATCTACGCCGACGTGATGATGCAGCTGGTCCGCGATGACATGCGCAAGCTGCGGCTCTACAACCCGGCCCGCGGGACCAAGCTCGGGTCGTGGATCGGCATGATCTCGGTCAACGCTGCCTACGATTACCTGCGCGGCGCGGGGCGGCGGCCGTTGCTCGACAAGGTCGATGGCGCGCTCGATCCACACCAGGAATGCGATCGCACTCCGCTCGACCTGTTGATCGAGAAGGAGCGCTGGGGCCATCTCAACGAGCTACTCGCCGAGTTCACCGAGAAGGACCGTACGTTCGTCGAGCTGTACTACCGGCGCGGGCTCGAAGCCGACGAGATCGCCGCCGAGATGCAGATCAGCCTCAAGACCGTGTACTCGAAGAAGCACAAGATCCGGGCCCACCTGATGCGCTGCCTCGAGAGCCTCTCGGGTGACAGTCCGATCGCGGACCTCGCCGTCGCGTGAAGCTCGGGGGTGGGGAACGCGTCGCTCTGATGTAGCGGCACGCACGTCAGCAAACTTCACAACCGGCACCCGGATTCGCGCAATGGCGCGAATTCCCGTCGACGATGTGCTCGGCATGGCCAGTGCACACCGAGCCGCTCCCATGCAGCTTCACTATTTTTGCTTTGTTGTGGGCGTAAGCCTGATCGCAGCGTGTGCAAGCGACCCCGAATCGGCGGACGTGGGTGAATCAGACATCGTGGTGAGCAACGCGCCCGAAGGGAAGGCCGACGATCCCACCGGCGCAACCGGCACGTGCGGCGGTCTCAACTTCGTGTCGTGCGGACTCGACAACGCGTGCGTCATTCCGTGGACGGAGATCCGAGTGCATGGGATCTACGCCGAAGGCACGTGCTACGCGAGTTGCTTTCCAAGGTTCGGTCGTGGCTGTGCGACCGGTCTGGAATGCATCAATGGCGATGGACAGATCGAGACGCTCGCAGGCTATTGCGGCGTTCCGTGGAACTGACGCCGCTGATCATCGATCAAACACGGCATAGAACCGCAACACCATGCGGTCGCCATCTTGCTCGGGCGCACTGAGCACGATCGATCGCGCGAACCCTTTCAGGCCGGTCGGCTCCTCGATGTCGGCGATCGACGTGGTGACCTCGGCTTGGGTGCCGGCGATCGTGATGAGGCACTGATCGTGACGGCACTCGGCAGCCTGCAACCGTGCGCCGCGAACCTTCGCGAACCGATTTCGGATCTCGCGCTCGGTCTTGTCGGCCCACCGCGAGTCGCGGGTCTGCTGCTCGAACGGCTGCGTGGACGTCATCTGCGGAGCGGCGGGTGACCCGGATGGATCGCGCGGCAGCTCGGGCCTCGGCGTGGTGCCGGTCGAGGATGAATCATCGTGCGGTTCTGCGACACTCCCGGACGCGAGCGACGGGCCCGCCGGGGCGGAAATCGCCGCGCGGCCGGGCGTCGCGGCGACACCCGATCCAGGCTGTGAGGACTGGTTGTTCGCGGGCTCGGACTCGCGACCGATGGCCACCCACGCTATGCCAGCTGCGACCACGACGATTCCGACGACAAAAGCCCAGCGCATGACGGTGAGGCCTGATTATGCACCACGCGGCAGGCCCCCGCTCGTGATCGACGCCCGACAGCTTGCCGCTGCGCGCCACGTCATGGCTAGATACTGCCCGTGACCACCGCCGTGAGTCCGCCCGGCCCGGGCCGCCCGCGCGTGACGGTGGCCAACCCCGCCGACGGTGGCTTGTTCTACTGGATCGGCAAGCTCTATGGCTTCGCCGCGCTGGTCCTGCTGACCGCGATCGCGCTCACCGGATTTCTGATCTACAGCCATTACTCGCTACGCGCACCCGCTGCGCCCGACCTGCGCGCACCATCGACGATCCTGACCGGGGTGTCCCGCATGTACGCGGCCGACGGCACGCTGCTCGGCGAGTTCGCCAAGGAGTGGCGAGAGCTGGTGCCGTACGATCGCATGCCCAAGCGGCTGGTCGACGCGTTCGTCGCGATCGAGGATCATCAGTTCTTCGAGCACCGCGGGTTGTACTTCAAGGGCATCGCGCGTGCGCTGTGGGCCAACATCACGTCGCGCGATTTTGCGCAGGGCGGGTCGACGATCACGCAACAGGTCGCCAAGCAGCTGGTGACCGGGGACGAGAAGTCGCTCGACCGCAAGGCGCTCGAAGCGATCGTCGCGCGACGGCTCGAAGCGATGTACTCCAAGCAGGCGATCTTGTCGGTCTACATGAACAAGATCTTCTTGGGCGCGGGTGCCTACGGCGTGGCCGCTGCGGCGCATCGCTACTTCCAGAAGACGCTCGATCAGCTGACGCTCGCCGAGGCGGCGATGATCGCCGGCCTCGCGCAGGCACCCACGGCATACTCGCCGGCGACCAACCCCGAGAAGGCGCTCGCGCGGCGCAACATCGTGCTCGACAAGATGGCCGACTACGGGTTCGCCACCGCCGATGAAGTTGCCGTGGCGAAGGCCGAGCCGATCACGCTGAACCTGTATCGCGATGCGTTCCCGCGCCGGATGCCGTACTACGCCAAGCACGTCCAGCGTTACATCACCGAGCACTACAGCAACGACGCGCTGTACACCGCCGGGTTGACGATCGAGACCGCGGCGGAGCCGACCTGGGAGGCGGGTGCGTACGAGAACGCGGATTTCGGGGCGCGTCATCAGGACAAGCGCCAGGGTTGGCGCGGACCGGAGTGGCGCGTCGACGGTGCTGCTCGCAACGTGCTGCTCGAGCGGCAACGCGAGCTCTACGGCGATGGCCCACTTCGTCCGGGGATTCGCTACCTCGCGCTGGTCGACAAGGTCAGCAGCGAGCGCGCCGAGGTGCTGATCGGCGATCAACGGTTTCAGCTGCCGCTGCGCAACATGCGGTGGGCATCGAAATGGCAGGCAGGCAACGCCGAGAACGACATCGCGATCGAGACCGCAAAGGATGCGCTCAAGCCCGGCGACGTGGTGTGGGTCAGCCGCGAGATCCGGACGCGCGGCAAGTATCGCGCCTGGCATCTCCCGGATACCAAGAACCCTGCGTGGCTGGGCAGCGACGACCAACGCGCGTGGGACGCGTCGCATCTCGATCTGGTGCGGCTCGAGCAGGTGCCGCATCCGCAGATCGCGATCTTCACTGCCGACCACCGCAACGCGTACGTCGTGGCGATGGTGGGTGGCTCGGATTACGATCGGTCCGAATACAACCGCGTCGTGAACCGCGACGCGTGCCGCCAGCCGGGGTCGACCTACAAGCCGATCTACTACGCGCTCGCGCTCGACCAGGGCTACGGCTTCGACACGATCCTCAACGACGCGCCGACCAAGATCGTCGATCCGATCACCGGTCAGGAGTGGACGCCCACCAACCTGGAGGGAACCATCGACGGCGACGTCACGCTGGAATACGCGCTGGTGTTCTCGAAGAACATCCCATCGGTCGATCTGTTCAAGCGGCTGGGCGCGAAGAACGTCGAGGCGTGGGCGCGGCGGCTGAAGTTCTCGACCAAGATCTTCGCCGACGATGCGCTGGCGCTCGGCGCATCGTGCACGTACATGGACGAGATGGCGCGCGCGTTCTCGGTGTTCGCGCGCAACGGAGCGTGGTGGCCGCGGCCCACGGACATGGAGTCCGAGTGGATCTTCGTGCGGCGGGTGCTCGATCGCGACGGCAACGTGGTGGAGGACAACACGCTGCCGTCCGATCCGCGACTCGCCACCGCCGATCGCTTCGATCGGATCGCCGCGCTGTCAGGGATCGACGCGCCGCAGGCGATTCCCACGCGCGCGGCATGGCTGATGTCGAAGCTGCTGGCCAACGAGGTGACCTATGGGTTCGCCACCGTGCTGCGCCAGACCCAGATCAAGGCGGCAGGCAAGACCGGGACCTCGAGCGACACTCACGACACGTGGTTCATCGCGTACACGTCGCAGTTCACGACGGTGGTGTGGATGGGCGATGACAAGAAGCAGCGCGCGCTCGGCAAGAACGACGCCGCGTACATCACGGTGGTGCCACTGTGGGCGCGCTACATGTACGAGGAGGCCAAGCGCTACCCCAATCCCGCGATCCCGTGGATCACCCCCAAGGGCATCAATCCCAACGATCGCGGCGAGCACAGCAAGGGCGAGCACGGCGAGCCGATGGATCTGATCTTCCGGCCGGCCAAGCGCGACAAGAGCGACACCGACGAGCGCCCGCCGGTCTAGCGGGCCAAGAACGATCCTGAGCTTCAGGTTCCCGGCTCCGCTTCCACAACGTTGGAATCGCGAACAAGGGGTTGCGCAAAGCGCAGTATTGGTTGCGGCTCACCGCCGAGGGCTGGGAGCTCGGTAGGACCGAACGGCGCACTCCCATCGGCTGCGTTCCGACGGTGGAGCTCAGCTCAGCGCCCGTCGCCGCTGATGTTCGAACGCTGCCGTGACCGATGAGCGATCATCACGCGGTCCACGCGGATCTGCAGATCATCATCACCGTCGTTCGACCTGAGCCAGCTCCCCGAAGGGTCTCGGTTGGCTGCACTCTTGCCGATCGCGACCATGTGAGCGTCTGGATGCTCGCCCTGCATGAAGTCGCGAAGCTGCTCTGCTTGCGTCGCGGGTAGGGTGTCGGCGATCGCGATCAGCGCTGGCTCGAAGTGAAAGTCCTCGAGCCTCGTGATCGCCTCGAGCGCGGAGGAGACCTCGGTGACGTTGCAGCCCGCCGCTCGAAATGCATGGGCGATCAACGATCGGCGATCGGCGACTTCGTCGACGAGGATCATCCGGGGCGCGACTTCATCCGCCACCGCTGCCGTCAGCTCGTGCGTCAATCGTGCGATGAGCTGCTCGGGGAGATGATCGAACCGGATCGCGATCAGCTGTGCGCCGGCGCTGGTACGCAGGACGCGACCGCGCAGCGAGAACTCCTCTCGCGGCAGTCCTTCGAGCGTGATCTGAATCCTCACAGCGTGTCCATCGAGCTGTTCGAACGCGCTCGGTTGGTCGGTCCAGATCGAGAGGCCACCCAGACCCAGGTCGAGGATCCGACCATGCGCTGTATGGCCACCGTACTTGATCGCCGCCGAACCTTTGACACGTAGCCGCACCGTATGCCGCCATTCGGTAGGCACCGTCTGCCAATCCATAGACACCTTCGCCATCGCGAGCCCCGGAGCGCCGAAAACCGGCGAGCTCGTCGTCTCACGAGCACCGTACGCCACACACACAACCACAGCAACGTGAATCTCGAGCGTCCGTGACGCTCAGGGCGCATCCTATTCGTCAATGCCTCATCGCATCGCTTCCAACATGATCGTGTCACGGCGCCGTCGTGTTCGAATCATGACGCTCGGCCGGCCCGGCTCGAGGCATGTTGGACCATGCACTCATTCGGTACAGCAGCTGGTGGATCCGGTCGTGCCCGTTGGGTCGCCAACGTGCCATTTTGGGGCGTTCACGTCGCCGCCATCGTGGGTGCGATTTGGGTTGGATGGAGCTGGGCCGCGTTCGGCTGGCTGGTCGGCGGGTACGCGGTACGTATGTTCGCGATCACTGCCGGACTTCATCGGTATTTTGCTCATCGGTCGTTCAAGACCGGGCGGACGTTTCAGTTCGTGCTCGGCGTGCTCGGGATGACGGCGGCCCAGCAAGGCCCACTGTGGTGGGCTGCGCATCACCGGAACCATCACAAGTACTCCGATCGTCCGGCCGACATCCACTCACCGGTCCAGCACGGCTTCTATCGATCTCACATCGGATGGATCTTTGCGGCTCGCCACCGCGGCACCGATGTCGATCGGATCAAGGACTTCGCGAGATTTCCGGAGCTGCGGGTGCTGGATCGGTTCGATACCGCGTTCGTCGTGGCAACCGCGGTGGTGACTCTCCTCGTCGGTGGCACGACGGCGCTCGTGTGGGGCTTCTTTGTTGCGACCGTGCTCACGTGGCACGCCACGTTCGCGATCAATTCGCTCGCGCATGTCTGGGGCCGCCGCCGCTATGACACCGGCGATGACTCACGAAACAACGCCGTGTTGGCGGCGTTGACCTTCGGTGAAGGCTGGCACAACAACCACCACTACTATCAGCGCGCCGCGCGGCAAGGCTTCTACTGGTGGGAGGTGGACGTTACGTTCTACGCGCTGAAGCTCCTGGAGGTGCTCCACGTCGTTTCGGATGTGGCCGGTGTACCTCGCCACCTGCGCGACCACGTGTCAAAGGTGCATGACGACGCCGCTGGTAACTACCGAGCGGCCGGCGCGACGCTGCTGGATGTCGCCGAGCCCGGTGCATAGCGCGCGGCGACTCGCCTCGGTGGCATGACCGCGGTCGACCATCACGATCGTTCCACCCTCACGAACCACCCGGCGCCATCGCGCGAGCGTTGCCGGCCACTCCTCGTCGGTCGCGACCATCGAGCCGATCACGCACGCGAACGATCGATCCGCGATCGAATCATCGAGCGCGGCCAGCGTCGCGATGTCGCCGAGCTTCTTGGCGTTGCGCGCCGGGATTGCGATCGCGACGACATCGCAGCTCGCAGCTAGCGCCTGCGCCACCTTGGCGTCGCCCAGCACCGCGACCTTGCCGGCGAGCTTCTCCCCGGGCTTGCCGCCGCGCTGCGACGAACCGAGTGCTTCCGCGATCGCCGCGACCACCGGTGTGACGAATAGCCCCTCGAGCACGAGCCTACGCTAGCACCGGCGCAACGCGAGGTGAACGGTGCGCGTGGCGAATCATCGAGGCGCGGCGATCCGCGCCGGCGATCTCCGCAACCATCAGTGGTCGCGCATGTATTCACACCGCGGTGCTTCGATGTGCGGCGTGATCCACGTGACGCCCAGCAGCTGGGCGAGCAGAAATCGAAAATTTCCGTAGGTCACCACGAAGAAGTCCATCTTGCGCTTCTTGATGCCTCCGCCGGTATCGTCGGCGCGGACGCAGCCGTCGTGGATCGATCCGTCGGGCAACATCAGCCCGTCGAGCTCGGGGATGTACAGCGGCTCACCGATCTTGATGATCCGAGGATCGATCGCGACGGACTTGAATGGGATCAGCGGCCGCAGGCCCGCGCCGCGACCGAATGGATGCTGGGCGACATCGAGCTGCTGGAAGCAGGTGCCGTATCCATAGTCGCACGCTCCCGTGTAGTTGATGACCCGGCCATCGCTCATCAGGCCCGAGCCCTCGAGCCGCAGCGCCCACGCGAATCGCTCGGGCACCCGTCCGAAGAAGAACCCCTGCCTGGTGTACAGCTCCACGTACGTGTTGAGCGGGACCTTCTTGCCGCGTCCGCTCTTGGGCACGGTGTTGGTCTCGGGATCGTCGTAATCACGCTCGAGCGCGAGCCAGTAGAACCGGAGCGCGAACCCGAGCTCCTCGGACAGCGGATAGCCACAGCACAGCTTGTTCTTGCCGCGCACGCTGTCCTTGGCTTGAAGCGGGACATCCTCCTTGCGCAGCTTGCTGACGTCCGCCATCGCCGGCCGCGCGACGCCGATCAATAGCAGCAACAAGGCGAACCGCACGCCGCGATCGTACGTCACGCGGTACAACGGGTCCATGGTCGACCGGTCCATGCCAGTTGCGTGGGCACACTCGCTGCCCGACGCGGATCCGTCTTGTGGAGGCAAAGCGGTTCACCTGGCGCAGCTGATCGCGGCCGCGTTACCAGTACCCGAGGGGTTCGTCATCGATCATCGTGCGTTCGATCGGGTCGTGCGCGACGGCCACGAGGTTCCCGATGAGCTGCGGCGCGAGGTCGATGCACGCGCGGCGAGGCTGGGCCTGCTCGCCGTGCGATCCTCGGCCACGATCGAGGACAGCGATCTGGGCGCTGCAGCCGGCGTGTTCTCATCGCGCCGCGCGGTGCCACCTGGCGAGCTGTGGCCAGCGATCGGCGCGGTATGGGACAGCGCGCGATCGCCGGAAGCGACGGCGTACGCACGCAGGCGCGGCGCCAGCGTGACGATCGGCGTGATCGTTCAGCGGCACGTCGCCGGCGCACCGATCACGATCTACAGCCGACCGCCGGGGCGACCGAGCGATGACGAGCTGTGGATCCAGCGTGACGGCACGCTGACCAGGCACCGGCGCGACGATCCGGATCCATTGGTGGCACTCGCGCTGGCAGCCGAAGCTGCGCTCGCCGTGCCCGGAGGCGTCGACGTCGAGCTGATCGCCGGCGATCGAAACTGGATCGTTCAGGCGCGGCCGATCGTTCATCCGAGTGTGGCCGTGCAAACGCCGCCACCACCGGCAGTGCTCGCGCCGCTCGCCGCGAGCCGGCGTGTGTGGACCTGGGACGTCGCGCACAACCCCGATCCATTGTCGACCGCGCAGACCGAGCTGGTCGATCGCGTCGAGCGCGCCGGGTTCGCGCCGTGGTCGATGCAGGTCTGCAGCGGGTTTCTGTACACGTCACCACGCGAGCCGAGCATGCCGGCCGCGCCGCCTGGCGATCCGGCGGAGCTCGCGACGCGCGTCGCCGCGCTCGAGCAGCGGATGGAGGACGCGCTGCAAGGCGAGGTACATCGGGTCGACGATGCAGTCGGTCGGTACGTCGCGTTCTATCGGATCTGGGCTGTTGAATGGGGACCGCTGCTCGCGGCGCTGCGCTCACAGCCATCGCCCCGACACGGGTCCAGGCCGGCATCGGTCGAGGCCGCGTTGCGGGCGGCGGCTCGCGGCGAGCTCGATGACCATGCGCTGTTCGAACGGGTCGGCGTTTTGGCGCCGGCGTGGGACGTCGCGGTTGCCACCTTTGCAGAGCGGCCATCACTGCTGCGCGACGCGGTCGAACGCGCCAGGTCGATCGCGTCGCTCCCGGCAGCGCCGCCCGACCCGATCGCCGATCTTGCCGAGCGTGATGACCTCTGGTTCGCGCGCGCCCAGTGGCTTGTTCGCCGCGCCTTGCTCGCGCGCGCCACCGAGCTTGGCCTCGACGCCGCCGACGTGTTCTGGATCGCGTTCGACCAGCTCGCGCAACCCATTGATCTCGATCGGGCACGCCGGATCGCGAATGCGGCTCGCAACGCAGCGCAGCGAGCGGCCAGCTGGGCAATGCCGATTGTCGTCGGTGAAGTGCCTGCCATCGCGTCGCGACATCAACCACTTCGCGGCGTTGGCAGCGGGCCTCGTGTTTCCGGCCGCGTCGTTCGGTTCGAATCGCTCGCCGCCGCGACCGTGGTGGGACGCGCTGACATCGTGGTGACTCGCGCAGTTACGCCCGCACTCGCGGTGTTCGTGGTCGGTTGCGCGGCGCTCATCAGCGAAACCGGCGGACCGCTCGACCACGGCGCAGCACTCGCGCGTGAGCTCGGGATTCCCTACGTCGTTGGTTGCAGCAACGCGTGGATCGCATTGGCAGACGGCATGTTGGTCACCGTCGATGCGGACGCTGGCGTCGTGGAGATCGCGGGATCGCAACGTTAGCGATCAACCACCCGTGGATCGACGACGAAGTACGATTCAGATGCCGTAACTTCGTGACTCGACGATCTAATCTTCGTCGTCGTCGGGATCCGGATCGTTTGGATCCGTATCGTCAGGCTCGTCAGGCTTGTCCGCTGGCAACGGCGTACCCAGGCCTGCGTTGACTCGCTCGCGCAAGTCTTTGCCGACCTTGAAGAAAGGCAGCCGCTTCTCGGCGACATGCACTGTCTCGCCGGTTCGCGGGTTGCGACCTTCATAGGCCTTGTACTTGCGCACGGTGAAGCTACCAAAGCCGCGAATCTCGATACCTTCGCCGCGCTCCAGCGCCTTCACCATGGAGTCGAAGATTGTGTTGACGATCGCCTCCGCCTTACCGGCCGGAAGTTTCAACGTCTCGGAGATTTTCTCGATGAGCTCGGACTTGGTCACCCGTAACTCCGCGTAACTAGGACTAGCTAAACAAGCCCCGAGATGAATAGCAAGTCTAACGTCGCGTAAACGCGTCACCTACTTGGGGCTACCGCCGGGATCGGGCGCTCGTTGTCTGATCTAAATGCTCGATAATTAAGAGGAAATTGGTATGTGGCACAACGGTGCCGGGCGAAGAAGTCGACGAGATCTCTCCAGACGATTTGTCCGCGTTCGAGGCCGGTTCGGAGCGCCTGAGCCATCACCGGGCTACACAATTCGGTCTTCGGGGGCGGCTGATGCGCCCGCGCAACCCGTTCGGGGATCCCGACTTTCGTCGGTGGAACCATGCTCAGATACCAGGCCTGAAGCGGGAGCACCTCGGCGGTCTCGACCCGAGAAACGACGATCGCGGTGTTCGTTCGCCAGACGCATTCCACGCGCGTCACGGTTTCGCCCGGCGTGAGAGCCATCGCATTCAACGCGGTCGGTCGTGCGGATGCACATGCACTCGAGTTGGGAGCGGGAGTCGAGACCACGGTGTACGCGAGCGCGGTGTCGGTCACGTTCCGGATCGCGAGCACGAGCGAGCGGTCCTTCTTCTGCGCGGACAGCTCGAGCCCGGCGAGCGTGAGCGGCGGTTGTCCGGGCTCGATCACGTGACGCGCTTCGTCGGCACGGAACGCGAGCTTGCGCGACATCTGCTCGAGCGTCGGCGTGGCCACGCCGGCAAACGCTGCGTCCTTCGCGAGAAAGTCCTGATAAACCACCGGCGACGCAAACTGGCTCTGCACCGGCGACCTCGACGGCGGAGCGGGTTTGTCGGGCAGCGGAATGCTCCCGCAGAACCTGACGGCGGCCATCGTCGCGACCATCACGACGCCCGCCGCCGCTACACCGATGCGGAATTGTGCGTCGGTGACTGACATCGTGTTTCCACGATACACGCGCGAGCCAGCGCACACGAACTCGACAAGTAGAAAACATTGACTCTTGCGACGGCGAGGCGCGTAATCGAAACACGGTCATGCGCGGAGGGCACCGACTCGCCACAGTTATGCTCGCGATCGCAGCCATGGTGTCGAGCGTTCCGCCCGCCCATGCCGATCGCGTCGCGCAGCTGACGAAGATGCTGGCGTCGAGCTCGAGCGACAAGGCCCGACTGTCGGCGGTGGCCGCGCTCGCGCGGCTGGGCAATCGGCGCGCGGTGAAGCCGTTGATCAAGGCACTCGGCGATCCCAGTCCCGAAGTACGCGCGGTGGCGGCGGCAGCGCTCGGTCGCATCGGACACCGATCCGCGCTCGACGCGTTGATGTCGAGCAGCGACGACTCCAACCCGACGGTACGCGAGAAAGCGCGTACTGCGGTGCGAGCGATCGCGCGCACCAACGGATTGCCGAATCCATTCCCGCCGGCGGCATCGCACAACAGGCTGGCCGCGCGCTCGAGCGGTGGGCGCGCCGGGTTTGGCCGTCAGGGCCACGCCGTCGAGACGCATCCCGATCTCTACGTGATGATCAACTCGGCCGCCGACGACTCGCCGGGACGCAACGATAAGCTCGCCCGCCAGCAGCACGCGGACATCCTGCGCCAGACCATGACCGATTCGTTCCGCTCGGCCCCGATGGTGACGACGGTCGCGGCGGACGCAGCGCGGTGGGGCCTCGATCCTCGCCAGCTCGACGTCTCGGTCGTCAAGATGGATGTCTCGCAGCGCGGCGGCTACATCGAGGTGGAAGCCCAGCTCCGGCTCGCGATCTCCGACGGCCAGGGCAAGATGCTTTCGTTCTTGAACGGTGGCGCGAAGGTCCAGGTCCCCAAGCACGCGTTCAACGCGCGCAACCTGCCGACGCTGCGCAAGGAAGCGCTGCAGACCGCCGCGCGCGGCATGTTCGACAAGCTGCTCGCGCACCTTCGCGATCACGCGCAGAGCTGACGACGTCGGCTGCGACGACGCTCGCTGCGCTTCCAGGCGCTGCTCGGTCCGCTCGACGTCGTACGTGCGAGTCTCAGCTACGTTGCGCGGGAGCGCAGACGCTCGATGAGCAGGTCCGCGTTCTCCATCTCGGGCCAAACGTACACGCGGCCGCCATCGCGCAGGTCGATCGCGCACGTACGGCGCCAGTACCATCGCAGCGGCAACCAGCGCATCCGTTCTCCGACCGACCACGAACCGACAACCGCCGTCCATGCGATCGAGCGAGTCGTGCCGAGCAGCGACGTCACGCGAAGACCGCCGTCGGTCACGTCGAGGCGTGCGAACAACAGTCGAAATCCGGCGACCAAGAGCGCCACTACACAAATCACCGTCGGAATCTTCGGCAGCGCCCACCAGGTACTCAGCGGCTCGACGTGAAACACGTTGACAACCAGGATCCCGAGCAGGAACGCGATCCCGGCATAGGTTGCGACAAGCAAGCCGCGTGGGTACGCGACGGTAAACTCTCCACCTCGCGCGATCGGAGTCGATCGCGCGTGAAACGGATAGCTGAACGCGACGAGCCACCCAAGTAACACCGGCGAGCCCACGTGGCCAGGCCAGCGCCAAACCAGGCTCTCCATCACCGTCGTGCCCTCGGGCAGATCGGCAGCCAGGCCGATGGCCACGACGATGACCAGCGTGACGATCGCGGCCCTTCCAAATCGTCGCCATAGCCGAGCGCGTTGCGAGGCTGCGATCTCATCGGGCGGTCCCATGGCGGCGATCGCGTCGCGCACGGCGACGTCTGGTGCGCGACCTGCGCGCACGAACACGTCGACGCGCTGCTCGAGGTGATCGCGCAGCTCGCCGAGCACGAGCTCGCGGTTGCGCCGGCTGCCGAGCAGGCGGCGATCGACGTCGATCAGGTACGCGTCGAGGGTTGCGTTACCGGTGAGGGCGGCGGGTGCCGGCGATAGCCCGGGGAAGCGCAGCAGCGGAGTCAGCATCACGATGGTCCTTTGGTTGACGGCGGCGAAATAGCGTTCGATCGAGCAAGCGATCGACGCGGCGCCACTCGGCGACGCGCTCCGCGAGATGCGAGCGACCGTCGGCGGTGAGCCGGTAGTAGCGGCGCGGGCGGCCCTTGTCGCCCGGCACGTGGTACGAGTCGATGAACCCGCGCTCCTCGAGCCGATGCAACAGCGGGTACAGCGTGGTCTCACGCAGCATCAGCTCCTGGTCCTCGAGCGCTCCTCCGAGCCGCTCGAGCAGACCGAACCCGTAATCATCGCCGTCGGACAGCGCGTCGAGGACTAACGTGTCGAGCAGACCCTTGAGGACCTGGCCGTCGCTGGGCTGTGTGGGTGCCACGCAGCCATTACTATTCCTCGCATAGTATTCGTGTCAAGGGTATCGATCGAAGATCTCGATCGACTACCAGAATCGCTGAACGCCGCCGGCGAGCAGCAGCTCGACGACGGGGCGCTCGTACCCCATCCGCTCGTCGATGTCCGGATGCATGAACGTTGCGGCTGGGCCAAACACAACGCCCCACGTCGGGTTGATGCGAGCCGTGAACAGCAGCGACAGATCAGCCGTGGCTCCCAGGTTCCGCGCCCGGTAGTGCATGTAACTGGGCTCGCTGTCTCCCCATCCCGATAAGAACTCACCCTCTACCCTGGTATAAGCGGCGCCGACTCCGAGCGCGAACCGAACGTTGGCCTTGTCGAAGGTCGAGCTCAGCGCAAATACGCCGAGCGCGCGGAGATTGTAGCCGTCGACATCCGCACCGAATGCGCCGTTGGACAGGTAATACGACGCACGCGACGCGGTCATCAGCGTACCGAGTGAAACGCCACCGCGTCGAACCAGCTCGAGCTCGGCCCGAACCCCGACCTGAGCGCCATCCGGGTCGCTGTTCCCCGCGATGTCATCGCCGAGCAGCACGGTGCCGGAGACCATGAGTGAGCCCGAACCGCGATCGCGATGCGGCGTGCGTGCTGGCGACGCCACGACTCGAACCGAGCTCGGAGGCGAGACGACCGCCCGAGAGGCAGGTGGCTTGACCTGGAGGTTCGCCGCCGCGTTGGCGGGCGGGTTCGCCACCTCGACGCGATCCTCGGCAGCCCAGCTCGCGACCAGCACGCCCGCGCTCTGCGCGTCGGGAACGACCCGTTCGTACACGCGTCCGTCGTCGGTACGGGCGAACAAGTAGTAGCCGGTGTCGGTGGGAATGACACGTAGCTCCAGCGCGGTGCCGCAGCGCGGCTCATTGCGAACCCACGCCTCGATCACCTCGCGCACATCGTCAGGCGCGCGAGCGATCGAAACCGAGCACGGACCCGCAGTCGGCTCGATCGGCTGGGCGAGCGACGTCGATCCACAAACCAGCAGCGAACCAATCACCAGCAATGACGAGCGCATCACGGTCTCCTTTCGCGCGTTCACTGCCAAAGGTTGCCAGTCGAGCGAGTTTCATCGCTCGACTCCCGCGCCCACAGCGAATAACTACTGCTGCGGATACACCCGGATCAGATCGGACTTGCGCGCATAGATCACGGGACCGCCGTCGTTCACCGCGAGGTACTTGTCGATCTCGGTGAGCGCGTCGTCGATGCGCGCGAAGTAGCTCTCGCTGAAGCTCCCGGGGTGATAGCCGGTAGCGAAGGTGGTCGGCTTGGTGAGCGCGCCGCCCGGCCAGTTAGCGCGGAACATGTCGATGATCTCGGATGCAAACGTGTAGTCGACCATCAAGCCGTTGTCGGGGACCTCCAGGATCGACAGCTGCGGCGCCGCGTCGGACAGCATGTCGGTCGTGTTGGGGTAATAGGGCTGGCTCAGCTCGTTGATCGTCGACCAGTGCTGCATGTTCCACTGATAGAGCGATGCGCCGGAGAAGTTCTCCCACTCCTCGAGCCGCGACCAGTTGCAACCGCTCGTGTCGACGACGTGCCCGGCCTGCGCGAGCGCGGACAACACGTGGGCCTCCGCAGTCCAGCCGCCCGCGCGGAATGACGTCGGCTGGTTGAGCCCGTTGGCCAGGAACAGCTGGTTCGCGCGGTTGAAGATCTGCACCAGCTCCGATTCGTCATACGAGTCGAGCCGCACCGTGTAGCCGCTCGAATCGCCGCTCGCGTAGGCAAACGATGGCGACGTCCGGCAGGTCACGCCGGCGGACTCGATGAAGTGGCACCACGGGTGGACGTGAAGGCCGATCTCGTCGCCCTCGGTGTCGCGCAGGTTGGTGACCCAGTTGACGAGGAACTGCTGGCGCGCGGAGCTGAGGTTGGGATCGGTGAACGTGTAAGGTCCGACGAAGTGGGTGATGACGAGCTCGGGATGGTTCGCGTGCAGCCGCTCCTGGCGCACGAGCTTGTCGTCACCATGATCGGAATTGTCCCAATCGTTGGACACCGCGACATAGAGCGGGTGGCTGCGAACGAACGTGAGCTCGCTGAACGCGACGCTCGCACCGTCGGCGGCGAGCAGCGCCGTGTGCTCGCCAACCGCGAGCCCCGTGAGATCTTCATCGAAGCTCCAGCCGTCCGTCGATCGATCGACACGGCGAACGAATTCACCGTCGATATATAAGTCAACGACGCTGGCGTCCTCAGGGCCTTCGATCGCGAGCTCCAGCCGATCATTGCCGGGCGTCAGATCATTTCCGACGAGGTACCAGTTGCGAGCGCCCGTGACCGCGTAGTCGGAGTCGTCGTTCTTTCCCGGCGGGAGTGGCGGGCCGCCGGAACCAGGCGTGGAGGTCGAGGGTGCGGCACAAGCGATCAACGACCCCATCGCAGCGAGCAGGCAACCGAGCTTCATGGCCGGGGTGTCCATCAAGTTCGGTGCCAGCTTGTGCCGGCGCGACATGACCACTCGAGTTGCCACCTGCGTTCGATTTTCCGGCTACGCTGCGGGGTCTATGGTTCGGTGGCTCCTCGCGATCCTGTCGATCGCGATCTGGTCATCCTCGGCGCTCGGCCAAGATGCACCCCCTGCGCCACCGGCACCGGCAACAACTGGCGTAGTCACCAAGCCGCCGGTGCTGCTACAGGCGGTGGCACCGGAGTACCCGCCGGCTGCACTCGCCGCCGGCAAGACCGCCAAGGTCAAGGTCCGGATCAAGATCGACGCCACGGGTGTGGTCACCGGCGTCGACGTGCTCGAGGCGGTCGGCGACGGATTCGATGAAGCCGCGGTGGCGGCGGCGATGCAGTACGTCTTCGATCCAGCCGAGGTCGACGGCAAGCCTGCAGCGATCTCGGTCGAGACCACGATCAACTTCGTGATCGAGCAGCGCGCGGAGCCCGAACCGCCACCGCCTGCGGCGACCGCCGAACCGCGCACCGGACCACCAAACCACGCCGGCAATATCGATCTGCCGGTGTCGCTCGAAGGTGTCGCGCTCGAGCGTGGAACCCGCCGCAAGCTTCCCGGCGTGATCGTCTCGATCGTCGAGCTCGGGCTCGATGCGATCACCGGCGAGGACGGCTCGTTCTACTTCCACGGCCTCCCCCCCGGTTCGTACCGCGTGCTCGCCGTCGATCCTGACTTCGATCGGCTCGAGCGACCGATCCTGATCGCCAAGCGCGAGGCGATCGAGGTCCGGCTGTGGCTGCGCCCGCGCGGCGGCAACCCGTACGAAACGATCGTCGAAGGGGAACGCGAGGTCCTCGAGGTCACCAAGCGAACGCTTCACCGCGAGCAGCTCACGTCGGTGCCGGGCACGTTCGGCGATCCGATCCGGGTGATCCAGACGCTGCCAGGTTTGCAGCGGTCTCCGTTCGGACTGGGCCTGCTGCTGGTCCGCGGCTCGAACCCCGACGACACCGGGATCTACGTCGATGGCCACGAGGTCCCGTCGCTGTTTCACTTCCTCGGCGGGCCGTCGATCTTCAACGCCGAGATGCTCGAGTCGATCGACTTCTATCCGGGCGGGTTTCCCGCGCGGTTCGGCCGCAAGCACGGCGGTACGGTGGCGCTCGAGCTGCGGCCGACCAAGTCCGACGGCGTCCATGGCTCGGCGAAGGTCGACTTCCTCGACGCGGGCGGCTACATCCGCGCGCCGCTCGCGAAGGACGTGTCATTCGCGTTCGCGGGTCGCCGATCGTACATCGACGCGTTCCTTGGCTTCGTGCTGCCCGAGCCCGAGATGGGCGCGGTACGGATCGTCACGCCGATCTATTACGACTACGCGGGACGGGTCGACTGGAACCTTCACGAGCATGGCCGGCTCGGACTGTTCGCGATCGGGTCATCCGATACCCTGCACGTGCTCGATCAAGATCCCGAGTCGAACGTATCGACCGATCTGAACACGGCGGTGAAGTTCTTCCGCGTGATCGGCAACTACACCCGCTCGCTCGGTGACAACCTGGAGCTGACGATCTCGCCGGCGTGGGGCCGCGACTCGGTGAGGTTCACGGGCGCACAGGCCGAAGCTGCGGGCCCGTTCACCGCGGTCAGCGTGGTCAATCACACGCTGTCGTACCGGACCCGGATCCACGGCAAGCCGCGGCCGCGGCTGACGCTCGACACCGGTCTGGATATGTTATCGCGGGCGACCAGCTACGAAGCGCTGGTTCCGCTCGACGACAACTTGATCAACACCCGGGGCGTCGACATCCCGCCGTCGCAGCTGTTTCGCGGCACGCAATCGCTCGGGCTCGCCGGCTACATCGATCTCGGTGTCGACATCACCCAGCGACTCAAGCTGATCCCCAGCCTGCGGATCGACGGCTACATCCTCGATGGCGTCGACCGCGGATCGATCGATCCCCGGCTGGTGGCGCGCTATCAGCTGACGCCGACGGTGGTGGCGAAGGCGTACGTGGGCGAATTCAGCCAGCCACCGCAGCCCGAGGCCCTCGACCGGCGATTCGGAAACCCCGACGTCGGCGTCGAGCATGCGACCCACGTGGGCGCCGGGTACGAGTGGAAACCCGATCGCGTGTGGTCGGTCGACAGCGAGCTGTACTTCGCACGGCGGCGCAACGTGGTCGTGTTCAACGATGACATCGCCGACAACGGCGACGGTACGTTCTCGCCGGTCAACTTCACCAACGACGGGACGCGTTACTCGTATGGCCTCGAGGTGATGATCAAGCGCGAGATCACCGAGAACGCATTCGGCTGGCTGTCGTACACGTTCAGTCGCGCGTTCCAGCGCAGCGACGACGATCGCCCGTACTTGCCGACCGCGTTCGAGCAGCCGCACGTGATGAACGCCGTCGCGAGCTGGAAGCCCGGCGGTGGCTGGGAGCTCGGCGCGCGATTCCAGCTGTCCAGCGGGCGCACCGATACGCCGGTGATCGGCTCGACGTTCGACGCCGACGAGGGCGACTACGACGCGGTTCGCGGCAAGCGCCGATCGATCCGCAACCCGACGTTTCTGCAGCTCGACGTTCGCGCCGAGAAGGTGTGGCTGTTCAACACCTGGAGCATCGGTGCGTACCTCGACATCATCAACGTGACCAACGCCAAGAACACCGAGGCGACCGAATACGACTATCGCTATCGCGAGTCGGCACCGGTGACGAGCTTTCCGATCCTGCCTACGCTCGGCGTGCGAGGGACGTGGTGACCGGCGCGCGCGTGATGCGACGATCGGCGCTCGCCGGCGCGGTAGCGGTCGCCGCGAGCTGCACGACGTTCGAAGATCCGCAGATCGTGCGCGACCTGCGCGTGCTTGCGATGTCCGCGACTCCACCCGAGCAGATGATCGACGTCGACATGCAGAACCTCCCGACACCGTCGGATCTGCTCGGTCAGCTCGCAGCGACCACGGTGTGCGCGCTGGTAGCGGATCCCGATCACGATCGCCAGCTGCGCTGGTCGATGACGGTGTGCTCGACCGGCGATGACGCTCGATGCGATCCCGAGCGACCGCAGTACGAGCTCGGCTCCGGCGTGATCGAGGATCCCGAGGACGCCGCGACCGTGCAGCTGCCATGCGCCGAGCTGCTGCCGGATAACCGCTTGTTGAGTGTGCTGTTCGACGTGTTCGAGAACGATCCGGTACACGGGTTGGGTGGGCTCGACTACACGGTGATGCTCCGGATCGGTGGCCTCGAAGGCGCGGACGACGACGATGTGTTCGCCGCAAAACACGTGCGAGTGTCGCCACGAATTCCCGCCAACCGCGAGGCCAATCGCAACCCCTCGCTGAACGGCGTCGATGGCTCGGTGAGCACCCTCACGCTCGATGTCCCGGACCTTCGTTGCAACTCGCTGGGCAACGCTCCGATCGTCGATGCCGGCGCGCTCGTGACGCTGTATCCGCTCGAGCCGGACGATGTTCGCGAGCCCTATGTCGTGCCCACGCTGGACGGGACGACCGCGATGCTCAGGGAGACAATCACCTACTGGTGGTATGCCAGCAGGGGTTCGTTCACCGACGAGACCACCGGTGGCCCCCACGATCTGCTCGGCAACCAGGCGCTGCTCGGGACGCAATGGCGCGCTCCTACGCGCGACAACCTCACCGGCGCGACCTACGTGTCGATCTGGATCGTCCAGCGCGATGAACGGCTTGGCGTGAGCTGGTACCAGACTTGTATGCTCGTGCAACGATGACTCGCGCAGGTCTTCATCGCAGCTGGCTCTTCGGCTGTGCCGCGCTCATCGGGTGCACCTCGTTCCAGGATCCCGACATCGTGGTGGACCTGCGCGTGCTCGCGATGACCGCGACGTTGCCCGAGCAGGTCATCGACATCGACGTCAACGACCCGCCCGACCAGCCCAACGACGTGCTCCAGCAGCTGATGCCGAGCGAGGTGTGCGCGCTGGTCGCAGATCCTGCCGACCAGCGGCGGCTACGCTACGCGTTCACGCTCTGCGCGTTCGGCGATGACGACCGTTGCGATCCCTACATCGAGGTGCCGATCGCGAGCGGAGTGGTCGACGATCCGGAGACCACCGCGATCTCGATATGCGGCACGGTGAACCCGACGATCGATCTGCTGAGCGTGCTGCTCTACACGCTCGATCGCGACGAGCTCAGCGGCCTGGGCGGCCTCGACTATCTGATCTCGCTGCGCGTCGGCGGCGAGCTCGATGATCCGGCGCTGGACCAATACGCCGCGAAGGCGTTGCGGGTCGCGCCGCGGATTCCGGCGGAACGGATGGCCAACGAGAACCCGACGCTCGACCGGCTCGACGTGGTGTTCGACGGCAGTGCAGACGACACCGCGATGCCGTTGCCGCTCGGCCGATGCCAGGATCAGGCCGCTCCGTTCACGGTCGCGCCCGGCCAGCGGCTGAAGCTGATCCCGATCGAGCCAACCGCCGCGCGCGAGCCCTACGTCGTTCCGACGCTCGATGGCTCGTCGCGGATGTTCACCGAGAGCCTGACCTACCAGTGGCTCGCTGGCCGGGGCGGATTCTCGAGCGGGTCGACCGGTGGCCCGCGCGATATCTCGGGCAATCCTGCACCGCTGTTCACCAAGTGGAGGGCGCCCGCTGCCGAGGACCTCGCAGGCGTGACCGATGTGCCGCTGTGGGTCGTGCAGCGCGACGAGCGGCTCGGCGCTCGATGGTACGAGTCGTGTGTTCGCGTGATGCCGTAGCCCTCGGCTCACAGGCACGCATCGCACACACCGCGCACGTGAACCTCGACCTTGCGCTGGCGCACCGCCCGTGGTGTCCGCGCGCGACGGATCGTGAGCTCGATCTCCGGCAAGCACTCGACCGCACCACACTCGGTGCACACGAAATGCGGGTGCGGTGGATCGTGCTCGCTCGCCATCGCTTCGAACCGCCAGATGTGATCGCCCACATCTGTACGCCGAACGAGCCGGGCCTCGGCGAGATCCGTGAGGTTGCGATAGATCGTGGCGCGGTCCCACGACTGCGAGGACAGATGATCGGCGACGTCGCCGTGGGACATCGGCGCGTCGCTCGATCGCAACAGCTCGAGCACCGCCAGCCTCGAGGGGGTGGCGCGAAGCCCCCGAGCCCGCACACTCCCTCTCAGCTGCTCGAGGTTTTTGGCCATCGCGACGAGACTACGCGACCCCGTTTGCGCCAGGCAAGCGCCCGCACCGTGAGGCTTCAGCGTGAGATCTCAAGGAGTGACCTCACGCAGGATCACCTGGCCGACCAGCTGCGCAGCCAATGCAACATACGCGACATCGACGGTAGGTGCGGTGTCGCTCACCAGATGGCGATGCGGAGATGTGTCTGCCGACGTGAACTCCTCCGTGATCCCGACGGCGGCGAACCCAGCATCGCGAAATGCCTGGTGATCGGTGGCACCGACGCTGGTGACGGAAATTTCCAACCCGAGCGCGCTCGCAGCTTCACGATATTGCTGCTCGAGCGCCGGGGTTGGCTGCTCGATCTCGAACCGGCGATCTCCATCGGCGTCCCAGCCCACCTGATCGATCGTGTGCACCGCGCCAACAGTCTGCGGCGTCCTGGTGAGCGCGAAGGCGCGGCTACCGACGAGCCCTCGCTCTTCCTCGTCGAACAGTACGATCGTCACCGGCGCACTTCGACACGGCATGTCGCGGACATAGCGGGCCACGGCGAGGATCACCGCCACGCCGGTCGCGTTGTCATTGGCTCCGGGACTCTGGGACACGGTGTCGAAATGTGCTCCGACGATCACGCCGGCGGCTGCTCCCGTCGTCGCCGGAATCGTCGCAACCACGTTCGCGCCGGTTGCATAGCTGTGCAGCTGCGGTTCCAGGCCGATCGACGACAGCTCGGTCATGAGCGCCGCACGGGCGGCATCCCGCTCGGATGGCGTCGCGCGTGGGCTCGCGCTCAACTGGTTCACGGTGTCGATCACCAGCTCATCCAGCCACGGCGCGTCGAGCACCGGCGGGGCACACATCGCGCCATCGAGCGGATCCGGCGACCAGCCACATGCGGCCAGCGCGCCCACCACACACCCAACGCACAGCTTCACGGCTTCGCCGTGTAGTCGACCGCCACCTCGATGTGAAAGTGATCGTGATGCGAGACCGGATCATTCTTCGGCGTCACCAGCACGCGGAACTTTCCGCTCGCGTTCACCGCGTTCTCGATCGCGATCAGCAGCGGATCTTCGAGCGGATAGTCGGTCTCGACCACCGCCTCGCGACCGTTGGTGTCGATGAACGAATAGATGTCCATCGCGATTCCGAGCGCATGACGCGACAGCATGTTCTTGTTCTGGCCGTGGACGCGCACGTTGGTCCAGCGATAGATGCTGCCGAACTTCACCTCGCGCACACCGAGCGTCACGAGCTCGCCGCCAAAATGCTCGAGCGCCAGCGCGAGCTGACAGTCCAGGGTATGCGGCGGCTTGCGAAACCTGCTCGTGTAGCGGATGCCGCCGAGCGTCATTTGACCGGCCGTGTCCCTCACCGACACCGGACGGACGATCCGGCCCTCCCGCTTGGCCGGCTTGTGGGGCACGCCGAGCTCGTCGAGCTGCGCGATGCAGGCCTTCTCGGCCGCGAGCATTCGCTTGGTCGGCGGCCACGCGTACCCATGCGGCATGTTCTTGAGATTGCGCAGGCTCGACCGCGATGGCGTACGCGCGATCAGCTTGGGCTTCTTGGGCTTCTTGCGCTTCTTGAGCTTCTTGCGAGGGCGCTTGGAGCTACCCGCGGTGACCGCCGTGCTGGTCGATGCACTCGGGCCTGCGTCGACGGGAGCCGCCAGGGCCCCGACCAGCGCTAGGACTCCCACAACGCGCAGCACGATTCGACGATATCAGATGGAGGTCGGCGCAGAGCCGGGATTCAAAGGCGCCTGGTTTTGTTGCGACTTATCGACCGGTCCATCGCCGAGGCGTGCCGCGTGGACGATCGCCATGGTGAGCGCGGTCTCGACGTCCGGCGCATATGCCAGCTTGCCCGGCTCGCGCTTGATCCCCGCTCGCTCGAAGATCTCGGCGACCTCCGGGGTGAGCCCCGCGAAGATCACCTTGATCTTCGAGCGACGCAGCCGATCGAGCGCCGACTCGAGCGCGACCAACCCGGTGGCGTCGATCGTCGGCACATGCTGCATCGAGATGATGACGGTGTGATCCTTGCCGCCGGCGATGTGGAGCGCCTCCATCGCGGTCTTCGCGGCCCCGAAGAACAGAGGACCGGCGATCTCGTAGATTCGCACTCCCGGGGGAACGTCGAACTTGGTGGTATCGAACGTCTGGAGGTTGGCGCGGGTCAACACCGCCATTCGCTTCATGAACATCAATGCCGCCAACATGACGCCAAACGTCACGGCGACCACCATGTCGAAGGCGACCGTGAGGACGAAACAGCTGAACATCACCATCACGTCCGACCCCGGTGCCACGCGAGCCAATCGTACGAAGTGACGCGCCTCCGACATGTTGCGGGCGACGATGATCAACAGGCCAGCCAGGGCGGCCATCGGCAGGTAACCGACCAGCGGAGCGAGCGCGATCGTGCACGCGAGCACGAACACCGCGTGCAGCGCCGCCGCGATCGGTGATCGTGCGCCCGCACGGATGTTGGTGGCGGTTCGTGCGAGCGCGCCGGTCGCGGCGATCCCACCAAAGAACGGGCACACGATGTTGGCGATGCCGAGTGCGATCAGCTCCGAGTTTGGATCGTGCTGGGTCCCGCTCATGCCATCCGCGACCACCGCGGCCATCAGCGACTCGATCGCGCCGAGCATCGCGATCGCGAAGGCGGACGGCAGCAGGTCGCGGATCATCTGGTAGCTCAGCGTCGCGCCCGCACTACCCATGTCCCAAGGCACGACCGGCATCGGTGGCCATGGTGGAATGCCGCGCACCTCCTCACCGCCGATCGTCGCGACGAACTTGGAGCGGATCGTCGTGACGGCGAAGTCTGGGATGAGCGAATCACACAACACCACGAGCAGCGTGACGGCCGTGAGTGCGATCAGCGGCGCTGGGATCTTGGGAGTGATCTTGGGTACGACCAGCAGCAGCACGACGGTTACCAAGGCGACCGCGGCATCCCACGGATTGATCGCACCCCGGTGTGCCCACAGCGCGCCGACGTATTCGATGGTTCCTTCGGTCCGTCCGACCTGCACGCCCAGGGCGTCCTTGAGCTGGAGTAGCGCGATCACCAGCGCAATCCCGGCGGTGAATCCGGTGGTCACCGGGTGCGGGACGAACTGCATCAACCGCCCGAGGCGGGCGAGGCCCATCGCCAGCAGCATCACGCCTGCCATCATTCCGGCGACCAGCAGACCGCCGAGTCCGTACTGATGAACGATCGGGACCAGGATCACCACGAACGCCGCGGTGGGACCGGTGACCTGAAATCGAGTGCCGCCGAGCAGCGCGCACATCAACCCAGCGATGATCGCGGTGTACAGCCCATGTTGCGGCGGAACGTCGCACGCGATCGCGAGCGCCATCGAGAGCGGCAGCGCGACCACGCCGATGACCAGCGCGGCGAGCAGGTCGGCGCGAAAATCCTGCATCGTGTAGCCCTCGCGCATGCGAGAGCGCAGGCCGTAGCCGATGAGATCCTTCGCGCGATATGCGAGCGCGAGCTGCGTGCGGAACCCGTCCGACAGCTCGTCGATGTAGCGCAACCCGCGCCGGATCACGCCGAGACGTTACCGCTGACATCCACGGCTGTCACGTTCCGGTCGAGCTCGGCCTGTGACGCTCCCGGGGTTGCGCGCGCCCAGCTGGCGTGGGACAGCGAGCCATGGTTCATCGAGGCGAGCTGAGCGTTGCCACCCGCGGGCGCGGCACCTACGACATCACCAAGGAGGTCATCGCAATCGTGGGTGCGAGCCGCGTGCACGACGGGCTCGCGACGATCTGGGTGCATCACACCAGCGCATCGCTGATCGTGTGCGAGAACGCCGACCCGACGGTGCGTAGCGATCTCGAGGCGTTCGTCGCGCGGCTCGTTCCCGACGGCGACAAGCTGTTCAAGCACACCGACGAAGGCGACGACGACATGCCGGCCCATGTGAGGACCGTGTTGACCCAGACCTCGATCGGCGTCCCGGTGGTGGATCGCCGACTCGCGCTGGGAACCTGGCAGGGGCTGTACCTGTGGGAGCACCGCACGGCGCCGCACCACCGGCGCATCACCGTCACCGTGCTCGGCGACTGACGCGCGACGAGCGAGCGGATCGCCAGCGGGCACGATTGCGCGGAGCGACGGAGCGAGCGAGCGAGCTCGGCGTCAGAGGGCTCGCATCATGTCCGACCGTGCTGGTCTGTCCAGCTGCCGAATCGGGCCTGCCGCTGAGCTCCTGGCGGTGCCTCCCGCCCGACAAAACCTTTGAAATTACAAGTTACTAGAACGATTGGCCGGCGGGCTACCCGGTTGCCCAGCTGACCATAATGGAGCGCTCGGAGCCGGCAGCATGGCGCCCAATCCGGGCTACAGTCGCTGACGTGGCAGAGGCCCTGACGGGACCGGGATTCTATCCGCAACCCAACGAATGGACATGCGGCCCGTTCGCGCTCAAGCACGCGCTGCTCGCACTCGGCCGCATGGTCGACGTCGGCCAGATCTCGACCACCGCGAAGACCCACTGGTGGTCGGGAACCAACGAGATCCAGCTCGCGCGCGCCGCCCGGGCGTTCGAATGCGATCTCGTGCTCGAGCGCCGGAGTGATGCCGAGCAAGCACGCAAGATCCTGACCAAGCACCTGCGCGAACAGACGCCGGTGCTGCTGTGCGTGGAGGAGTGGACCCACTGGATCACGGTGCTGCGCGCCGAGGATCGCCGGTTCGTCGTCGTCGATTCGACCGATGACCCGCTGCTGTCGGTGTGCACCTGGCCGCAGCTGCGCAACTGGTGGCGTTACCACGACGTCGACTACGCCAAGGACAACCCGCCGGTGCTCTACGACCTGATGGCCGTGACGCCGCGGTTTCGCACCACGGTGAAGGGCGACTTCTCGGTCGACCGCGTGAAGTTTCTGCGGCGGCCCGAGAACCGCCGGCTCGCGCGGCACTGGAACGAGTACCTCGAAGACTTGCTCGAGATCTGCCGGCCGCCGACGCACCGGATCGCCGAGCCGCTGTCGATGGGTGAATTCTTGCGCCGGCATCAGGAGCTGCTGCTCACCCGGGTCGTGTACTGGCATGGCGACGTCAACCGCGAAGAGGTCTCGCGCGTGCTGCGCGACCTGCGGTTCGTCTCCGAGACGTACGGCCTGGTGATCCCGGCGTCGATGAGCCGGCGCGCGCTGTCGGATCTCGCGATCCTCGTGACGATGTGGGCGTGCGCCGATCGCGGCGTCAACAGCATGTTCGGCGCGCTGGGCAGCGACGTTCGCAAGGACGCCAAGCCGCGCAAGCGTCGCAACGGCCGCAAGTAGCGCGGGCGAGATCAGCGACGAAGCTCGAGCTCGATCGAGTTGACCGGCTTGGTCGCGCTGACTTCGAGCTCACCGCATGCCAGCGGCAACCGGCCGCCATCCTTGAGCCGGGAATCCACGCAGATCGTGTAGGTCCCCGGGGCGACATCATCGAATTGTGCATCCACATCGTCGACGTCTTGGCCTCCGTAGAGCGCGCCATGCGGCTTGCGCTGCTTGATCGACTCGAGCGTGAACGATCCTGTGCCTGGTACCAGAAAGAATTCGACCGTCATCAGCTGCACTCCGGTGGGCGGCTTGATTCTGGCCACGACCAGCGCACCGACCGGAAGCTCGATCGCGATCGAGGTGGACTTGCCGGAGTTGATCCGGATCTCGCGATCCACCACCGGCATGGTCGGTCCGAGAAACATGCGGGCTGCAAGCGCTCGCACGCGATAGCGCCCTGGCGGCAATAGCGGCAAGCTGATCGCCCCGGTTGCATCGCTGCGCAGTCGCATCTCAAACACAACATCGTCGAGCGGTTTGATCTCGAGGTCCGCCTCGATCGGCTCGTTGCCACGGCGGACCATCACGGACAGCGAGCCAGGGGTTGGAACGCGTAGCTGCAGCTCGGCATCTGCCTTGCCCGCGGGCACCGAGACACGGGGCGACCAGCCTGCCTGGGGGTGGAGTGCCACTGCCTGCATCGCTGAGTCACCGCGCACGGCCACGGAGAAGCTGCCGTCATCCGCGGTGATCGCACCGTGGTTGCCGAGCAAGGAGCCGAATCGCGCTCTGAGCTCCTCCGCGATGACCACGGTGGCATTCGGAATCGGACGCCCTGCTGCATCGACGACACGGCCGCTCACGTGGCGCTCCAAGCTTGGCGGAGGACCCGGCGGCTCGAAGAACGTGACCGACGACGCACCGCCCGAAAGATTGATCGCCACGTGCCCTGGTGCGGTCGGAGTGATCGCGTACTCCGACGGCGATCCGAAGCTCCCGCGAGGCTCGCTGTCCTCGGGGTTGGAAGAACCAGATGTGCTTGCATCCGTGACCGGCAGGACCGGAGCGGCCGTCGACGAGCGTCCTGTCGCAGCGACGTGTGGTGCGAGCGACAACGAATCGATGTCCGCCGCACCGTCCTGCGTGCTCCGGGATCTCCCGGACAGCGTCCACAGCACCGCCACCCCCACGACCACCAGCGTCACCAGCGCGATTGCGATCACCGCACCTCCGGTCGGGATGACGCCGCTCGTGGCCGTGGTGGCAACGCCAGCGCTGGCCACCTTGCGGGTCGCGCACACCGCGACGATCGCCGCCGCGGCTGCCGTCGCCGAACGCCGCGCCACTCCCACGAGCTCGAGATCGCCCTGGAGGTCGTCCTTGAGAAACGCGCGACCGCGCGACAGGCGCTTCTGCGCGGCGGGCTCGGAGATCGCGAGCGATCGCGCGACCTCTTCGATCGACCGTTCGTGCCAGTAATACAGCACCAACGGTTCGCGATAGACGTCGGGGATGCGCGCCAGGGCGGCGGCCACCGCTCGCTTGCGCTCGGTGTCCAGCGCTGCTTGGTCGGGCGTCGGACGTGCGTCTGCCAGGGGCGGCGGCTCGTCCGAGACCTCGCGACGCCGTGACCGCAGCGCATTGCGACTCTGATTGCGCGCGATGTTGCACAGCCAGGCTCGCACGGCGCTCGGATCGCGCAGCGTGCCGAGCCCCGTCCACGCGGCACAGAACGTCTCCTGCGCGATGTCCTCCGCGAGGCCGAGGTCGCGCGTGATCGCGAACGCGACGGCGACCACCGCGCCATGGTGGCGTTCGACCAACCGCCCGAACGCTTTGACGTCGGCTCCGAGGGCCGCCCGAACCAGGTCGGTATCGATGTTCGCTGCTTGCTTCATGCGCTCAGGACACGCGACCGCGACCAGACCAGACAGCAAATCTTATCGCCTGCTGGGGCGTCGTGATCACGACACGTTATCGCTGCCAGGCGTGCGGCGGGTCACTTCATGGCGAGGATGAACCGTGCGCCGCTCGCCCGGCCGACTTCGACCGTCGAGCCACGTACGACGGGGGCCTCCCAGGTTGCGCGGTAGATCGCTGCGCCCGACCGAATGATCTCGCATTCGATCTGAAGCCTGACGGCACGGCCGTCTCCGTGCGCGCAGACCCGGACCGAATCGGTCGCGCTGGCTGCCTGCTCCTTGACCGAGCTACAGCTGCGGCCGGCGGGATCAGCGATCAACACGAGCTCATGCGATCGAACGTCGTTGCTCGTTCGGATCGTGAGCTCGACGGCAAGCGGCTGGGCCATCGGCCTGGGAGGAGGAGCCGATGGAGAGGTGGGCTGAGCAAACGCCGGCGCAGAGAGCGCTGCAACAATCATCAGCGATGGTTTCATCATGCGCAGGCGGGTGAGCAACTTGCGGGCCAGCAGCCAATCGCATGTCGACGTGCGCCGAGTGCCGTGGCTCATGCCAGAACGTCAAGCCCGTGCGCGGCGGCGACCGTCGAGCTGTGCCGAGCTGGCATTCAGTTCGCTGGCTGATCGCGCTGCAGCTCGGCAGGCAGCGCGAACGCATCCGCGGGAAGCTCGACGTTGGTCTCGAGCTTGTCGATCGTGAACTCGAGCGTCGCGAGCCCCTGATGGAGCACGAGCTTGTGGGCGTATTTCACACCGCTCACCGCTCGAAAATCGGAGCTGATCTGCTGGACGGCGAGCGGCCCCGCCGGCGTGCTCGCGACGGTCTCGGTGCCGATCTGAAGCAACGTGTCATTGGCGAAGTAGCGCGTCTGGACCGCGCCATCGTTCGCGGTCAGCACGACCTTGTAGGCGGTGGTGCCAGCGAAGTCGACCTGGCCCTCGAGCTCGGCCGAGCGGTAGAGCTGCTTCCACGAAACATCGGCATTGAACGTGAGCTCGCGCAGCAATGTCTCGCGCTCGGCCCCGGTGGCGATGCGATAACCAGCGCTGGGATCTTTGGTCCATGCGACATCCCCGGCGACCGCCGTGATGTTGGTGCCGAGCCGCTCGAGGTCGACCACCATCACCGAGCTCCGCGGCGCGCGCGCGATCAGCGAGAACCGGCCGGTGATGTTCTGACCTCGGATCCGGATGGTTCCGCTCTGGCGGATCGACGTGATCTTGCCGAGCGCGTCGCGCCCCCCTTGTGCAGCGATCGACGCTTCGATCACGGCCTCGGCGGTGGTGAGCTCGCGTGGCGTTGCGCTCGAGTCGTTGCGGCGCTTGCAGGCGCCGCAACCCAGCGCCAGCGCCGCGAGCACGAACCCAGCGGCGACCACCATCGAACGATCATGCATCGTGATCGAGCTCCTCGAGCGCGGCATCGTTGACCGCGCGGCGCAGCGCCTTGATCGCATCGGCGCTGCCGTTGCGCGATGGATGTACCCGATTGGTGAGCAGCGCGACCCATCGCCGGCGGGATAGATCAAGCCACAGCGATGTGCCGGTGAATCCGAGGTGACCCACCGATAGCTCCCTCGGCCAGCGATCGCCGGCGTGCGACACACCCAGCTCCGCCGATGGCGTATCCCAGCCCAGCCTCCACGACGATTTCGACGCGGCGGTCTCGGTCAGGAACTGCTTGACGGTGTCGACGCGGAACCGCCCCTGCGCGCGGCCGTCGAACGTCTCGACGATCGCGAATGCAAACCGCGCCACATCCTCGATCGTCGCGAACAGCCCAGCGTGACCACACACGCCGCCGCCGAAGTACGCGTTCTCATCATGCACCTTGCCGCACACCAGGCCACGGTCGTCGAGCTCGGTGGCGACGGCGTGGTCGAGCTGGGTCATCGCAGGAAACCTTGCTTCAAGCCCCAGCGGCCGGGCCACCAGCTCGGCAAAGGCGGCCTCCAGCGGCAGCGAGGTCACGCGCTCGACGATCGCTCCGAGCAGGATGTAGCCGAGATCGCTATAGACCGTGGCAGTTCCGGGCTCGCCCGCCGGTTGCGTTGCCGCCAGCTCGACGAGCTCGGCGCGAGGATTGGCATGTTCTCCTTCACGCAGGGCTCGAAAGAACTCGACGTGGCCGACACACCCCGCAGCGTGTCCGAGCAGCTGGCGCACCGTACCCATGCTCGCGGCGGACGGAAGCCATCGCCGGATCGAGTCATCGAGACTGACCCTGCCCTCGCCGGTCAGCACCATCACAGACGCCGCCGTGACCATCGGCTTGGTCAGCGAGGCCACGTCGAACCACGCGCTCTCATCGATGGGCTCGCCGAGGTCCGGCACGCGGCGAGCGTGTCCGCGCGCGAACCGGGCGACCTCGATCCCGGCGTCCCCGATCGATACGGCGGCAGCAGAGCCCACTCCCTCGGCGAGCGCGGTGTCGATCAGGGCGGCGACTCGGTGCACGAACCCCATGGTACTCCGCGCCAGGGTCGAGCGTGGCCATGGTAGATTGCTCGCACGTGACCCGCTACGAGCTGCTGGATCGCATCGGCGTCGGCGGGATGGCCGAGATCTTCCGCGGCAAGGCCGTGGCGGCCGGGGGCTTCGAGAAGCCCGTCGCGATCAAGCGGATCCTTCCGCACCTGTCGCAGGACAAGCGGTTCGTCGAGCTGCTGATCGCCGAGGCCAAGGTGCTGTCGCTGCTCAAGCACCGAAATATCGTGCAGATCTTCGACGTCGGCCTGGGTGACGATGGCCAGTACTTCCTGGTGATGGAGTACGTCGACGGCAAGGACCTCGGCGCCGTGCAGCGCGGCATCGAGGCGAGCCGGCGCCGGATGCCGTTCGACCTCGCGCTTCACATCGGAGCCGAGATCTGCGAAGCGCTCGAGCACGCACATTCAGCGCGCGCTCCGGACGGCAAGCAGATGTCGCTCGTCCATCGCGACGTGTCGCCGTCGAACGTGCTGTTGTCGCGTGCCGGGGAGGTCAAGCTCACCGACTTCGGGATCGCCAAGCGCGCCGAACAAGAGCCGACCGGACATGGCGCGGTTCGGGGCAAGTTTGCGTACATCTCGCCAGAGCAAGCGCGCAACGAGCATCTCGACCCGCGCAGCGATGTGTTCTCGGTGGCGGTGCTGTTGTGGGAGCTGATCACCAACCGACGTTTGTTCTCGGGGCTCGGCGATCTGGAGGCGCTCCGGGCGGTACGCGAGGCCAAGGTGCACGCGCCCACCGAGATCGACCCGCGGCTCGGCGCCGACATCGACAACCTGCTACTCGCCGCACTTGCGCGCGATCCGATGCGCCGGCCCACCGCGGCCCAGTTCGGCGCGAACCTGCGATCGCTGAGGTACTCGCTCGATGTCACCGTCGGTGATCCGGCGACCGAGCTCGCCAAGATCATCGACAACGCCGAGCGCGTCGAGCGGGAGAGCGGACGCACGTTCGCGCCTGTCTCGATGATCTCCGACCGGTTCGACGTACCCGAGAACACCGAGTCGACCGTGATCCGGATCCGGACCGCGATCGCGTTCTCGATGAAGGACAAGGATGGCGCCGGTCTGGCAGCAGCACGCGAGGTGATCGACCGGTTCGAGGAAGAGGAGACCCGGCTCGCTCAGCTGTCCAACGATCAGATCCGGATGCTTCGCGAACCGCGTGGCAGCGAGAGCCGGATCGCGGACCCACCCCGGCGATCGCGGCCAGCCACCGATGATCAACCGACGCGCGCGCACGCGCCGGTGCCTGCCGACAATCCACAGCTGACGAGCGACGGACGACCGCGCGGACGGTCCAGCAGCACGATGCGGCCGTCACCCGCCGAGCGCACGAAGCCGCCGACCGGCGCGCCACTCGGCCGCGCTGCTCCCGACGAGCTGCCCAGGGTAGCGACCCCGGTGCCAGGCACGATGGATATCCGCAATCCACTCGCCGGGCTGCCGGTCTCGCTACCAGCGCCCAACGCGCCGCCGCCGGGGATCCTGCCCGGCGCTCCCGCGAGCGCGGCCGACGCGAACACGCTGGTGCCACCGCAACCGCTGCCACCCGCGCGCAATAGCTATCCGGTGTGGAACGTCGAGCCGCAGCGCCCCAGCGCCGCGTTCCCGGCAGGATATGTCCCGACGACACGAACCGGACGGATCGATCCTGCGAGCCGGCCGGGTCGATCGACGATCAAGCCATGGATGTTGATCGTCGGTGCGCTGGTGATGGCCGGCGTGGCATTTCTGATCACGCGCGCCTTGATGAACTGACGACGTCGACGTCCTCCGCCGGTTGCGATGACGGTCGCATCAGGTAGGTAGATATCCGCGGCTCAGAGCGAGCCGTCGCGCGTTGGTACCAGCCATGGTGCCGACGGAGCTCGACGGATCTCGCGAAGTTACAAGCTTTTCGCATCGCGGCGGTCACGAAACGGCGTCGTCGCCGCACGTGGCGAGCGGAATGGAAGCCGCCGCCCCGTTACCACCGCCCGATCGCGCGCAAGCGCCCAGCGATTCGCCCAGCGCGTTGTCCAGCGACCCGGCGGACGACCCGATCACCGCGATGATCCGCACCGGCCGTCACCGGGAGGCGATCGCCGCATGCGCTCGCACCCACGGCGCGGTGCTGGGCCGGTTGGGCATCGCCCTCCTTGGTTCTCAGGCCGACGCCGATGAGGCATGCCAGGAGACCTTGCTGCGCGCGCATCGCGCGATGGCGAGCTACCGCGGCGAGGGCTCGGTGAAGGCCTGGCTGTGTGGAATCGCGCGTCATGTCTGCGCACACATGCTCGAGTCGCGCCGCCGCTCGCGCGAGCTGCTCGAGCTGGTGCCCATCGAAGGCGAAGCCCGCGACGCCTTCGCGACGCGGCGCCGCGCGCGCGCCGTGCGTGACGCCCTCGCCAAGCTCAAGCCGACCGAACGCGAAGCCCTGGTGCTCCGGTTCGTGGCCGAGCTCAGCCATCGCGAGATCGCCGCGACCTGCAATCTCGACGAGGCGGCTGCCCGGAAACGCATCAGCAGGGCACTCGCCAAACTCCGTTCCGTGATGCCCGAGCAGGAGCTAGCACCATGAATCCCGATGTCACCGCCTGCGACGAGGTCCTCGACGATCTCGCCGATCTCGTGGCCAACGATCGCGAAGCGATCGCCCGCCACTCCGACCACCTCGCGACCTGCGACCACTGCCGCGATGCGCGTCATGACGCGACCGAGCTCGCCGAGCGAGTCGCCATGGCGGGTGCCGACTTCGCCACATCCGATCTCGAGGCTCGCGTGCTCGCGGCGCTCGATCGCGAAGCGCCCATCGCTGGGTCCTCCACGATCGCCCTCCAGCCAGGAGCAACCGCCAGCGCGGTCCCACCCGGTGAGCGCTCGATCGCAGCGCCTGGCGCCAAGCGTCCGACGCCCCACCCTCGCCGTGCCGCACCGCAACGTCCCGCGGCGCGACGCCGCCCCAACCTCTGGATCGCGATCGGTGCCGCAACCGCGCTGGCCGCGGGCGCCGCGGGTATCTATGTCTCGCAGTCGGCGAGCGCACCCGCGGAACCGCACGCCGCGCTGCCCGACGGCATGATCGGCAAGGTCACGACGATCGCGCGCGCCGCGGCAGATCACACCGGCGGCGTCTCGATCAAGGCGGGTGGCGATTGGCAGCTCGTCCGCACTGGTGAGCTGCTGCCGGCGGGGGCGGAGATCCGTACCGATGATCGCACGCGAGCATCGCTCGAGCTCGGCGATGGAACCCACGTGGTGCTCGATCACGGCACGCAGCTCGCCTTCGACGCCGGAGATCCGCGCAGGATCGCGATCGCGGGCGGGCGCGTGGTCGCCGACGTCGCGCACCTCGAGGGCCGGCGCGCCACCATCACGACGCCGAGCGGCAGGATCGACGTGCTCGGAACGCGCCTCGTCGTGACCGCGACGCCGACCCTGACCTCGGTCCAGGTCGTGCGTGGCGCCGTCGAGCTCCACGACTCGACTGGCCGGCACGAGCAGGTCAGCGCCGGTGAGGAAGGCGTGATCGAGGCCGGTAAGCTCAGCGTGGCCGCCGCGCCATCGCTGGCACGCGAGCTCGCATGGTCAGAGCTGTCCGAGAAGCCGTCCACCAACGATGAGGTGGCTGCTGGCCTGGGCGCGCTCCGCGCCTACAAGCCCGGCGAGTCGCGCGATCGCGACTGGAATCTCGTGCTCGCCCAGCACGAGGTGAAGGTCCGGATCGTCGGACCGGTCGCGCGCACCGAGATCACGGAGACGTTCAAGAACGACAGCGACACCACGCTCGAGGGTGTCTATCAGTTTCCACTGCCACCCGACGCCCAGATCGACAGCCTCGCGCTCGACGTCGATGGTGGGTTCGAGCAGGGCGCGTTCGTCGACAAGCAACGCGGGGCCAAGATCTGGCAGGGCGTGATCGACAAGGCCACGCCCAAGCTTCGGATCGCGCGGCGCCCCGACGAGATCATCTGGGTGGACGGCAGCTGGCGCGATCCGGCGCTGCTCGACTGGAAGCGCGGCGGCCGGTTCGAGCTGCGGATCTTTCCGATCCCCGCGAACGGCCAGCGGACGATCAAGATCGCCTACACGCAGGTCGTGACGCCGCGCGGGCGCGCACGCCAGTACACCTATCCGCTGGCGCACTCGGCCGACGGCTCGACCGTTGCCAATCAGTTCAGCGTCGACGTCGAGGTGCGCGGTGCACAGCCGGGCTCGCTGCGCGCACATGGCTATCAGCTGGTTGCCGACCCCGCGCGACAGCAGGTCGACGCGATGACGTTTCAGCAAGGTGGGTTCGTCCCCCGCGGCGACCTGGTGATCGACTACCGGCCGGTAGACGGCGATGCCGAGCTGCGTGCATGGACCTACACCGGTGCCGGCGCAGCGGTCGCGCCCGACGACAAGCTCGCCGCCAAGCGCAACGTCGGGATCGACCCCAAGGTGGTCGACGCGCAACGCGCGATCGCCGCGGATCACCGGCCGACCGCCGTGGTCGCGGTTCGTCCGATGTTGCCGCGCTGGCGCGAGTCGAAGCCCCGCGATCTGCTGATCATGATCGACTCGAGTCAATCGATGGTCGGCGAGCGCTTCACGCGCGCAGCGGATCTCGCGGTCGCGATGGTCAGCGATATGGATCGTCGTGATCGCTTCGCGATCGCGGCCTGCGACACCGAGTGCCGGACCATGGGCGCGCCGAGCACGCCGTCGGCGGCAGCCGCGCAGGATGCTCGTCGCTGGTTGACCGAGCAAGTACCTGCCGGGGCGAGCGACCTCGTCGGCGCGATCCGCAGCGCGAGCCAGCTGCTCCGCGATCGCACCGATCGGGATCGCTGGGTGCTCTACATCGGCGATGGTTTCGCGACCACCGGATTTCGTCGCGTCGCGGACATCGAGCGCGCGATGGCGAGTTTGCCACGCGACCTTCACCTCACCACGATCGGGATCGGCGGCGACGCGGATGCCGCCGTGCTCGCGGCGGCCGCGCGCGGTGGTGGCGGCACGTACCTCGCCTGGGTCCCCGGACAGTCGGTGCACACCGCGGCGATGGTCGCGCTCGAGTCGACGCAAGGCGCGCAGCTGCGCAACGCGACGATCGAGCTACCAGCCGGGCTCGCCGACGTGGCGCCTACCCAGCTGCCCACCATCCGTTCGGGCGAAGAAGTATTGATCGCGGCACGGCTGACCGGACCGGTCCAAGGTGATGTCGTGCTGAAGGGCACCGTCGGTGGGCAACGGTTCGAGCAGCGCTACCCGGTGAAGCTCGCGGTTTCCGCAGCAGCCGGTAATGGCTTCGTTCCGCGGCTGTGGGCGTCGCTGGCGATCGAGCAACTCGAGCGCCGCGGCGATGATGATCACCGCACGCAGATCGTCGCGCTGTCGCAAGGCTATGGCGTGATGTCGCGGGAAACCTCGCTGCTCGTGCTCGAGTCAGCGGCGATGTTCGACGCATTTGGCGTCGATCGACGATCGCCGGCCGCGACCTGGACCGGCGAGGAAGAGCTCGACGAGGTCGTGACCAGCGGGACGATCGACTACAGCTCTGATAAGCGGAAGATGGATTCTGTGTTCCCCGCCAAGAAGGCGGCCGCGGTGGCGAGCGCCAGTGCGCCCGCTCCTCGGACCCGTGATGAGAGCGCGGGGTTCGCTGACATGGCCAAAGGTCCCTCAGCGGCCGAGCCGCGGGCGACTCGCAACCTGAAGCCTGCAGACGATGATGCGCGGTTCGGCTTCGGGCTGCGTGGGCGTGGCAAGGGAGGCGGAGGAATGGCGTTCCGCCGCACCTGGGTTCGCTCGCCGTCGCTCGCTGCCTACGACGGCGTGACCGATGGGATGACCAAGGCGGTCGCGACCGCCGAAGCCGCGCTCGCCGCTGCGCCCGATAGCCGGGAGAAACATCGCGCGCTGGTCCAGGCGCTGGCATATGCCGGCGAGATCGATCGCGCTCGCGAGATCGCGAACCGCTGGCTCGAACGCGACCGGCTCGACCCGCAGGCCCTCGGGTATCAAGCCGACCTGCTCGGCCGCGACGGCCAGCGCGAGCTCGCGCTGCGCACGCTGGCGGGCCTCGTCGATCTCGACCCCGACCGCTCCGTCCTGCACGAGCGGATGGTGCGTGCGTACGAGAGCGTCGGCCGGATGGCGCAAGCTTGTAGCCACCGCATCGCGCTCGCCGCGCTGTCACCCAACGACGCCAGCCGCGCCGGCCATGCGATCCGCTGCCTACGTGCCACCGGTTCGGCCGGCGATGCCGAGCTCGTCAGCCGTGCGCTCATCGATGATGCCGCGCGCGCCGCCGCCGAGAAGGCAGCGATGGTCCCCACGTTGGCACCCAAGCTCTCCGGCGATCTGGTGGTGAAGGCGCACTGGACCGGTGGTCGTGATCTCGACATCTCCGTGGTCACGCCCGACGGTGCGCGGGTGTCGTGGATGGGCGGTCGCACCGACGCGACCGCCGCCGATGCCAGCAGCCGCGAGCGGGAACAGCTGTCGATTCGCTCGCTGCGCCGCGGCAACTACCTCATCGAGGTGACGCGCGGCGATGCCTCGAGCGGGCCGGTGCGCGGCACGCTCGAGATCTCTGCGCTCGGGACCAAGCGGTCGCTGCCGTTCGAGCTGCTCGGCTCGCGCGCGGTGGTCGGCAAGCTGCAGATCACGCTCCAGGAGGCGTTCGAGTCGGTGAACGATGGTGGTGGTGGCCCGCAGGTGTCACTGGGGCCGATTCCAGATCCCAACCTGCAGCGCGTGATGATGGCGCGCACGATCTCGATCCAGCAGTGCTACGCCAGCCTCGTCGCATCGGGAAAAGCGGCGAACCGGATCGCCGCGCGGCTTGCGATGACGATCGATCGCAGCGGCATGGTCAGGACGACCGCGTCAGGTGCGCCTGCCTCGCTCGCACGTTGCATCGAGCAACAGCTTGCCGGGATGCACACGATGCCACGCAATCCGTCGGTCACGTGGCGGGTCCGGATGACGTTCACGAATCGTTGACACGAATCGTTGAGCCGAGCGTCGGCGACGTCGACGCAGCTGTCACCGCGAGCCGCCGCGCTGGGTGCGCCGCTTGGGCCGCGTGGGGCCTGGCTCGGCGCGCAGGCCTCGCCTGACCTGGGCCTCGCGTGACTTCACCGGCGTCAGGCTGCCCGAGACGGGAAGCACGTTTGCGCCGACGGCGACGTCGACGGTCTGCGGCATCGGCGGGACCGGTGGGACGGATGGCAGCCGCGGCGGCCGCGCAGGCTCACCGACACGCGTGGTGCCTGCCGGCACCTCCGCGGGCTGATTGGTAGGCAGCCGAACGGCGGGCAGCTTCACGTCGACCGCATGGCGAGGCACCGCCTGGACGATCTCCGCTTCGTTCAAGCTGCGCCGCAACACCCGATCCATTCGCTCCACGAGGATGCTGCCGTGCTGGGGGTCGGCGACGTACGGAACGAGATCGCGACCCAGCTCGGCCATCGAGCGGTAACGGTCGCCGATCGTCTTGCTCAGGCATCTCATCACGATCGCCCGCAATGGCTCCGGCGCGTGGGTCATCGGCGCAGGTGGCTCGAGCGTGACGTTGATGCAGAGCTCCGAGAACGTGTCGGCCTTGAACGGGCGCTGACCCTCGAGCAGCTCGTACATCACCGTGCCCAGCGACCAGATATCGCTGCGCGCGTCGACCTCGCGTGCCGAGCGCATCTGTTCGGGGGACATGTAGGCCGGCGTCCCGAGCATCGCCTGACTCTGGGTGAGCTCGTTGTCGAGCTCGGTCGGAGCCTTGGAGATCCCGAAGTCGAGCACCTTGATCAAGGACGAGCCGTCGGGCCGCCAGGTCACGAACAGATTCGTCGGCTTGATATCGCGGTGGACGATGCCGATCGCGTGCGCCTCCGCCAGCGCCTCCGCCGCTTGCAGGATCAGATCGGCAACCCACGGGGCCGGCAGCTTGCCGCGCTGCGCCAACAACGTCCCGAGGTCGTGGCCCTCGAGGTACTCCATCGCGATGTACGGCAGGTCGTTGTCGAGCGTGCCGATGTCGAGCACGCGCGCGATGTGCTCGCTCTTGAGCTTGACCACCGAGCGCGCCTCGCGTGCGAACCGTTCGAACACATTGCGATCGCGAAGCACATCGGGGCGCAAGATCTTGAGCGCCACCTGCTCACCGAGGGCGAGGTGGGTGCATGCCGCCACGATCCCCATGCCGCCTTGACCCAGGATCGAGTCCACACGGTACTTGCCCAGCAGCACCTGCCCGACGCTCACCACGTCAGCTGGTCGAGGAGACTTGGGCACCGTATGCAATCGTACTGATCCGCGACCAGCCGCTCAACCTGCGCAAATGTGGAGCAGCCGAGTGTCCGACAACCGGATGGACGCGCGGCCGTGCCACGCCCTCGAAACTCCACAGGTCCAATACTTCCACAGAGATGCGATGGTGATCGCGAGTGGTTCGGGCTAGGTTACCGGCCCGTGACCGACCGCGCTGTTCCCATCGATCCCATCAAACGCCTCGAAGAGATGGAGGCCAAGGCCGCGCTCGCCGGCGGCAAGGCCCGCATCGATAAGCAACACGAGGCCGGCAAGCTGACCGCGCGCGAGCGGATCGCCGCGCTGGTCGACGAGGGCAGCTTCGTCGAGCTCGACAAGTTCGTCACTCATCGCTGCGCCGACTTTGGCATGCAGGACCAGAAGATCCTGGGCGACGGCGTGGTCACGGGTCACGGCACGGTCGACGGACGTCCGGTGTGCGTGTTCGCGCAGGACTTCACCGTGTTCGGTGGATCGCTGTCGGGCGCGTACGCCCAGAAGATCTGCAAGGTGATGGATCTCGCGACCCGGATCGGCTGCCCGGTCGTCGGCCTGAACGACTCCGGTGGTGCCCGGATCCAGGAGGGCGTCGAGTCGCTCGCCGGTTACGCGGACATCTTCCTGCGCAACGTGCTGACCTCGGGCGTGGTGCCGCAGCTGTCGGCGATCATGGGCCCGTGCGCCGGCGGCGCCGTCTATTCGCCCGCGATCACCGATTTCATCCTGATGGTCGACCGTACGTCCTACATGTTCATCACCGGCCCGGAGGTGATCAAGACGGTCACCCACGAGGAGGTCACCAAGGAACAGCTCGGCGGTGCGGCGACCCACGCGAGCCGTTCGGGAGTCTCGCACTTCACCGAGGCCGACGAGCTGTCGTGCATCGCGCGAATCCGCGACCTGCTGTCGTTCATGCCGAGCAACAACACCGAGGATCCGCCGGTGCGTCCGACCAGCGATCCTGCCGACCGCGCCGACGCCGAGCTCGACTCGGTGGTGCCGCTCGAATCGAACAAGCCGTACGACATCAAGCGGATCATCAACGCGGTGGTCGACGATCGGAAGTTCGTCGAGGTCCACAAGGACTACGCCAGGAACATCGTCGTCGGATTCGCCCGGTTCGACGGCCGGCCGACCGGCATCGTCGCGAACCAACCGGCGCACCTCGCTGGCTGCCTCGACATCGATGCATCGACCAAGGCCGCGCGGTTCGTGCGGTTCTGCGACTGTTTCAACATTCCGATCGTCACGTTCGTCGACGTACCGGGATTTTTGCCGGGCACCACGCAGGAGTACGGCGGGATCATCAAGCACGGGGCGAAGCTGCTGTTCGCGTTCGCCGAAGCGACGGTGCCGAAGATCACGATCATCACTCGCAAGGCGTACGGCGGCGCGTACGACGTCATGTCGTCGAAGCACATCCGGGCCGACGTCAACGTCTCGTATCCGGCGGCCGAAATCGCGGTGATGGGCCCCGACGGAGCGGTCAACATCATCTTCCGCGGCGAGCTCGAGAAGATCGCGGACGAGACCGCGCGTGCCGAAGCGCGTGCCCGGTTCACGGACGAGTATCGCGAGCGATTTGCCAACCCGTACAAGGCTGCGTCGCTCGGTTACATCGACGAGATCATTCGCCCGCGCGACACCCGGTGGACGATCATTCGCTCGCTGCGCACCCTGCGCAACAAGCGCCAGACCAATCTGCCTCGCAAGCACGGAAACATCCCGCTGTAATGACCTGGATGGCACGCGCTCGCTCGATGCTGCGCGTGCTCGCGGTCGCCGCGCTGTGGTCGACGTTCGGAGCATGCCGTCGGCCGGCGCCGATCGAGCCGTTGCCACCGCTACCGGCGGCGGCATACGCGCGCTACCTCGAGGGCCAGCTCGCCGCCAATCGCGACGACTGGGCCGCCGCGGTCGATGCACTCCGAGCTGCCGCGGCGGCTGCACCCGATCAGCCGATGATCGTCGTCGAGCTCGCACGCGCGCAGGCGAGGGCGAAGCGACCGACCGCCGCGCGCGAGACCCTCGCGGGAGCGCGCCGGCGCTGGCCGGATCATTCGGTGGTGTGGCTCGCGTCGGGAGATCTGTTCGGTGCGGGTGCGCGCGTCCAGGCGATCGCCGCCTATCGCCGCGCGATCGAGCTCGATCCCGACGACCAGCGCGGCTATCTGGGGCTGGCGCAGCTCGAGACTCCGCAGGCCGCGGAGGCAACGCTACGGCGGTTGATCGAGCGCGTTCCGGACTCGGTCGATGGTCACTATCGACTGGCGCAGCGGCTCACCAGCCGCGGCGAGCTGGCGAGCGCGATCACGAACCTACGAACGGTGATCGAGCTCGATCCAGACCACATCGACGGACGCCTCGATCTCGCGCGGGCGCTGCGGCGTACCGGCCACATCGACCAGGCGATCGAGCAGACCCGCAGCGCGTTCGATCGCACCGGGCAATCGATCGACGTCGCCGAGGAGCTGTTCTGGCTGCTCTGCGAGGCCGATGACTACACCGCCGTGATCGACCTGCTGACCCTGCTCGATGACGAGCGCAGCGACGGCGACGCGCTCGCGGTGGTCGCGCGGCTCCATCGCGGGCTCGGTCGATTCGACGACGCGCGCGCGATCGCGACGAAGCTGTCGGCGATCGATGCCGACCTCGGACAGGTCACGCTCGCGGAGATCGAGCTGGCCGAGCACGACTCGATGCACGCCGCCAACCGCGCACTTCAGATCACGCCGACGTCGCCGCGGTTCGCCGACGCCCGCCGGATCGCGGCGGAGGCGCTGCTCGAGGCCGGTGATCCGAGCGCGGCGATCGCGGCGGTCGCGCCAGCGCGCGAGGCCGACCCAGGTAACGCCGAGCTGGTGCTGGTTGCGGCGTATGCGAACGCCGATCGCGGGGACGTGGCGGCCGCGCGCGCCCTCATCGCAACGCTCGGCGATGGGACGACGGGGGCGCTCGCACGGGCGCGGCTGGAGGACCGGCTGGGTGCGAGTAGCGCCGCGCTGGCGGTGCTCGAGCCGCTGATCCGCGAGCGACCCAACCTGCCGACCGCGCTCAACCTGGCCGGTTATCTGCTCGCGGACAGCAATCGCCGCCTGGAGGACGCCGAGCGGTGGCTACGGCGGGCTCGCGACCTCGCGCCGGGAGATCCTGCGATCCTCGATAGCTGGGGCTGGTTGCAGCTCCGGCGGGGCAACACCCGCGAAGCCGTGCGTGTGCTCGATCGTGCGTCTCGGTTTGCGCCGCGCGAACCGGAGATCCTGCTGCATTTGGCTACAGCGTGGGCGGCCGACCGCGCCCCGCGGACCGCGATCGGTGTGCTGGATCGGGCCATCACGCTGCGGCCGACGGCGCAGATCAAGCGTCGAATCGATGCGTTGCGGGCGCGCCTGCCCGGGGCCTGACGGATGGGAACCTCGAACCGAACAGCCATGCGGACCTCGGCGGGGTGTACGATGACCGCATGAGGTACTGGCTGCTGGGTTTCGCCGTGGCGCTGGCTGGATGCAAGGACGCTCCGAGCCAGTCGCAATGCGAGAAGCTGCTCGATCACATCCTCACGATCGAGCTCGATCAGACCGGCGCCTCGAGCCCCGACAGCGTCAAGGCCGATCTCGCGAAGCAGAAGCAATCCGTGGCCAAGGCAAAGTCAGAAGAGTTCCTCAACGTCTGCATGAACAAGACGTCGAAGGCCCGCGTCGAGTGCGCGCTCGCCGCCAACGATCGCGACGCGATCGCCAAGTGCGACGAATCGAACTGACCTCGCTCAGGCGACTCGGTCGAGCGCGGCGATCACGGCACCCGCGACGGTCTCGCCGACGGCCGCCGACGCGGTCGCGCCATGACCACCGAGTCCGGCGGCCCACACCAGCCACGGTCGCTCGGCGTCGCGACCCAGTCGCATCGTGCGCTCGCGCGTGAACGTGCGTTGACATGCCCAGTGCCGGAGCACGCTCGCGCCGGCGTACTGCGGTGCCGCGGCTTCGAGCAGCGTGCGTAGCCTGGCTGCGCCGGCAGGATCGGGTTGGGCATCACACGGCTCGCCGAGTACGGCATCACACGCCGAGATCAGCACCGCGTCCCCATCGCGACGCGCGTACACCTCGGTCGCTCCGAGGTGCCAGAGATAGGGCGCGGTCACCCCGGCGACCGCTTCGATCGCGAACAGTTGCCGCGTGAATGGCTCGAGCGGCGGATGGCCGGTGGCACGCCCTGCCCAGGCGCCTGCCGCATCGACCACCACCGCCGCCGACAGCTCGCCTCGACATGTGAGCAGCCGAGCTCCGCGACCGTCGTGCACCGCGCGCTGCACCGTGACGCCGTACGCGATGTCACAGCTCGCGGCATAGATCGCGAGCAGGCACTTGATGTCGATCACGCCGTCCCCAGGAACTCGCAACGCCGCCGCGATCGGCAATCGCTCGAACGCAGGCCAGCACGCTCGCACGTGAGCTGGCTCGATCGGCTCCACCGCGACCGCGAACCGCGCGGCGCGGTCTCGATAGCGTGCCGCCTCGGCGCGATCATCGAACGACAGGATCCCACCGGTCGCCGCCCACGCCGCGCTCAGCTCGCCTCGCAACACGGCCGCGCCGCGCACGGTCAGCGCAGTGGTGACATCATCATCGACGAGCTGGCGTCCGAGCCCGGCACCGCGTCCGCTCGCGAACCGGCCGAGCGTCGATTCGCGCTCCAGCACGACCGCGCGGACTCCCCGGCGCCCCAGCGCCCACGCGGTGGCGCATCCCGCAAACCCGCCGCCAATGATGGCGACGTCGCTGGAGGCCGGCAGATCCGTCACCCGCGCTGTGTAGCACGGCGGCGGTTGACCACGCCCACGCTCGCTGGGCAGACTATGCACGCCATGCCGCGCCTGATCCGCCTCGATACCGGAACCACCATCGGAACCATCACCGATGCTCAGCTCACGTTCCTCGTCGAGCAGCTCGAAGAAGAGCACGACGAAGACCGCGACTACTACCTCGATCGCCCCACGCTCGAGGTGCTGGCCGACAACGCGATCGATCCCGAGCTGTTGGCGATGCTCGAGAAGGCGATGGGTGACGACGATGCCATGGACATCGCGTGGGAAGATGATGACGCCTCGGCCGCCGAGGGCTAATCAGGGCGCGGTACTGACCTGCGCGGGCGCCGTGATCGTCGCCACGCCGTTTTCGATCTTGCCGGTGGTCTGAAACGTCATGACCTTGCCGTTGCATTCGGGATCGCCCACCGCGGTCGCGGTGAACGTCTTGCCATCGCTGGTGTAGCTGTACTGGAACCGAAACGGACTGTCGGCCTCGAACTCGAGGTCGTTCCACACCCCGCTCCAGTCCTCGGCCTTGGCGATGCATTGCTGGTCGGGCTGCGAACAGCACGGCGCCGGGGGCGTCGGCCCCGCGCTACCGGTCAGAAATCCGCCATGCGACGCATGCGCCTTCAGGATCTTGCCGATGATCCTCAGATGGTTCGTGGCCTCGAATCGCGCCGCGTCGAGACGCGAGACCGGTTCGTCGAAGCACTTGCGTAGTGCGGCATCGTCGCGGGCCGCGAGCACGCACGCCGTGATCGGATCGGGCTTGCCGCGCTTGATGCCCTGCTCGCAGCGCTGGATGAAGCCCTCACGGTGCTTGGCGGAGAGCTGCGTCGCCTCCGAGCCACTCGCCTTGGCGAGGCTATCGAGCACCGTCTGCGCCTTTGCGATCGCGCGCTCGCATTCGGCCCGCGGATCGGGCTTGTTCGAACATCCGAGGATCCACACCGCAGCGATCGCGTACCGCATGGCGGCGAAGGTACTACGCGCGCCGCCGTCGCAATGCGAACGCGAGGACCCCGAGCAGATCGCGCCGTGTCCGGGCGGACCGCAGCGCGGCCGCTCGATGCGGTTCCCCGCTGATGCAGACAGAGGGAACCGCCACCGGCCGGACAGCTGGATTCGATGTCCGGGTCGCACGCGGCCGAGCAGGATCAACTGGGGCCCGTCCCCGGTTTCTCTCGCCGCCCGATTAACTGGGGCCCGTCCCCGGTTTTCCGACATGCGCGCAGCCCGCGCGCCGGTCTGATCAGTAGCCGGGGCGGACCTGCGTCGCGGCGGTCGCGCCGTTCACGACGTTGATCGTGTGAGCCCGCAACGTCATGCCGTTGTACATCGCACCCACCTCGGTCTCGCCCGCGGGCACGTTGAACACCAGATAGGCGCCGCCGTACATCGCGCCCAGACCGCCCGCGTCGATCACCTCACCCACGGCGGTGCCGTTCTGGGTCACGGTGACCATCGCGTCGAGGATCGGAGTGTTTGCGCAATCGGTCACGCCGAGCGCGACCACACCGTTGATGGTGTCGTTCTGATTGACGCCGAGCAGGAACTCGCCCGCCATGAACGCGTTGGCAGTGAGCAACGCGCCCGGGAGGTCGCCGACGTCGGCGATGAACGGTGACGGAGGATAGATCGTCATCGTGCGATGCATCGTCTTGGACAACCGGAGGTACGCGTCGAGGCTCGGCGGCGTGCCGGTGGTCGCGATCGCATCACTGGCGAATGTACCGTCGGCGATCGTGGTGGTCGTATCGAGCTGGTTGGCGTCCTCGCAATCGTCGATGCAGACCTCGACCTGCGCGCCGGCGAGCGGCTCGATCACCGGCATCGGCGGAAGCCCCATGATATCGACGCCACGCACCAGGCCCGAGACCGTGACGGTCTTCGCAGTCCCCGCCGGCGGCTCGTTGCCGAGGCAGCTGAAGTCGTAGATCGGTCCCGCATCGATCATCTTCATGTCCACCGGTGCGTCGCTGATCATCAGCACCGGCGCATCGATACCGGCGTTGTTATCCGATCCGCACGCCGCGAGCGGCGCTGCGAGCACTGCGAGAACACCACGAAGATTCCGCATGCCGAGGGTCGTACACCCGATCCTCGACGCACTCCACAACGTTTTGGTGGGCGGGCGATCAAACGCGACGCAGCAACACCGCGTGCTCCGCCTTCGGTCGGTCGCCGAACGCCCTTCGCTCCGCACCGCCGAGCATCGGACGATGCTGGGATGCCCAGGCCTCGACCACGAGATCGCCGGTGAGGCACGCTCGGATGTCATCGAGCGCGTAGACCGCGCGGCCGTGCGCGACCGAATCTCCGATCACGATGGCAGCGGCGGCGCTCGGCGCGAGTGCCTGGGCGATCGCTGCGAGGCTATCGCCGAGGGCAGTTCGCCAGTCGCGCTCGGCCACCCGGGGCGCGGCCTCGAAGCTGCGGCGCGAGCCGATCTCACCAGCATCGAGCTCGCGATGCCGGAGGCCGAGAAAATCGAACCGCAACCGCTGGTGCTCCGCGTAGTCGTACGTGCCGGCGTAGGGTGGCGATGTCACGACGCCGCCGGCGGTTCCGGCTGGTACGACCTCTTCGAGCCGCCGCGCATCGAGCTCGAACACCACCGGAACGCCGGAGCGCGCACGCGACAGGTCGGCCAGGCCCGCGACCAGCAGATCGATCCGCTGAGCGAAGTTCCGCGCCGCGGCCCCGCGTGGCACGTTGCGATCGACCCAGGTTCCGTCGGTGTCCGAGGTGCGTGACGAGACCTTGTACAAGATCGCCGACAGACACGCGGTGAGCACATCTGCGAGCTCGGCGTCGCGGCCGCGAAGCTCGTCGATGTGCGAGGCGATCAGCTCGAGCTCGCGGCGGACATGAGGAGCGAACCACGCAGCCAACCGACGGTTCCGCGCGTTTGGATCGAAGCCAGCCGGCTTTCGCATCGGCGCCGGTTCGGCTCCGGCGCGCCGCGCTGCCTTGCCGGCTGCCAGCACCGCGCCTGCGATCTGGTGGCCGACGTCGCGCAGCTGAAATCGTCGCTTCTGCGGCACCGTCCAGGTCTTGGCGCGCGCGACGAGCACCGCCAGCGGATTCAGATCGACTCCGACCGCGCGCACCCCCGCGGCACACATCTCGACCAACGTGGTGCCCGATCCGCAGAATGGGTCGACAAGCGGCGCGTTCGCGGGAGCCGTGGCGCGGACGAGCTCGACCAGCACGTGTGCGGTCGCCGGGTGCAGCCGCGCCGGATAGCTGTGGAACGGATGGGTCACGGTCTCGACGATGTCGTGATCGATCGAGGGCGCGCGCAACGCCTCCACCAGCGCCTCGGCCGACTCGCGGCGGCCGTCGGCGAACACCTTGCCGGGAGCGCGAGGCATCGAGAACGCACGGCGTTGGCGGGCGCGGGGAGACACGGTCGCAGGCTACCAGGTCGCTCGGGCGAACATGCGGATCGGGGCTACAAGCTGACGAGGATCACCACCACGTGCAGGCGGGCAAGCCCACGTGCAACAGGCGCTCCTTGCACCTGCACCCTCTGCATCGGGGGGTGGCGCAAACCGCCCCCCTGCCCATTGTTCGTGAGGTGTACTAAGAACGCGGCATGCCCATGCCGCTCGAGATCATCGGCCTCGGAAAACCCGAAGTGCGATTCGTTTGGGACGAAGGCGTCGAGGATGTTTGGGGCGCCCGCGAGCTCCGGATCCGGTGCACCTGTGCGAATTGCCAGTCGGAGGCCACGGGTGAGCGGCTGCTCGATCCGGCGACAGTCCCCGAGGATCTGACGGTCGCGAACATGCACCTGGTGGGCAACTACGGCGTGGGGATCCACTTCTCCGACGGTCACTCGACCGGGATCTTTCGATTTCGCGAGCTGGTGAGGAAGCGATGAGCAGATCTCGACGGGGTACGCCGATTCGCGCCACCGTGAGGGCCGCGTGATCGAAGAGCTCGAGCGACTGTGGATCGAGCGGCGCAGTACGCGTGCGTTCCGCCCCGCCCCGCTCACCGACGAGATGCTGGCGCGTATCTTCGGTGCTGCGCAGCGCGCTCCGAGCTGGTGCAACGTCCAGCCGTGGCGCGTCCATGTGACGCGGCCACCGGTCACCGCGAAGCTCGCCGCCGCGCTCGTTGCCGCAGCGCGCGCGGGGGCCCCGCACGCCGAGGTCCCGTTCCCACTCGAGTATCCGACACCGTTCCGCGAGCGCCGGATCGGCTGCGGGGCGGCGCTGTACCGAGCGATGGGGATCGCGCGTGAAGACAAGGCGGGCCGCTATGACGCCTGGCTGCGCAACTATGCGCTGTTCGACGCTCCACACGCCGCGATCGTGTCCTGCGACCGCAGGCTCGGGCCCTACGCCTACGTCGACGTCGGTGTGTGGCTAGGTTTCGTGCTCACCGCGGCGGCGGCGCTCGGGGTCGATGCATGCCCGATGGCCTCGGTGGCTGGGTATCCCGAACCGCTGCGCGCGAACCTGCCGATCGTCGAGACCGACGTGATCCTGTTCGGACTCGTCCTCGGACACGCCGACGACGCTGCACCTGCGAACGCTTGCCGTACCGATCGCGAACCGCTCGACGCGAACGTCACGTTCGTCGGTTAATCGCGGTCGCGCGCTAGTCCCGGAGGCCAGGAGGCCTGTGTTAAGCTTCCGGTCTTTCCGGGGGAGACTAGCCCGCATGAAATCTCGCTTGCTGTTCGTGGGTTGCGCCGCGCTTTGCGCGTGCGTCTTGGCGCTTGGTGGGCGTGCCTATGGTCAATCGGCCGATGCCCTCAAGCAGGCACAGGCGGCGTTCGACCAGGCACAGATCGACTACCTGCAAGGAAAGTTCGACGAAGCCGCGAAGGGCTTCCAGGACGCCTTCGCCGCGCGGCCATTCCCCCAGTTCCTTTACAACGTGGGCGCCAGCTTCCACATGAAGGGGAAGAAGTCCTCGGATCCGGCCGCGTATCAGCAGGCGGTCGACTACTACAAGCGCTACCTGAGCGCCGATCCGCAGGCCGGCGACAAGGCCAAGGTCGAGAAGGCGATCGGCGTGCTCGAGCAGGAGATCAAGCGGCTCAAGGACGCCCCGCCCCCCGCCGGTTCGGGCTCGGCCGCGGCGCCAACCGCAGCGCCGTCGCAAGAGGTCGAGCAGCTCGGTGACGTCAAGGTGCGCGGTCTGGTGGTGATCGAGAGCGAGCCGCAAAACGCATCGATCTACCTCGACGACAAGAAGAAGGGTCCGTTCGCCACGACGCCATGGTCGGGTTCGATCGAGGGGGCCCACAAGGTCATCATCGAGAAGCGCGGCTACAAGGTCGCCGAGGGTACGATCTCGGCGGACCCCAGCAAGCTGTTCGTGTTCAAGACCGTGATGGCCCAGGAGGACTACCTCGGCTGGGTCGAGATCACCTCGAACGTCCCCGGTGCCGACATCTTCATCGATGACAAGTCGATCGGCGCCGTGGGCAAGACCCCACTGTCGCAGAACATCAAGCCGGGCAAGCACACGTTCTGGATCAGCACGGAGGGGTACAGCGAGTACAAGGAAGAGGTCGAGGTGATCGCCGGATCGACCCACACCGTGCGCGCGCAGCTGAGCGGCTCGCCGGTCGGCAAGCTCAACGTGATCGGCATGGGCATCGAAGACTCGACGATCTACGTCGATGGCAAGGTCGCATGCGAGATCGGTCCGTGCCTCAAGGCGATTCCACAGGGCGATCACACGATCACGGTGACCCGCCCCGGGTTCAAGCCGTACACCCGCACGGTCAAGATCCAGGCGAAGACCGAGATGTCGGTCAAGGTCTCGCTCGCGCCCAAGCCGAGCCGCGGCGATGCGATCACCGCATACGTGCTCGCGGCTGGATTCACCGCGGGCGGCATCGTGTGCGGCCTGCAGTCGAAGAAGCGCCTCGACGATCTGAAGAGCGAGATCGCGGCCGGGAATCCGCCGCCGGATCCCAACGACAAGCGCTTCGATCACGGCAAGTGGTGGGCATGGGGAGCCAACGGCGCGTTCGCGCTGGCGGGAGTGACTGCGCTCGCCGCGGTCTGGTACACGTTCCGTGACAAGGGGGCGCCGTCGACCGCATTGCTCGACGTGCGCGCGCTCGCGCTTCAGCCCGAGGTCGGTCCGGGATACGCCGGGCTGGGAATGGGGATGCAGTGGTGAAGACGCTCAACAACATCGTGGCGCTCGCCGCCATGGCAGGCGCTGGTGCCGGGTGCAACTGGACCGAGTTCGACGACGTTGCGGACACCACGTGGGTCTCGATCGTCGAGCGCCCCGACGAGGGCGACTCCTCGAGCTTTCCGCTGGCGGTGGCGGCGGTCAACAACTCGAGCGACATGGGTGGAACGTTCATGGCGCTCGGCGCCGAGAATCCACAACTGTTCACCCTCGCCTATGACAGCACCGGCAGCTACGCGGTCACACCTTCGGTCCTGCTGTCGATGTTCGGTGGAGGCGCGGTCGAAGACAAACCGATCTTGCTCTCCGATCCGGCGAGCGATCAGGTCGTGCTGGTTCAAGCGGTCGGACTGATCGTCACCAAGCCGGAGATCGCGCATCGCCCCGGTGGCTGGGGCGCGCCAGACGGAGGGACGTTTGCCGTGCTCGGCGGCGAGACCAGCGTGCTGGTCGCGGACAACTCGACGGTCAGCAACCGTTCGCTCGCCGAAGGCGCGGCGCCGACGCCGTGCATGTTCAATCTCGGGGGTGGCACCGCGCCGATCCGCGCGCTCGGCGCAGCCAGATCGGTCCCCGGTCCCAACGACGACACGATCCTGGTGTGGACCAGCGACGGCGAGCTCGTGCGTTACGACGCGAGCGTGTTCAGCGCCTGCAACAGCGCGCCCACCGGAAAGATCGCGACCAGCTTCACCCCGTCCCGCGGTGCCGAGATCCACGTCATCGACGATCACATCGCGTTGCTCGTCGGTTCGGACGGCTCGCGAGGGTTCCTTGGCCTGTACGACGTCGCGCCCGCCGTCCCGACGCTGATCGGAGCACCGATCATGCCCGATGGCGTGACGACGGCGGCGATCATCGACATCGACGCAGCGTCGGCGAAGGTCGCCACCGACGCAGGTCGCTACGTCGTCGCCGGCATGCCCCGGGGGACCGCCGATGGTGTCGCCGAAGCGGGCCGGGTCGAGCTGTTCAAGCTGACGGACCAGGGGCTCGAAGGGCCGAAGTTCGTGCTGCACGATGCACGGCCGGAAGCTAACCAGGCGTTCGGTCGGTCGGTGACCGTGATGCGGTTCAACGGCCGCCCGATCATCGTGGTCGCCGACGGGGAAGAGGCGTTCGTCTATCACCAAACCTTGCTGTACCAAGAGACTCGCCAAGGGCGGTGAGTGCGGCACGCTTGCCCGAACTGCCGGCGTTCGTTTGGTGAACCTGGGTTCTGTCCGTACGACGGCACCCCGCTGGTCATCGACAAGAAGACGCTGCTGTCGGACTCGCTCCCGGCACAGCGGATCCCCAAGGGAGAGACCGAGCCGGAGCGCCGCGGCACGTTTCCGCTGACGCCGACGCCAGCAGTCAACGTCTCGCTTCACGAGATCACCGAAGGCAACACGCTCGAGGCACCAACGCCGAAGGTCCGCGTGATGTCGGCCTCGAGCTCGGTCTCCGAGGTGATGCACGCGCTCGATGCACCGCGGATCTCGGAGTACGACCGCCTCGTCGGCGAGACGCTCGACGGTCGCTACTTCGTCGAGGCGAAGATCGGCGAGGGCGGCATGGGCGTGGTGTTCTCGGCGCGTCACGCGGTGATCGAGCGGCCGCTTGCGATCAAGGTGCTCAAGCGCGACGTGATGCGCGACGAAGGAACGATCCGCCGGTTCGTGCAAGAGGCCAAGGCCGCGTCGCGGATCGGTCATCCGAACATCGTCGATGTCACCGATTTCGGGACCACGCCCGACGGCATGACCTATTCGGTGATGGAGTTTGTCGTCGGTCAAACCCTGGCGGCTGCGATCAAGCACGGCGCCCCGTTCACCCCGGAGCGGACGATCCGGATCGCCTCGCAGATCGCGCGCGCGCTCGGTGCGGCACACGACAAGGGCATCGTGCATCGCGATCTGAAGCCCGAGAATGTGTTCTTGACCGATCGCGACGGCAGAGCCGACTTCGTCAAGATCGTCGACTTCGGGATCGCCAAGGTCACGCCGATGCAGGGCGCCGCGGCGGGACCTCGACTGACCAAGGTGGGCTCGGTGTTCGGTACCCCCGAGTACATGGCGCCGGAGCAGGCCGCCGGTCGCAGCGACACCGACGGTCGGGTCGATATCTACGCGCTCGGCGTTCTGATGTACGAGATGATCTGCGCGCGTGTTCCACATCGCGCCGACAGCGCGGTCCGGACGCTCGCGATGCAGATGCTCGATCCGATCCAGCCACCGAGCCAGGTGCGGCCAGATCTCCAGGTGCCGCCGGACCTCGAGGCGGTGATCATGAACGCGCTCGCGAAGCGTCGCGAGGCTCGGTTCCAGACGATGGGAGCGTTGCTCGAGGCGCTCGAGCGCGTGCTGACGCTGGTCGGTCAGAGCATCACCGGCAGCCCGATCTATTCGCTCCAGCCGCTGCCGCCGGGGGCCGATCCGAACCTGGTCGCCGCGCTGCCGCCGCCGAAGCTGCCGACGACTCCGCCGACCACACGATCGGTCAGCCCCTCGAATGCGCCGCCGACCCGCTCGAAGTCGCCGACCAACCGGAAACACGAGCCCGAGTTCACCGCCGGTGAACGTCCGGTCGACTTCGACCACGTGTTCACCTCGGGCGGGTCCCCGACGCTGCGCCGGCGATGGCCCACGGTCCTGTTCAGCGGCCTGGTCGTCGCAGCCGCGTCCGGTGGCATCGCGGTCGTGATGAGCGCGAGGGATCGTGAGTCACCGGTGATCGCCGAGCAGCCGACGGATGCGGCGATCGCGCGGATGGACGATGCAGTTGTCATGACCGCGCTCGCCGACGCGGGCGTCTGGGATGCTGCCGTCGTCCAGGTGGTCCCTGCCGATGCTGCGGTACGCGTGCGCGTGCCGGGGCGCAACGGCTCGGGCGCGAAGCACGTTCCAGAGCCGCCGGCGCGACCATGGACGGTGCAGGTGTTGACCAAGCCCGAGAACGCAACGCTCTACGTCGGTCACACCTACCGCGGGCCCGGAGGCGTCGCACTCACCGAGCCGCTCGGAACGGCGCTCGATGTGCAGTGCAAGCTCACCGGTTACAAGCCGGGGACCGTACACGTGGTGTTCGATGGCACCACCGAGACGGTGCTGTGCTCGCTGACGCGGATCAAGGTCTGCATCAACGGGATCAAGAATCCGTTCGACGAGTGCGAGGAAGCGCCCGCGCCCGCGCCCGCGCCCGCGCCGTGACCGCTGGACGGCTCGGCACCAGCGCAGGATTGACTCAAGGCGCGCGTGCGAAGCCGCGGTCGCCGGGGAACGGATCAGCGGTCTCCCGCGTCATGATCTCGCCTTCGTCGGGCATCGGCTGGACCGGGATGCCGAGCGCCATCAGGCCGGCCGCATCGTTGTAGCGAAGCTCGGCGATCGCGACGGGACGATTGGCCGCGCGCTCGAAGCTCGTGAAGCTCACCGCCGAGTAGCGCTGCTCGCCGAACTCGGTGCCAAGCCCCGGCCGGTTGCGTTGCGGCCCGCGCTCGACCATCGGCGCGGCGGCGTCGACTTCGGCGTGAACGTCCGATGGAGCAGGTGCACCAGCCGCGCCCTGTGGAGCGGCCGCGGGCGGCGGGGGCGCGGGACGACGCGAGGCGTCGGCGCGACCGCTGGCCTTGTTCGCCGCGCCTGGCGTGGGTGCGATGTCGAAGTAATGCCGGCGCTGCTCGCGCTGTCCGATGATGACCTGGTCCTCGTGGCGGTCCTCTTCGAACAGCGCCACCGCGATCACACCGACGTTGCGCGCCTTGCCCTTCATGCCCGCATACGAATCGGCGACCGACGAGAACCGGAAGGTCGCGACGTCCTGCACCGAGGTGCGGAACCCTTCGATCCGCAGCTCGCCGTATGCCGGAACGATGTAGCCGCGCTTGCGGAGGTCGCCATTTTCGCCGTCGACGACGTCGAGCCCATCGACGGTGATCACCGCCTCGACCCGCTGCGGGGTCGGATTGGTCACCCGGATGATGTAGCGCTCACCCGCATTGCCCTGGATGTAAAACCGACCGCGGTGGCCATAGGCGGGCAGCGTCTCGCCCCCCTCGCGCAGGATCTGGACGTCGTATGGCGCGCGGATCTTCGCGGGCGCGATCGCGAGCGCGGTCCGCGGTCCAGCGGCCTCGGCGACCGAGCAGGCACCCACGAACAAGAGCGAAGCGAAGAGCAGGGTGGTTCGCAGCATAGGGAATGAGACGCCCGAACGCGGCGGCCGATCTAAACGTGTATAGTCCGCGCCATGGCGTCCTCGAAGAAGCTGGTGAAGCCAGCCAAGCAGGCGAAGACGAAGCCGAAATTGCCGCTCCGCAGCACGGGCAAGGTCCCGGGTAAGGTGCCGGCCAAGGCGGGTAGTAAACGGGCTGCCGATGTGGTCAAGGCCGACCCCGCGCTGTTCGACCCGTTGACTCCAGGTGAGGTGGCGGACGCGCTACGAACGCTCACCGAGGATCGCCGGCTGAGCTCGATGGCAAAGGTGGGCCGCTACCGGGTGATCTGCAGCGAGCCGCTGGTCGTCAAGCCTCCGCACGTGCTGGCCGGGCATCGGCTGGCGCGCGTGGTCGCATATGACTACGCTGCGGATCGCTGCATCGACGCATGCATCGATCTCGACGCCGGCGTGGTCGCGCACCTCGATCTCTCGAAGAGCCAACCGATGCTGTCACGCGACGAGGAATCGCTCGCGATCTCGATCGCGCTCGCGGATGAGCGTGTGCGAGGCAAGCTGTCGATCGGTGAGACCGCGCAGTCGGCCACGCACTACTGGGGGCGCACCGAGAAGGAGCTCGCGTACTCGCGACGCTCCGCGGCGGTGATCTTCGGTCGCGCCGACGGACATGCGTCGGTGGTCGCGATCGTCGATCTGATCGACAACGCCGTCGCGCAAGTCGTTCCAGCGGAGCAGTGGTGATGACCAACGTGATCAACGAAGCCAACTGGAAGTTCCACTGGCGGCCCACCGAGTCCGCCGGGATCATGGTGTACCTCGCCGATTATCGCGGCCATCGCGTGCTGTGGGAGGGCTCGCTGCCGTACGTGACGATCGATCATCAGCGGCAATCGCTCGAGATCGAGCAGGAGTC